>CAZOOE010000784.1:0-2608 GCA_964581275.1 uncultured Clostridia bacterium
TCCATCGTCGCAGGAGCTCGATTTGTCTCGCACTCAGCGTTCGCTGCGATGCCACCGGCGGCATTCGCATTTCGGGTTCAGTGGCGGTGATGCGCTTGATCAGCCGGCTGTTCGACGAGTCACCGGGCACGATCACTCCGGGTTTTGCGAACGCACCTTCTTTATTGTCGAAGCGAAGACTCGCCTTTCGTTGGGTCGCGTCAGGACCGTGGCAAGCGAAACATGTGTCGGATAGGATCGGACTAATGTCGCGGTTGAAATCGATTGGTGTGGTCGTTTGATGTTTCGGTTCCTGGGCAAAGACCACGCAGGAGGCCGCTAGTACAATTCCGACAAGCACTATTGACACCCTGCGCCTCACGTTATTCCCTCTGCTGAGCACGTTGGGTTGACGGCACCGCACTCGGCGCCGCTTTTATTCCTCGGGGCGGAACTCAGGATTCGCTTGCTCGTCTGAGTATTGTACCTCGAGTAGACGGATCAGTTTTTATCCGCATCGGATTCTGTTTCTTGCTCTGAATCGCAAGGGTACGACACAATTGGGTCAATCGCAATCTCGGGTCGAAACTCTGCTCTGCGTCTTGGCGGACCTTGGCGACTCTGGGCGCAACTGCAAATTGACTGTTTCGCGCAAAGACGCAAACTTCCGCCAAGACCAGTTCGCTCGAATTTCCTCGACATTCATTCTACAATGACAGCCTCCAGAAGTTTTTAATCCGAACAACTAGGAGCAAGAGCGATGAGCATCATCAGGTTCTGCGCTTTGGTGGTATTCCTGTTGGGAGCAGGCAGCCTGGACGCTTCAGCCAAAGAACTGACTGCAGGCGTTGCGCGGGTCGAGGTGACTCCGCCGGTTGGTGCGCCGATGGGTGGGTATAGCGACCGGGAAGGACCATCAACCGGCGTTCACGACCCGCTCTATGCCACCGTGCTGGTTCTCAAATCAGAGGGAATGACGGTCGCAATCGTAAGTTGTGATCTGCGCTCGTTTCCCTCTGAACGAATCGTCTCATCGGCCCGAGAACGCAAGCTGGCCGATCACGTCCTAATCGCCGTCACCCATAACCATTCGGGACCGTTGACCTGGGAAGATAAGAGCTGGCCGCGCCCTGAGGGCTCATGGTTCGCTGACACCGAAGCCAAAATCCTGCAAGCCCTCGAGACCGCCACCAAACAGATGTTCCCGGCGCGCATTGCCGCAGGCTCCGGCGAGATTTATCTCGGTCACAATCGCCGCCAGGTGGGCGCAGATGACAAAGTCACGATGCTTTGGCGGAATGCAGAAAGAAAGCCCAGTGCGCCAATCGATCCGACAGTTGGGGTGATCCGGGTAGACGATGCCACCGGAAAGCCTCGGGCAATAATCGTCAACTACGCCTGCCACGCGGTGGTTTTGGGACCGGACAACCGCTTGATCTCGGCGGATTATCCGGGCTATCTGGCCCGCCGAATGGAACGGGAGCTAGGCGGTGCGCTGTGTCTGTTCACCCAGGGCGGAGCGGGCGACATCAATCCGTACCTCGACAAACAACCGGTCACCCAAGACGGCTTCGGTGAAGGTGAGAAGATGGGCAACGAGTTGGCCGGTGTTGCCTTGACCGTTGCGCGAAAGCTTAAGCCACCGGTGAATGACAACGCCAGGTTGGTGGCTGCTGCTGATGTGCTGAGCTTCCGCGACCGCTGGAACCCGCAAAAGACCATCCGAGCCGGGCTGACTACGCTGTTGATCAACGACCAGATTGCCATCGCCACTCTGCCCGGTGAACCGTTCGTGGATTTGCAGATTGCACTGCGGGACAAGTCCGAAATCTCGTACACCTTCCTGTTCGGTTACACCTACAGTGAGGGCGGCGAGTGGATTGGCTATGTGCCGACAATTCGCGCCGCCAGCGAAGGCGGCTACGGGGCCGGTTACAACACACGTATCGAAGTCGGCGCGGGCGAAGCGATGATTGATCGCCATCTAGTCAATCTGTTTACTTTGTCAGGTAAATTGCAAACATCACCGAGTCGTTAGGGAGGGCGAGGCTTCGTAGTGACGAATTCATGCGTCGTTGCGCCGTTGGAAAACGAATCAATTCGTCACTACGAGGTGCCGCACGCACCGAAATATTGACTCTTGACCCAGTATCGGTGGTCTCGGGAGGCAAACTATGCGCAACTTCTTCTGTTGGCTTACGCTGTTGGGTGGGTTGCCACTTGTAGCAAACGCGCAAAGCTTCAAGGCTGGCGTCGCGCGCGCGGACATCACTCCGCCGACGGGCGTGGAATTGTGGGGATACGGCGATCGTTCAGGCCCGGCGACGGGGACGCTTGATCCGCTTTATGCGCGAGTGCTGGTGCTGGATGACGGACGTCAGGCTGTCGCAGTGGTGACAATCGATCTGGGGCGTTCATTCGGGCAGCCAAAGATGAACTTTGTGCGCGAGCGTGTTCGACAGACGGCCAAGGTAAATGAGGTAATGTTCATCGCATCGCACACACACTCAGGCCCGGTGATTGATGAGGACTACGAGCAGGTACCGGAATGGGAACAACGCGCGCTTGACCGAATCGTGCAGGCCATCGATCTGCTCACCGAGTCGCGCGATCGCAGCCTGGTCGGCGT
>CAZOOE010000785.1:0-2607 GCA_964581275.1 uncultured Clostridia bacterium
CGGAACGCCCTAGCGGCATAGTAAGATTCCGCACCGTTGTGATACACGAAAACAGTGTCGTAGCGGCGATCACAAAAGAGGGCGCCGCCGAGTTTTCTGATATCAGAAGGTGTTTTCACCCAGCTCGACGTTTTCGTATCGAAATTTCCAAGTTTCTGCAACTCTCGATATTGTTCTTCCGTTAAAAGCTCAATGCCCATGGCAGCTGCCATGTCAATAGCGTTGTCTGTTGGTTTATGTTCTTTCCTCGACTCCAGCGCTTCACGGTCGTAGCAAAGACTTCTGCGGCCTTTAGGACTTTCCGCTGAACAATCATAAAAAATGTATTCGCCCGTCTTTTTATCATGACCAACAACATCCGGTTCACCGCCGGTTCTTTCCATTTCATTGAGTGACCACAGTTTTTCGGGATTAGCTTCCAGCTTTGCCTGTACTTTGGCCCATTCAAGACCTTTATGGCGGTTCATGTTTTTCTCAAAACGGGCTTTCAATGCTCTGAGTAGTTCTTCACGTTGTTCTGGTGACAACTTCTTTTTATTGCGATTAATGTTGTTCATGCTTTTTATATTACCTCCGTTGGATAGGTGTGTTAAGCGTGGGCTTGTGACTCTCGTCGAGCAAGGCAAGATCAAACTCGACGCAAGATTGACTCCTGCTTTACCTGAGCTTGGAATTACGCGCTCATTGCCAGATCGTTTCCCAAGAGCACCCGATCGCATAATCGCCACATCCAGACGCAAAGCACGAACTGTTTAGTGCGTCGGCGCTCCAAACGGACGTGCCAATGCAGCTGATACCTGCGCCGCCACACCACCCAAATGTGCAGTTGGCCCAGGCTCGGATTCGCGCTGTGCCCCCCTGAACATAACTGGCCGGAACAGCTTTGAGGTTCTCACGAGAGCTGCGTTGATTCGCGTCAACAGATACCTGCTGTTGATCTAATGGAACCCCCAGATCGACATTTGTGAACATCCATGGCTCAGCAATGGCTGGCTGCACCACGCCGTCGTAGACCGGAGCCTCGTACACTTCATCCCAAGCGTAGAGATTCGCGTCTGGCATGACCAGGACTGACAGAGCTACATACTCGCCAACGATGTTGTTGCTATTGTCATACAGGTCGGCAATGACGGCGCCCTGCCATTCCATAGCCTGGCTGAGAACTGGCACGAAGATTATCTCTACATAGTCGCCACCAATTGACGACTGTTGCTCGTAACTGACCTTCTGAAACACGCTTCCACTCGTATTGAGCCCCGCTTTCAGTGAGCCTAGCGAGCCGTTGACGGCGAATGACTGGTCGATCTTTGGCATTCGTTTCTTATCCTCGAAGACCTTGAGAGCGGCGCGTACACTTTTGTTGTTCTCTTTGAATTTCTTAACCTTGGCGGCGACTTCAGCGCCTTTCTTGACCTTATAATCTTTACCGGCTCTTCTGAGGTTAGGCTTCTCCCGCTTCTGTGGTTTGATTTGCATTTTTTTTGACTTCGTTGCTTGGACTGCAGCATCAATGCAGGGACCCACCAGTATTGCTGAAGCGAAAGACACTAGTATGACCAGGGAGATGGCTAGACGCTTTGCAGAGACTTTCATGATGCAAACCTCCTGTATCAAGGCAGCTTGGCAACTAACATTCCGCGGCGGGCCCGTGTGGTCTTGAAGAGGATGGGCATTCGCGATGAGGCTATAAGTCTAAATCTTTCGGTTTGCGTAAAGCATAAGTGTGCAGTCTACAGACAGAATTGGGCGGCACGTACATTGGGCGGCACGTACATTGCCTTCATAAGATTTTTCGGCCTGCTATGAAAGAGGATCTGACCAGTTTCGCTACGCTGGCCCCGGAAGGGTGTCTCAATCCAATGCGTTCAGGCACGTTCGAATACCGGCCAGTGCTGGCCGGGACGGTCAGAGGCGTCGCAACTACAAAATCCTTAAACGCGGCGCCAGAACGAGGGTGACGCCGGGTTGATCCGAACAAAGGAGGTTTAAAGGCTATGAGCAAATATGATAGAAGGGCGATCAGTGGGGTTTTCTCACTGGTTCTGATCTTGACATTAGGCGCTTCGGCGTTGGGCCAACGTATTGTCGCTGTGCCGATAGGCGCCGTCGGCCCTCGACCAGTCCCACTCTTACCAGTGCCTCGACCAGGCCAGGGCGCGTTGCCCTTCCGCCAGATTCGGGTTGAGCGACAGGGCACGCGTGACGGCTTCGGTGGCGAGCGGCATCACGTGCCGGGGCGGAGCCACCGAGAAAATCGCCAGCAGCATGTAGGCCTGCGCCATGGCGGCATGCGCCTCGGCGTAGTCGGGTTCGATCTCGATGGCTTTGCGATAACACGCCATGCCGTTCTCGAAGCCATCCTTCGTCAGCTTCCGGATCGAATAGCGTCCCTGCAGATAGATGTTGTAGGCCTCGATGTTGCGGTTCTGGTGCGGGACGATCCGGGCGCCCGTCCTGCCGGTCATCTGGACCTTGAGCTTGCCGACGATCGCGGCGGCAATCTCGTCCTGCACGGCGAAGATGTCGTCGAGCGAGCGATCGTACCGATCGGACCAGATCTTGAATCCGTTTTCGGCTTCCGTATGCTGAACCGTTACACCGACCCGG
>CAZOOE010000786.1:0-2607 GCA_964581275.1 uncultured Clostridia bacterium
CGCCGATCTGTTTGACCGCGTCGACGTCGTCGACTTTCATTTGGATGATCTCGGCAACATCCTCGGCTCCCGACAGTCGCTGGGCGGCTTCGAGCGAGATGTATGCCCACGTCTCGTCGTAATCACTGAGACCCGACGCGAAGATGCCGGCCACTTTGAAGTCGCGATACCGGGGCGCAAGGCCCACCGGGGTCAGGTGCCCTTGAGGAGAAATGATCGTCGCGACGTCGCCAACCTTGAGTCCGACGGTGCGAGCGAGTTCGCGCCCGACAACAATCCGGTCGATTTTCGCTCCGCTCTCCGAGTCGGTCTCCGCTTCGGCAAGTAATTGCGGATTGCCCTCGATGGTGAACTGGAACACCTCGTTGGCGTTATGAGCCGCGCCCATGTCGACGCCCTTGAGGACTGCGCCTTCAGTATCTTTCTGCCCCTGAACGAGCACTCGTTGATAGAGCGTTGCCGAGGCTGACCGAATGTGGGGCACTGAGCTCAAACGGCTTACCAGTGCCCGGTAGTTTTCAATCGGCCGCCGATCCTTGAGAGTCAGGTTCAGGTGGGCAGTACCGGATAGGATCTTTGCCTGGAACTCCTGACGAAACCCGGTCATCATCGCGAGCACAACGATCAGGGATGCAACGCCCATTGCCACGGCGGCCATGGCTATGACGGTGATGACCGAGATCATCACCTGTTTGCGCTTGGCGCGGAGGTAGCGGAGAGCGATCAAAAGTTCGTAAGGCATAAGCAGCACGCAGAGGGCAGAAGGCAGAAGGCAGAAGGCGGCGATCGCGAATCGTTCGAACAACGGCCACTGCCTTCAGCTTTACTGCCTGCTGCCTTCTGGTTTCTCCGGTCGCATATGTGGAAACAGTATCACGTCTCGAATTGATCTCGAGTTGGTCAACAGCATCACCAGCCTATCGATGCCGACGCCTTCGCCCGCGGTCGGCGGCATCCCGTAAGACAACGCGCGGATGTAGTCTTCATCGATCACCATCGCTTCTTCGTCTCCCCGCTCTCGGAGTTTCATCTGCGCTTCGAAGCGTCGGTGTTGATCCAGCGGGTCGTTGATCTCGCAAAACGCGTTGGCGATTTCCATCCCTGAGATGAACAGCTCGAAGCGATCTACGAAGCGAGGATCGCTTTGATTTTGCTTCGACAAGGGTGACAGCTCCGTCGGAAACTCGGTGATGAACGTTGGATCGACCAGCCGAGCTTCAACAATGTGTTCGAACACCTCGCCGAGCAGCGGTCCGTAATCCAGGGATCTTAGATGTAGAATCTGAGATCTGAGATTCTGATCCAGATCGGCCCATCGCAGAATACCTTCTTTGGTCGACAGGTCGTCGATCGTTGGCCGTTCCCCGAGGGCCGGCCAGAAGTGAACGATGGCCTCGCGCATCGTCAAGCGCTTCCACGGACGCGCGAAGTCAATCTTTTTCTCGCCATATTCGATCTGCGGCGTCCCGGATACCTTCTCTATCAACGACGAGATCAATTCCTCAGTCAGCCTCAGAAGGTCGTGGTATTCTGAATACGCCTCGTACCATTCCAGCATGGTGAACTCGGGATTGTGCGAGCGGTCGATTCCTTCGTTGCGGAAGTTGCGATTGATCTCATAGACCTTTTCGAATCCGCCGACGATCAGCCGCTTCAAGTAAAGCTCTGGTGCAATCCTCGCGTACAAGTCTATGTCCAGCGCATTGTGATGAGTCTTGAACGGACGAGCGGTGGCGCCGGTGGGCAACGATGTCAGCATTGGCGTTTCAACTTCGATATAACCTCGGTCGTCGAAGAACCCTCGAATCAGACAAATGACTTGAGAGCGGATCTCAAAAACCCGACGAACCTCCCGATTGGCTATCAGGTCGGCGTAGCGCTGGCGATAGCGCAACTCGACCTCGTGCAGACCGTAGTATTTGTCCGGCGGCGGAACGAGCGCCTTCGCAAGGAACGTGAGTGACTCTGCGTGAATCGAGAGCTCGCCGGTACGGGTGCGAAATAACCTTCCGTTGGCTCCTATAAAATCTCCAAGGTCAAGCAGCTTGAGCAGAGACCACGCTCGCTCATCGATTTCGTTTGACTTGATGTAGATTTGAAGCAGCTCAGCACCATCAGAGAATCGAACGAACGCGGCCTTGCCCATCTTGTTTATGGCATGGATGCGTCCGGCGACTCGAACCTGCGGGCGCTCGGCGTCAAGTTCGCCGCCGCTCTTGTTCGTGAACCGATTAATTATCTGACTTATGGAGTGAGTGCGGTCGAATTTATGTGGATAAGGATCGAAGCCCAGTTCGATGATCCGCCCAAGCGCGCGCCGGCGCTCTTCCATTTGATCGTTAGCATCTCGATCGGGCCCCTGTTCGTCCTCCATTGAGTCTCCATGCTGCAAGCTGAATGTGTAGTTTGGAATATGAGGTCGATTATAGGAAGGCGTTTTGACGAGTGTCAACGCAGGCCACCTCGTAATTGCCGAAAATTGCGGCCTCTTATCTCGCCGGCATTCGGAGAAAAGGAAATGCTCCTCATTGACCTGTCCCGGAACAGGACTGGATGAATCGGCGTAACGCGTCGAAGTACGGCCTACCGCCGACGAGGTAGGTTGAG
>CAZOOE010000787.1:0-2603 GCA_964581275.1 uncultured Clostridia bacterium
CCAGCGGGCCGCCCGAGTTGCCCGGGTTAATCGCAGCGTCGGTCTGGAGGAACTGCTGGAACGGCATCGCCCCAGAGTCCGTGACCCGGTCCTTGGCGCTGATTATGCCCGCCGTCACGGTCTGCTCCAGGCCAAACGGAGAGCCTATTGCGAGCACCCAGTCTCCGACACTAAGCTTGTCGGAATCACCCATTCGCGCAATGGGGAGTGACTTGCTGGCGTCGATCTTGATCACCGCCAGATCGGTCTGTATGTCTACTCCGACCACCTTCGCGTCAGTCTCGCTGGAGTCCCAAAGTTTGACACGGATCTTGCTGGCGCGTCTCACCACGTGCGCATTCGTGAGGATAAAACCGGTGGGATTCACAATCACGCCCGAGCCCGCGCCTTCACGTCCGTAGACTTCGCTCTCATAGACTTTGATGTGAGCCACGCAGGGCTCGACATCACGCGCAACTCTGGCAAACGTGGCCGACAACGCGTCGGGCGTTATCGCTGTGCTATTGATCGTAAGCCGGTTGTCCTCTGATTTGGCGCCCGCGTTCCCGCTCACTATCGCACCGACCGCGGCCCCTATCGACAGGCAACAGAGGGCCGCAAGCATCAGGATCACTCGCCCATGGCGTGGCGTCGGGTCCTTGGCATGACGATCGACCGAGGGTTCATCTCTTTTGTACATCGCAACTCCTTCAAAAGGCACAGCTCGTTTGAAGATCAATGTTGGCAATCGAGTTTGAGCGTTTCATGGCAAGTATATCAGAGCCACAGTTGATGGTGAAGTTGAGGGCGGCCGGATCTTGAAACCGTTGACCATTCACGAAGCACTTGGTATTGATATCGGCGGTGTCTTGTTGAATCCCGCTGGAGAGAGATGATTTGAATTCGCAAATACACTACAAACAGCCCCGGTCAATTCAAGTTGTGATCTTCGCCAATACGGGTGGGGAGCGTCACTACCTCCTCCTCAAGCGGGTTCCGAGTCACGGCGGGTTCTGGCAGTCAATTACGGGTTCGCTCGAAGTGGAAGAGACTCACAGGCAGGCGGCGGTGAGGGAAGTCCTCGAAGAAACCGGCTTCACTACGCGCGAACAGGACTTGATCGACCTTGGCGTGGTCAACAATTTCGAGATTGCGCCGCTATGGAGGGAAAAGTACGCGCCGGGAGTCACGCACAATGAAGAGTTATGCTTCGCGTTACTGGTTCGCGAGTTCGAAGTGCGGGTTGATCCACGTGAACACGTTGCCTACGCCTGGGTGCCTTATGAGAAGGCTATAGAGATGCTCTACTGGGATAGTAGTAAGCGGGCGTTTGCCGCTGTTCGGTTACTGGACTGATGCTGCTCAAGTTCTAGACGTCAGGAACAAATAGAGACCGCCCGCGCCGAACAAGAGGTTCGGACCCCATGCTGCGAGCATTGGAGGAAGCATCTCGTAGCGGCCCATCTGTTCGAACAGCCCGGTAAGTCCCCAATACGCCAGACCTATTCCGATGCCGATCGCCACGCCGTACAACGCGCCCCGCTTGCCCACCGAGAAAGAGAATGGCAATCCAACCATGACCATTACAAGGCAGGTGAGCGGAAACGCAATCTTGTTTTGAAGCGCGATTCGCAGGTCGAGCACATCGAAACCTGAATGCGACAGATCAGTGATCGCCCGCCGCAGCTCGGCGAGCGTCATCGACGAGGAGCCGACCGACTCTTTCTTGAAATACTCGGGATGCTCGGTGAGTTTGACTCGTCGTTCCTCGAAGGGTTCGAAAGCGATTGGCTGATCGTTTTGGAACCGTCGCTCCCATCCCTTCTCCAGGACCCATTCCTGGGTTGAGCCGTCCCACCAGGCGCGGCGCGCGTACAGCCTCCGCCTGATGCTGAACGGCTCTCTCGAGAGATCGAGAACGTTGAGCCTCGCAAACGAGTTGCTCGTTGGGGTGAAGTACGCATAGTTGAATATGCGTGATTCCGTTCCGAAGATCCACTTGTTGGTTGTTTGATAGAAGGTCTGCGGTGGTTCTTGTCCTTTGCGGATCAGGTACCGCAGGTTGTTTTGTCGTCGATTTGTAAAGGGCAGGATGTAGTCTTGATTTACGAAGACAAAGGCCGACAGCAGAATCGACGCCGCGAGGGCGGGTGCTGCGAGGCGAAAAATCGACTGTCCAGAAGCTTTCAGTGCGACGACTTGGCTGGTCTTATGAAGGATGCCGAAAGTGATCATTACTGCTACCAACGCTGCCATTGGGGCTACTGAGTTCAGTATCCAAGGAAGCAGGAAGAGCAAATAATTGGCGACGATAGGCCAGTCGATGTTATTGCGCGTAATATAGTCCAATAACTGAAACAGGGTGATGATAAGAATGAGCGCGGAGAAACCACCGAGGATGAAAAAAAAGAAGCGCGCAAGGTCCGAGAGCACCAGTCTGTCCAGTAACTGAGTCAGCCGTAGAGTCGCGAAGCGACGGCGGGGAGACGGGGAGATGGGGGGACGGAGAGATGGGGAGTACGGGAAATCCGCCTTTTCGACTCGACGAGTTTCTCGGTCGATTGGGTTCGCCCATTCCCCGTGTCGCCCACCGTCCCCCACCTTCTCGGACCCCGTAGCTTCGG
>CAZOOE010000788.1:0-1884 GCA_964581275.1 uncultured Clostridia bacterium
GATTTTCGCGAGGTGATCAAGCTGCGGAGGCGAAAAGCAATGCAGATGAATATTGTATCGAGTCTTCAACTCGCGTAAGAGGCAGGTGTAGTATTCGAGCGGCAAATCGGGGTGAAGTCCACCCTGCATCAGCACTCCGCTGCCGCCAAGCTCGATCATCTCTTCGACCTTCCCGTAGATCTCTTCGTAACTGTGAACATAACCTTCGGGAGATCCGGGTTTGCGATAGAACGCGCAAAAGGTACACACCGACACGCACACATTTGAATAATTCACGTTCCGATCGACAACGTAGGTCACTGCGTTGTCGGGATGCAGCGTCTTGCGCAATCGGTCTGCGAGATGGCCCAGTTCCTCAGTCGACGCGGAGTCTTCAACCAACTTCCACTCTTCAAATGACAACGGCACGCGTGCTTCAATCCGGCCAAGCAAATCGCACACTTCACTTCTCTCCAGGATGTGTTCCATTGCAATCCTCGTTGGGATTATAGCCAACGAAGCCTGAAGTCAGAAGTCAGAAGTTCGTAGTCCGGCCTTTAGTTTAGGCGGAATTTTGTAAGGACCGATGACGGACGACGGGCGACCGGTCAAATGTGGAGCAGTCAACGGTCTTCGTTCATTACAAACTCCCGCCTAAAGAAAGGCCGACTACGAACTTTTGGTTTGATTCTTTTGCCTTTCCTCGGACCGTATGGTAAACGTTATGCAGCGTTGCACTCCCGTTTTGCCGCGCCGAGAAACCGCTTTTGGTCTTGCGGATTAGCTATCGAGAACAGCCACGCCGATGGACGCTTATACCAAGGTACAGAACCTATCGTTGATAGTGCAGCCTGGCGACAGCTTTTTCCCGATTGTCGACGCGATCGACAGCGCCACAACCAACATCAAGATGACCATCTTTCGCATGAACGATCCCATCGTCCGCGAAGCGATGACTTATGCCGTGTCTCGCGGCGTCAAGGTCCAGGCCCTGGTTGCTCCAGCTTCGAAGGGTTGGACCAAGCGCAACAAGAGGCTCTCCGAAGAGCTGTCAAAGGTTGGCATTGAGGTAACCGTCCCGAGAGCACGCAAGGAAAAGATCAAACGTTATCACTACAAGATCATGACCATTGATAACCAGCTATCGTTGATCTTGACCTTCAACCCGACGCAGAAGAATCTTCACTACGCGCGCGACTTTGGACTGCTCATAAGAGATCATGAGATCGCAACCGAGTTGAGCCGGCTTTTTGATGCCGACTGGGCTGGAGAGATATTCAAACCGAGAGACCTTCCTCTGCTCATCAGCCCCAACAACAGCAGGTCGAAGCTGCTCGAACTCCTCGGCTCAGCAGAACGGACTATTCGGATACTGGATGCAAAAGTAGAGGACCAACAGGCGATCGGTCTGCTGCTGCGCAAAGCGTCCCTCGGATGCAGCATCAAGATCATCAGCGAAGATACGTCCTATGACGAGGTGGTGCCGAATTATCACGTGCGCAAGCTCGCCCGCTACAAGCTGCACGCGAAATGCCTTGTGGTTGACGGCAGCCGGTTCTTCATCGGCAGTCAGAACATTCGCCCGGTGAGCCTCGACAACCGCCGAGAAGTTGGGATGATAGTCGAGGACGACGCAATGGCGCGAAAGATAGAACGAGTATTCGACGAAGAATGGGATAACGCAAACGATATGAAAACAAGAACACAGGGGGTGGGGTTGATGTCCATCGGTGGCAGAGCCTTGCTGGCGCTGGCGTTTGCTACGGCGCTGTTTCTGATCAAGCCCGCAGCCGCCCAGCAGTCGCACCCCGGCCTCGCGCTCCTGAAAACCAAGTGTTTCCAGTGTCACACCGATTCGATGTGGCGTGATGCCCGTCAGGATGCCCGCGCGTGGGAGGCCGCCCT
>CAZOOE010000788.1:1894-2603 GCA_964581275.1 uncultured Clostridia bacterium
GGCGCGAAAGATAGAACGAGTATTCGACGAAGACTGGGATAACGCAACCGATATGTGAACAGTAACCGAGGGGGCGATTCGCGATGCGTGAATTGGTGATGTCCTGATGCGTGACAAGTAAACCGGATTCGTGATCTCAATCCCGAACACTCCAATCACGGATCACGCATCCCCGATCATTTCCCAATGACTTGTCTGCGATGCAGAACTAAGATGATCGAGAAAAAGCGCAGCTATCATAAGCAGCGAAAGTGGGTTTGTTCGAAATGCGGGGCGGTGCGTATGCAAGCACAGAAACCGCGGCCCGCAAGAGTGAATCGAGGTGCTCAACCATGAACAAGGGTCACCGCACGGATTTCAAAAAGGGGGACGAGGTAAGCTACGCAATGCCTGCCGGCGTGCTCTACGGAACAGTTACACGAGTTCTAGGAACCGATGAATCTGGTGCCGTTGAAATTGAATTTGAAGACGGCCGCAAAGAAATCAAGAAGGTGAGAGACCGAGCGCTAAGCCTGTTGAGGCGCGCCAGCGGGGCAAGCGAAGAGGAAGAGCGTCACGGCGATCGCGAACGCTTGCACGACGCTGAGATCCAGCGTCTCTTTCGCAGCGAGCAGCGAAAGCGCTAGCAGCGCAGGTAACAAGACGACTCGTGATTGATTCTCTCGGGACTGGCGCACCGATTTCATTTTTTACCGCGGTAATTCGATGA
>CAZOOE010000789.1:0-2603 GCA_964581275.1 uncultured Clostridia bacterium
GAAATATCCAAGTTCAGCCAGACGATAAAAAAGCCGCTAACGCTTTTTCCCTATTATGTTTTGTGCGCAGAGATCGCAGAGCGAGGCCAGAAATGGGAAGAAGCCCAACTCCATTACGAGCTCGCGGTCCAAGAACTGGAGAGCCATCAGGCTTATCTCCGTCAGGACGACCTCCGCGTAACATTTTTCGAAGGCCGCCAGCGCCCGTATGAAGCCCTTGTCCGTCTGTCGCTTGATAAGATGAGTCCGGAAAAGGGACTTTCGGTGGCATACATTTGGTGCGAACGGGCGAGATCCCGGGGCCTTGTGGAACTCTTGTCTCAACATGCTCTTGCGGAACAACCTGAACAACCGCTAATCGCGAAAGTTCATCGGCTACGCGAGGAACTGAACCTACAGTATGCGTGTTTAAAGCCGGAAGTCCGCTCGTTCCCTGCACTGGCGAACTATGATCGTATCGCCCAGAAGGAGCAGGAATTGTCGCGCGCTCTGCGCGACGTCTCACAAGTGAACCCGGAATACGCATCTCTACAGCAGGTCTCGATTGTGACGATGGATTCCATTCGCGAAAGCCTTCCTAAGCGAACCACGTTGGTTGAGTATTTCACAACTGGTGACGAGGTTCTGGCGTTTGTTGTGACTCGGGACAATGTAGAAGTCTTGCGCCGGCTTTGTACGGCAAGCCGTGTTTTGAATCTACAAGACCGGCTTCGCTTTCAGTTCGAACAAATTATGCTCGAGCCGTTCCACGCAGACGAACATTCGCAGCAAATTATGGACTCGATACGCCGCCGGCTGTTTGAGCTTTATCGAAGCCTGCTGGCGCCACTGATCGGCCAGGTCCGGACACCACACGTCGCAATCGTCCCACACGCGAATTTGCATTTTCTGCCCTTTCACGCTTTTTATGATGGAGAAAAGCACCTGATCGACGACCATGAGGTCTCATACGCCCCGAGCGGATCGATCCTGAAGTACTGCCTGGAGAAGGCAGATGTTCAAGAAAAATCGCCCCTATTAGTCGGAGTTGCCGACGAAAACACACCGCTGATCTATGAGGAGATATCGGGGCTAAGCCGACTTTTCCCTGAGGCTCGCCTCCTCTGTGACAAAGCAGCAACACGCGCGGCATTCATGGAAAACTGCAAGAGCTCTTCATTTCTGCATATTGCGACTCACGCGATCTTTCGTCGAGACAACCCGATGTTCTCCAGTTTCAAGCTTGCGGACGGGTGGTGCACCGCGTTGGATCTTTTTTCGATGACTTGCCAGACCAACCTTGTCACGCTCAGCGGCTGCCAGTCCGGCATGAGCGAAGTGACGGGCTCTGATGATCTGCTAGGTCTCATGCGGGGCTTTCTGTATGCCGGCGCCCGTTCCCTACTCTTAAGTTTGTGGAACGTGGACGATGAATCGACCAAGGCCTTAATGTTCCGGTTTTACCAGGAATGGCAAAAGGGTGCCACTCGGTCGGCGGCTTTCAGATCGGCGCTGCTGTCCACTCGACAAGAACACCCGAATCCATTCTATTGGGCGCCATTCTTCCTGGTCGGAAGTCCGTAGCGTCCTAGTGGTCTTTAGCGAACACGTTCGGCAAATTTTTCCCGCTCGGGAAGGCCCTAGTAGAAAACGTCTTCTCAGGAACTGCAGATTTCATTGAGTTTTCAATTCGGTTATCCACTTGCTTTGTAAGCGCGCTGAGTGACTTCAGGCAAAACGCCTAATTGCCCAAACACCTTTGCTTGTTGTTTACCGCACACTGGAGATACACATGAACTTGACAGGACGTCGAGCACTCCTGATCCTGGCTCTGCTGTTGGGCCTCCATATCCAGGTAGCAGCCTCCTTCCCGTTGATCGTCCAGATTTCACCAACAGCCAGCATCACCAATATTGCTTCTGCGCTGGGAGGCTCGCTCCTAGACGCAATCCCCGGCGCGAACACTTATCTGCTTGACGTGCCGTCATGGCCGTCAGCGCCTACTTCGTCGTTACTAGGCATTCAATCGATGGAGCCGAACACGGGCGTGACTTTGCCGGGCTTCGCTCAAGTTGGAGTTCTGGTGGTTCCCAAACCTGTGCCCCCGGATTGGTACAAGCATCAGCCGGCCATGCAATTGATTCGGGCTGGTGAAGCACTCCAGTATTCGACTGGTCGCGCCGTTGTTGTAGCCGACATCAATGCTCAGGTGGACTACGCACATCCCGCGCTGATTGGTCATCTAACAAGCGGCTATGATTTTGTGACTGACCGTTCACTCAACGGGCGGACCGCCATGTTTATCAACCAATCGGATGCCGGGTTTCTCGACCAATCGGACGCCGCCTTCCTAGACCAGTCGGAAGCGGCATTTCTCGATCAGTCTGAGGCTGCATTCCTGGATAGCCGCAATCCGGCTTACAGCCACGCGACAATTTGTGCTGGCATCATTGCCACGATGGCTCCGGACAGCATGATCATGCCCCTGCGCGCATTCGACGATCTGGGAAGAAGTGATATCTTCACTATTGCAAAAGCGATCCAATATGGGGTCCGGCATGGAGCTCAGGTCATCAATATGAGTTTTGGCACGACAACCCCATCGCTTGTGCTCACGAACGCGC
>CAZOOE010000790.1:0-2599 GCA_964581275.1 uncultured Clostridia bacterium
TCGTGAAGTCGAGCCTTGGTGAAGGCGGAATGGGCGTCGTGTTTCGCGCCCTCGATTCGACGCTCTAACGCGCTGGCCACCGCGTATGGACCTTTGACGGAGAACCGGCCCGCCATCTTTGAAGGCCAAAAGGTGCATCGCCTGCGGGAAACTGCTCGCCGCTCGACGTTTGCGGCCGAGCTGACTGACCGCTTTGCTCGCGGTCGAACCGACGCCTCCAGGCACGCGGAAGGCGGGAGGGAGACCGCCAGCATCGCGGGCTTTCATCTATGTTGTGAAACTCCGTAGCTTTGTTGACCCCATAGCCTTGAAATGATAAGGTGTGCCTACCTTCGATACAGTTTCATCTGGAGAACCATGATGGTTTGCCATTCTCGACGGCGCCGTCGCCATTGCTTGTTTCTTGTGATCCTGTTTGTCTCGATGGGTGCGTACTGCTGTGCCGCGGAGAGTCTACCCACTTCAGGGACTCCAGACGCACTTCGACTTTCTTTTCCAGAATCGGGTTGGGTGCTGAGCGATCTGGATGGTGACCGTAAGCTCGACTTCGCGGGAGGCCAGCACCTTGGCCCTACCAAGGATGGCTATTTTTACCGCGTTCAATTTCAACTCAGCAGCGACGCCTCTTCCAGTTCGTTCACCGTTGTCCACAACAATGCGCTAGGTCTCAAAATCGCTGCTGTTGATATCGATGGTGACGACGACACCGACTTGATTATCTCCGATCGGTTTTTCGGTCAGCACATCGGCGTCTGGCTCAACGACGGCAAGGGACGTTTCGTCAAGAGTCTCCCTGGCCGCTTCTCACCGAACTCGGGCCTGGACCTAGCTTTTGTAGCGGTAGAACTGAATTGGGTGAGGCAACCCACGGTCGACAAGCAACAACGGCGCCTTCAAAACTATCTTCCGGGTGACGGATACATCCAGCCATTACGACTCAAGGGTTCTGCATTAAATCAGTATCTCGTTGAATGGCTCTTGAACTTTGCTGGTGATCCACTCCACCAGAGGGCGCCTCCAATCCCCCTGTCTGTTTAGGTCCTTTACGATCCGCATATTTCGGTCAGTCACAGGTGACCTTCAACTGGAAGGACAAGCCGGATGAGGGGCGACAACACTCCGGGATGAGAGGCCACGGATTGAGATTTCTCAAGCAGGTCCAGGAGTGACACAGATATGAGCATCCACTGGTGGCTGGCTTTTGCCCGAAGAGGTTCTCTTATTAAGTGAAACGACAAATATAAGTGGGAGCTGGATGTGCGGCTACAACCACAGCTCCCCGACCACTGGAATTGTCGGTATCGACCAACCGGTCTACGCGGCGGACTTTCTACTCGATCAGAAATGTGAACAAAAAACGAGGAGGTTTCAATGAAGCTCAGGGATTCCCTCTTAGAGGAGAAATTCATGACAACAGAATCGAATTTGCGAATGCATCTTTCTCGGGCGCTCATGTGGGTGTTCTTCGGACTGGCACTCCTGGCAACAGCCCGCATTGCTGTTGCGGCTTCCTGTACTGGCCCTGGGGCACCTGTAAACACGCAAACCAAGTGCCTGACGGCCATTCCGCTTCCCGGTCCACTGAAGTCGTTCGACATCAGCTTTGTCAATCCGAATCGGGATGAATACTATCTGGCGGATCGCTCTGCCAAGGGCATTGATGTCATCGACACCGAAAAACTGAAATTCGTGCGGACAGCCGGTCTCGATATGCCATTTCAGGGGATCGTGCTGCGGGCCAACGGTACGGTAAATAATGCTGCATCCGGTCCAGCCGGAGTTGTCGCACACGGACGGTGGCTCTATGGCGGTGATGGCGACAGCACAGTCCATGTGATCGATCTCGAAGCGCCAGCCGGAAGCGAAACCAAACAAGTGATAGCCACGGGTGCGAAGACGGACCTGCGAGTTGATGAAATGGACCTCACCTCGGATGGCAAGTTTCTGCTGGCCGCAAACAACGCAGCCGATCCACCGTTTGCGACGCTTTTCCATGCAAATGGCGACGCTGCAGTGAGCGGAGTTTCTGTGATCATCAGGATTACGATAGACCCCACAATTTTGCCGTCTGGCTTTGGCCTGGGCATTGAGCAACCTGCCTGGGATCCCAAGACGCAACGCTTCTATACATCAGTCCCGACGATCGCCGATAACCCGCCAGGTTGCAATTACGGCCAACTCCCGATGGGCACTGGCACACCTTGTAGCGGTGGTTTGCTGGTGACCAATCCTTTCGCGCCCAGGGCGGTTGAAAGCACATTCAATCCGATAACCAACACCGGGGTTATCGCGCTCACAGCCTGTGGACCGAACGGCGCCACCGTCGGGCCGCATGACAATCTGTTGCTGGGCTGCACGCCGGGCAATCTGCCGGGTAGCACCACCACTCAGGTCATCAATCTGACCAGCCATAATTATGCTCAGGTTGCTAATATCACTGGCTCGGATGAGGTCTGGTTCAACAAGGGCGATGGTCGTTACTACACCGGTTCCAGCGGTGCCATCAAACCAGCCGGCTCTCCACTCGGCCGAGGCTCCGTGCTTGGCGTGATCGATGGAACCAGCGTCCTGATCGAAACCATTCCCCAGTCGTCCGGCT
>CAZOOE010000791.1:0-2588 GCA_964581275.1 uncultured Clostridia bacterium
TGTTTGTAACAGAGGAGGCTTCTTTTGTCTTCAAATTCGTGAATTATTCAGGTTAACTATCGTGTACCTAGTCTGCTGGAACCGACTTAGTGCAAAGCGATTTGAAGAACCTCAAGCGAGGAAATAAACCTAATTTTCTGAATCGTCGCCAACACTTCCCTAATAGGCGCGACGGAAGGGCTGAGCGTCAACTGTCCACGATTGCCCGGCGATATGGCGAACCCATCCTAGGTTTGCTGACGCGGAGAGCCTTCGACGCTTTCCAAAGAAAAACGCAGCGTCTGAGCCCGGGTGCGGGGCACCGCGATTGGCAGTGTCCTTCATAACGGCGATATGATACGAGCAAGCAAGGACGAGGAAGTCCTGGTACAAGTCCGAGTACAACAGTCTCGCGTCGCTTGGGGGAGTAAAGTGTGTATACACGCGAGCCATGCTGAGTGAGCTCATAGTCGGCCGGTATAGGGTCGAGCAGGAAGTTGGCCGCTGTGGTATGGGAGTGGTCCTGCGCGCCTATGACACCCATCTGCATCGTAGAGTTGCCCTCAAGATGCTGCCGTTCAATACTAGCCGCAACTCCGAACTGAACCGTCGCCTTGCGGCCGAAGCCCGCGCAGCCTCTGCGTTAAACCATCCGTGTATTGCCGCTGTATATGACTTTGTTGACCAGGGTGAGAGCAGCTTTATTGTTTATGAATACGTTGAAGGCTCTACGTGGCGCAAAGCGCTGGCGCGGGCCCGATTCACGACGGATGAGGTCCTCGATAGTGCTGCGCAACTCGCCGATGCACTGGTCGCGGCGCACAGCCACGGAATAGTCCATCGCGACCTCAAACCTGAAAATATTATTTGGGTGCTCGACGATCTTTCCCGCGGCCGTGTCAAGATTCTCGACTTCGGACTCGCGAAACACCTCGACGCCCCATTGTCACTCGGGCAAGAGAGCATTGCGGAGACGGTCTCAATTGCAACGAGCCCCGGGGTCCTGGTTGGAACTGTGAACTACATGGCTCCTGAGCAACTAGAGGGGCAGTCGGTGGACGCTCGGACAGATATCTATGCTCTGGGGCTTGTCCTGTATGAAATGGCTACGGGTGCCAATCCTTTCCTGGGGCGAACTCCTCCCTCGACGATTGCTAATATTTTGAAGCAGGAGGCGCCACCTCTCCGCCAACTTATTCCCGCGGCTCCTGCGGAACTCGATCGCATCCTGCAGAAGTGTCTGCGCAAACGCCCCGAGGAGCGCTACTCATCGGCGCGAGAGCTGTTAGTGGACCTTCAGAATGCTCGCCGTGTTGGCGCCGAGCCGCCGGGCACTGGGCAGCTCCCAGAGAAGGAAACGAGTCTTCTTCGACGCTTCTTTCTGCTATTCGGAACAACTCCGTATCGTCGTTGGGAAATCGCGCATCTGCGCATCTGCCTCTGGTCTCTGTTCATCGGGTATCTCGGTTGGCGCTTTACGTTGTGGACTCCTGGAAGATGGGCATCAATTCTATTTTTTCTTGAGCTGGTGTGCATTGTTCTCTTATGGGTCCTAGTTTTCTTGCCCTTGTACACGGGCGCGTTCGATCCCCAGCGCTTGCGCCATCAGGTGCGGAGAACGGCGCCGTGGATTCGCTGGTCTACCCTTGTACTTGTTCTCATGACGTGGACGATGGCAGCCAGCTTAGGCGTCTCGCATGCTGGCCTCGCTGCTTGGCTGGCCTTGTGCGGTGCAAGCGGAGCTTTTGGAGTACTGTGGTTCAAACCCGCTCTCGATCGGGCCGCATTTCGTGAGCCGCACTAGTCATGCGTGCTGGTGATTGACGAAATTCGATTGTGCGGTGTCTCTCTGCAAGTGCCCGGCAATTCCGGGCGTATGGTCGGCGACTGTGCGCCATTGCTCACAGCACGCGGGAGCGAATGTCGATTTCGGAGACGAGGGTGCGGTGGACTGGGCATTTCTCGGCAATCTCAAGCAGCTTCGAGCGTTGCTCTTGGGTTAGCCGCCCCGCGAATTCGAGGTCGCTCTCGATGTGGTCAAGCATTCCTTCTTTGGTTTCGCAATCGGCGCAGTCGGCTGCGTGAATCTTACTGTGGCGCAGCCTAACGGTGACTGCTTCGAGCGGCCAGCTCTTGCGTCGCGCATACAGCGCAACCGTCATCGAAGTTCAAGCGCCCAAGGCAGCAAGTAGTAAGTCGTAGGGAGTTGGGCCCGTGTCGGCTCCGCCGGCAGCCACGGGCTCGTCTGCCGTCAAAGGATGTCGGCCCGCGAGAATCTCCTGCGCAAATCCTGCCGCGCTCCCGCGGACAACCACTTCATTTATGTCGGCCATCGTCAGCACTCCTGTGGAAAAAAGGATCTTTACCAATGATTCTTTACTACGGATGAGAATGTAACTCTATCGGCCAATACTCGGCTCCCCTCATTTCTGGCAGACCGACAAAGCGCGGTTCTTAAAAGAGAAAAGGAGATTCTGGGCGGATTGTCAGTACTCGGAAGTTGGGGCTTAACTGGGGAGGACTAGTTTCTCAATCTACGGTTTGTCCGTGATACGGCCAGAGCTGCTTAATACTCCCTTTGGCCTTGAAAGCCGGAAAGCATCGTGGTA
>CAZOOE010000792.1:0-2581 GCA_964581275.1 uncultured Clostridia bacterium
TCCCAGGGCTCGCGGACTCGCCCTGGGCTACACGCTGTCGCCCGCTGCGCGGGCTCTTGCGATTGGATAACGGACGAGGTTGCGGCTCGTGAGTTCCCAGGGCTCGCGGACTCGCCCTGGGCTACACGCTGTCGCCCGCTGCGTGGGCTTCGAGTCGCGCCTCGCTCCTCGTCAATCTGCCAGCTCACCGTGCCCAGGCGTAAGCCTCTGATCGAGGGTCCGCTCCGGCGTTGAGCACCCCGGTGCGCAAATCCACTACAATTGCCGCCAGAGAGGTCCCCGCCCACGGGCCGGAAACTGTAAGCTTGTGTCCCTTCGCTTTGAGTGCTTCGCGAACCGATTCCGGCACACGGGACTCAACCGAAAGATCGCCGGGGTGCATTGTGTGCGGAAAAGGCGATGCCGGAAAACTACGCGTCAACCAGTGAGGAGCTTCAATCGCCTGCTGCACATTCATCCCGAAATCGATCATGTTCAACAAGGCCTGCATTGTTGCCTGCACCTGATTATCGGCGCCCGGCGTGCCCAGCACCATTTGAGGCTGACCGTCTTTCATAACCAGCGTCCCCTGCAACGTGCTGCGAGGCCGCTTCCCCGGCGCCAGCGCATTAGCCTCGCCAGCTTCCAGCGAGTAGTAGTCACCCCGACAATTGAATATGAAGCCCAGCTCGCCCATCGCCACACCCGTACCGAACGCGCTGTGTAGGCTTGGGGTTAACGTGATCATGTTGCGCGCCTCATCCACCACCGCAATGTAGCTAGTGTCGCCATCGTGATCGGCGTCTCCTGTGGTCGTGACTTTGAGGGGGCGATCCATCGCCGGCGCGCCCTTAATAAACTTCTCCGCGGTGCCGGGTCTTAGTTCAAGCGACGCCTTGTCGGGATCAATCAGCTTGCGCCGTTCGGCTGCGTATTCCTTGGAGAGCAAACCCTCGTATGGAATGCGTATGAAGTCCATGTCGCCGAGATACTTTTCGCGGTCACCCATCGCCAGCTTTAATGCTTCTACGGTCGTCTGGATATATGCCGCGCTGTTGTGGCCCATCGCCTTGAGGTCATAACCCTCGAGCATGTTTAGCGCAAACAATTCAGAAGGACCTTGACTTGAAGACGCGTTCTTGAAGATCTGGTAGCCGCGATAGTTGGTTGAGACTGGCTCCTCGACTTTGGCGGTGTACACGGCGAAGTCTTCATACCGGAACAGCCCGCCGTTCGCTTCGGAGAAGGCAGCCATCTCTTTCGCGATATCGCCTTTGTAGAAACGATCACGCGCTGCCCGTAGCGCGGCGTGACGGCCTTTGCTCGCGCTTTGCTTTTCGGCTTCGACCAGTTTCTTGAGCGTTCGCGCCAGTGCCGGGTTGCGAACGATGTCACCTGGGTTCGGAGTGTTACCATCCGGCAGGTAGATCCTGGTTGTTGTAGGATACTTGGTGATCTTTCGACTGGTTGCGATGGCCCGGGCCATCGAGTTACCGATTGGAAAGCCGTTTTCCGCAAGATCGATCGCTTGTTCAAGCACCTTCTCGAAACTCATCGTGCCCCAGCGATCCAACAGGATGTACCACGCATCAACCATTCCCGGCACTGTGCCCGAAAGCAAGCCGTCGCTTTGCGGCAGCTTGCCGCCGTTGTTCTTCTTATACCATTCGATCGTCGCAAGCCTCGGCGCCGTGCCTTCGGCATTGAGCGATACCACTTTTTTCGAGCGCGCATCGTAGATCAGAATCACCGCGTCGCTGCCGATTCCGTTCATCGCGGCGTCCACCACGCCCAGCACCGCCTGTCCAGCCACTACGGCATCGAATGCATTGCCGCCGGCCTCGAGGATTCGTTCTGCCGCGCGAGTAGCTTCGGCTTTCATCGACGCGACTGCGTAATGGCGACCACGAATTATTGGACGCATAGTCCTGCCGGGCGCATCCTGTTGTTCATCCTGGGCTTTTACGGGAAGAATCGAGACAGAAATGGAGAGAAGGCACAGCAAAACGTAGGCGACTTGGATGCGATGAAGTGTGCGCATTGGGAACCTCCTTTGATGGCGGCTCGACTTAGTGATGACTCAGCCGTGTGATGCTCAACCGTGTGATCGGCTCCACTGGTTTCTTAGTTCGTGGTTCTTCCGGTTAAGCCGCTACTCTGAACGCCTGGCGACTGAGCGCATATTCTCATGAATTGAGGCGACACGCACGTGATTTGGTTCTCTGGTTTGGGAAACGATCTGCGAGGGCAAATGGCAAGGAAGTCAAGCCTGACGCCCCTCGCTCTGTATCAACATGGGCTTAGGTCATCGGTCCCTCGCAACTCAGGGCCTCCAGACTCGACCCGGGCTATGTGCTGTTACACCTGCGTGGGCTCAGGTGTGGGAGCGGTCCTCCCGATTGTGGTGCAGCTTTGCTGGAAATCGGCGTATGATCAGCGTGCTATGAAACCAGGGGCTCTTCCCATCGCCTTGTTCACTGCATTCATGTTTTCCTTTTTCTGCTCGGACGACGTTGCATCCGCGCGCCGTGACCAGGCCGCTGCTGCGATCGCTGGATTCATCGCTCGTCAGGCCCGCCCCGAACGCGGCCCAGGCCACCGG
>CAZOOE010000793.1:0-2576 GCA_964581275.1 uncultured Clostridia bacterium
CGACACGCGGATTTTCAGTCCGCTGCTCTACCAACTGAGCTACCTGGCCACTTCGGTTGACTTTCGATCACCAAATCAAGACGTGATCTTAAACATCATTCTTGAGGCTGTCAACTTTCCATCACTTCTTACCTTTTCGCACATAAAAAACATAAAACAATGCCCATCCGATGAATGCCAGAACGCAGACCAATCCAACCGCCAGGAATAGCTTGCTGCCTCCTCGAAAGTAGTTGTAGAGGTTGAACCCAGCCAGCAATCCGATCAACAGCCAGAATTCCAGGAATATCTTTAGCTCTCGCTTCTCGTCTTCGTTCATCGCGTCCTGCTCAGTTGATTCTTGCACTCGATGATTGTCGATACAGCCTCCAGCCACCCTGTGTCAACGCGTGAGCGTGCCGGTGTCGCGCAAAGCTCGCAAAGCCCCGGAAAAAGCGCGGAGGGATACACCCGCTTTTGTTGACAGGGTACGCGGCCACTAGCTACTATCACTCGCCCGCGTGGAAGCAAAAGCTAAGCGCTAACGACCAAACGGAAAGGACCAAGAGCAAGGCAAGAATTATGTCCCTCCTGAAAGCCATCATCCTAGGGCTGATTCAAGGACTGACCGAATTCATACCGGTAAGCAGCACTGCTCATCTGACGCTCGCCGGCAAGTGGATGAACCTGGTTGATCCTCAACATCCAGATCAATGGACCGCCTTCATAGCCGTTATCCAACTCGGCACTTTGATCGCGGTCATCCTGTACTTTTGGACGGACATCATCAAGATCATCGTCGGGTTTATCACCACGAATCTTGCGAAGCTGACTGGAAGGACCGCAGGTGAATCAGAGAGAGAATACGCATTGCTCGGTTGGTTGATCATTATCGCGACGCTACCCGTCGCGATCGTAGGTCTGCTGTTCAGGCATCAGATCGAAGGCATGCTCACCAAGGATCTGCGAATCATCGCCGGCAGCTTGATCGGGTTGGCTGTCCTTCTCACTATTGCTGAGATTGTCGGCAGCCAGCGCCGAGACATAAGGCAATTGAGGATCTCTGACGCCATCGTCGTTGGAGTCGCTCAAGTGCTGGCCCTGATACCAGGTTCGTCCAGGTCTGGGAGCACGATAACCGGAGGGTTGTTCTCCGGCTTGAAGCGTGAAACCGCAGCCCGCTTTTCGTTTTTGCTTTCAATTCCAGCGGTTGCGGCAAGCGGGCTGCTCGAGCTGCCAAAGGCCCTTCACGCGATCAACACAGGCTGGACCGCTATCGCGGTGGCAACGGTGGTCTCGGGCATCTCTGGGTATCTATCAATCGCATTCCTGCTCAGATACCTTCAACGCCACACAACCTACGTATTCGTCATATACCGAATAGCGTTAGGGTTGCTTCTGATCTGGCTGGTTGTTTCGGGACGAGCGCTCCCGAGGTGAGTCCCGATCGTCGGCCGTCTTGCCTACCAAAACTTCAATCGATGTAGCCAGGCCAAGAGCGTCTGCGAAAGACTGCGCTTTGGAACAACCATCCTTACCCGCTCGCCTGCTCGTTCGACGCGTTTTACGCGGCCGAGGATCCTATGGACCGGAACCGGTGTGTCGTTGTGTGATGCGGCGTCGCCGCGGGTGACGATGCACCGCTCCGCAGCGGAACGCTCGAGGCGAATCACGCGATGAATAACCGCGGTGTCGAAGCGGCTGTGATAGAGCACGATGTCACCCTGCTTGATTGGGTCACCGGTGATCGGCTCGAGGGTGATGACGTCGCCGTCCTCGATGGCGGGCCTCATGCTGCTTCCGCTCATACGCAGCTCGACTGGCAAACTGCGGGACAGTAGCTGACGAGCTTGCTCGAGAAAGTCGGGCGTCTCTAAAGTGACTTCGCGCCCTCGCTCCGCCTTTATCTCATAGGCGCGCATTGTGATTCTCCCCAAGTGCAAACGGCTGCGGAGCCCGGTGCTCCTGGTTACTGCCTGTCCTCGGATGAGGTGTCTCAAAAAGCTTATGGCAATCATAACGCAAGAGGCAGGTGTCGAAAAGTGAAAAGCAGGTGTCGCGGAGAATTGCAAGATCGACGGTCGCGTCGAGCAGTGTCTTTCAGACCTCTCGCGACTTTGAGCGAGTCAACGTTTTCGAAGGCTCAGGCTTCTCGAGGGGCTGCTTTGCAGCTTGATAGAATCATCGCGCTGATCGAGTATCAGGTAGCGATCGACTCGCGCCGTTCCGAGCAGTTCGCCGTTGACCTTCTCGATGTAGATCACAAGCTCGCCTCGCGGGCCGATCAGATAGGTCCCTTCCTCTACCCGCGCTGTATCTTGTCGCTTGAACTCTCCATTCTCATTAAAACTGAAGACTGATTGGGGTTGAACCGCAGCGTTCTTTGCCCTGTAGGCATCTTCAACGGTGCTCAAGAGGAACTGCCCTGACAAGCGCTTCCCTGAGTCTTCAATGACCTCAGCGTCGGAGACCTGTTGCGCTGCCGCTTGCTGCGATTGAGTTGGCGCGCCACACGATGCACCGATCAGGGCTACAACTCCGAGTAAAGACACCGTGGCTGCTGATCTAAAGCGCTGCATTCGATGGGGACGATCCTC
>CAZOOE010000794.1:0-2568 GCA_964581275.1 uncultured Clostridia bacterium
TTTCTTTCGTGAGGCAACGACCCCACTTCGTTTAGATTTTTGGTGAGGCAATGCGCTTGCTTGACACTAAAATTCGGCGAGCGCTAAGATGCCTACTCATTTAAGAATGGCTAGTTAGTTATCGATCGCTGCTGAGCGGACGCATCAATTTCTCATCGTTGTTAGAGATGAAATGGTCAACTACGTTCCGGTCCTTCTGATTCTCACGCTCGCAATCGGCATGGCGGCCGTAATCCTCACTCTCTCTCGATTCGCAGCGAAAAACCGTCCGACCCGCGAGAAGCTAATGCCTTATGAGTGCGGCGTCGAGCCGGTCGGAACCGCCCGCGAGCGTCAATCCGTCAAGTTCTACCTGGTTGCGATGGCCTTCCTGCTGTTCGACATCGAAGCGGTGTTCCTCGTGCCCTGGGCGGTGGTCTTTCGCGGAATTGTCGAGTCCCCGGCGTATCGACATCTTAAGTATGTCTTTTACGGGGAGATGATGGTCTTCATGGTTGTTCTCTTCGTCGGGCTGGTGTACGTCTGGCGCAAGGGCATCCTCGAGTGGAACAGATGATGTGAAGGTTTGAGCTCGCCATTGGTTCATTCATAGATCTTATGACTAACCTCCTGCTTGAGTGGGTAATCAAGACCATCGTAATCCTCCTGATACTAGTCACCGCAGTCGCATACGTGACGCTCATGGAACGCAAGGTTATGGCCTGGATACAAATGCGGGTCGGGCCGAACAGGGTAGGCCTGGGCAAATACCGGCTCTGGGGGTTGATGCAGCCTCTGGCCGATGGATTGAAGATGATCTTCAAAGAAGACATCATTCCGCTACAAGCGAACCAGTGGCTCTACGTTCTCGCTCCGGCGCTTTCGCTGATCCCGGCGTTGATGACCTTCATAGTCATTCCTTACGGGAGCGAGATAACGCTCTTCGGACGCACGATAGAACTCCACGTCACACGGATGAACGTGGGCCTTCTATATGTGCTCGCGCTGACATCGGTGGGTGTGTATGGAATAGTGCTTGCGGGCTGGTCTTCGAACAACAAGTATTCGCTGATGGGAGGCTTGAGGTCGAGCGCCCAGATGATCAGTTATGAGCTGGCGTTGGGTCTGTCAATCGTCAGCGTGTTGCTTTATACCGGCACCCTCGACCTGGTGGAGATCGTCGATGCCCAGCGAGGTTTCCACGGACTTGCGTGGAACATATTCCAATACCCGCTTTTGATTCTGGTTTTTGTCATCTTCTATATAGCGTCACTCGCCGAAACCAATCGAACTCCTTTTGACTTGCCCGAAGCCGACTCGGAGCTCGTCGCCGGCTATCACACTGAATACTCGTCGATGAAGTTCGTGATGTTTCAGATGGCGGAGTATCTGAATCTGATAACTGCTTCTTCGATAGCCACGACGCTCTTTTTCGGGGGTTGGAGCGGGCCGTTCGTCGGGAGACTCCCGTACCTCGGGCCGGTCTATTTCGCGCTCAAGGTACTGGCGTTGATATTCCTGGCTATGTGGATTCGCTACACCGTCCCGCGATTTAGGTACGATCAACTGATGCGGTTCGGATGGAAGTTTCTGCTGCCGGCATCAATCGTCAACATAATCATTTCGTCAACCATGATCTTATTCAAGCGCTAAGCACAGTCATGCAAGCGGAAAAGGCACTGTTCATAGTCTTCGCCGTATTCGCAGTTGCGAGCGCGTTGAACATCCTGCTTCAACGCAATCCGCTCTATAGCGCGCTGTCGCTGATCGGGACGCTGTTGTCGCTGTCCGCGCTCTACTTGACCGTCCGCGCTCAGTTTCTGGCCGCGGTTCAAATCGTGGTCTACGCCGGCGCGATAATGGTGTTGTTCATATTCGTCATAATGCTTTTGAACGAGCCCAAGAACCAGACTCAGATCGAAAAGCAAAAGGGTCTGCGCTATCTCGCGATCCCTTTTGCGGGGCTGATGATCGCTGAGATGTTTTACGTGCTCAGACCGATTCGTTGGAGCACGCTACCGCCGGTTACAACGGTGAACGCCGAACAGGCGGTGGGTACGACCTGGAGCATTGGCAAGGCATTGTTCACTGATTACCTGCTTCCGTTCGAGGTGACTTCCGTACTGATTCTGATGGCGGTGGTGGGAGCGATGGTCTTGGCAAGACGCGAGGGGGACTAGAGGGGGTTTTGGATTCTGGATTTCGGGTCTCGGATTTCAGATTGGAGCTTTCAGATTAGGAGATTCGAAGTTGGATGTAGCTTCTTCGAGCGTTGGGGCTTCTGAGTTATGAGGATTTGAGATTTGAGATAATCAGGGACGTGTTCAGGAGAAAAATGGTTCCGCTATCCTGGTATCTGGGACTCTCGGCTCTGCTCTTCACGATAGGGGCGGTCGGGGTCTTTATCAAGCGCAACGCCATCACCATATTCTTGTGCATTGAGTTGATGTTGAACGCAGTCAACCTCACGCTCGTTTCGTTGTCTGGTTTCTTTGGTGACGTCGGGGGCCTGTTGTTTGTCTTTATCGTGATGCCCGTGGCTGCGGCTGAAGCTGCGTTAGGGCTCGCCATTATCATTTGCATTTTCCG
>CAZOOE010000795.1:0-2552 GCA_964581275.1 uncultured Clostridia bacterium
GGCAGGCCGCTGCCGGGGAGGTGGGTCTGTCGTTGGCGGTTGAGGAATCGCTATTTGGCAAGCTTCCTGAAGAATCCTGGTCGCCGCCTGAAATTCCTGATCGCACTCGCTCGACTGGCAGCGAAGATGAGCACACCCGGGCAGAACGCTACAGCCGCCTCGACTCTCGCTTCGACATGGATGTTGATGACGAGCATGCACCGAAGCGGAGCTCCGGATCGAGCCAGGTATCAGGTAAGACAATCGACAACGTCCCGGCGGGCAGCGATTTTTCTAAGAATGTCGCTCCCATTCTCGCGAGCGTTTCAACCACGTCTTATTGCGAGTTGGTCAGATCCAGCACCGAAGCGGGGAAGCCGTTCGTGAGGTTCGAGCGCGCGATCATCGCGCAGTTGAAGCCGGAGGCTTCCCTCAACCGCGAGGCATTGGAGCTTGCGATCGTGAACGAGCTTCGCGCGAGATTTGTCGTCGCCGGGACCGAGCCGCGGCTCGAATGGCAGGACGAAGGGCCAGTTCGGTTCGTCGCTCAATCGCTTCTGGAACAGGGTGCTGCGTACTCAGTGTCGGGGGCCCAGTTGGTGCTTGCCTCAAGCAAAGAATTCGCCGCGGAGATCCTGCAAGCTGCAAAGGCGTCAGGCCCTCTGGTGGAAAAAATCGACAACCCGATTGATTTCTATGCGCTGATTCGAGTTGCTGCTGCCAAGGGTGCTTTCGACACTTTGATGTCGAAGCTCGACGGGCAAGACCGAAGTGGCCTGAGCCGGGGGAAGAGCGACGACGAAGACCGCGAGGTGAAATTCTTCAGCGAGAACCTATCCAGTCTGGTCGGGGCATCTGCTATCCGCGAGGTTCACCTCACTCGTCAGGCTGCAGGCCCGATCGCGACGGAGCGAGTTGTTTATTCGTGGTGAGAGCGTGAAGGTGATGCCTGATCCGTCACGCGTAATCACGGATCAGGCATCACTGATCCCGCCTGTCTCGTTCATTGCTCCCCACTGTATCTGCTGGTATTGTTTCCGCTCGGGTCAAAGTTTTGAATCTCCCACACAAGAGGTATCGATGCTTCGAAAGGTAGTTGTCCCGTCCTTATTTTTCATTGTCATGATGCAGGCTGGTTGCTCGGTGCTTTCGCACGAAGCACCCACCGATGATATTGACAAAGCGGGGGCATTGTTCTTCCAGAGGCTCGGCAATGAGGAGCTGGACACGATCTACAACGATTCCGCGACCGACTTCAAGCAGAACCAAACCCGGCAAACGGTCACCGACAACCTCAAGCAGCTGATCGAGAAGGGGAAGGCGGTCGACTTTTTTCGAATAAGCATGACGTTTCAAGGGAAAGGCAAGAGCCGCATTGCGTCTCCGGTTTTCAGGGTTTTGTCCGACCGATCCAAGGGAGAACTTACGTTGAACTTTAAAGATCAGGGTGGCGAATGGAAGTTGATCGGTTTTGCTTACAAACCACGCTAGTGAAACTGCCCAGAGGAGATGCTGTCCCATTTCAGGAGGTCCAAATGCGAATTCGCTTAGTATTGTGTTTTTTCGCGATCGCGCTATTTGTGTCTATCTCGGCGGCGAGTGCAGCTCGAATGGCGAGCAGAGTCAACGATCAGTCGTCAGCCAAAGCGGCCGGCGCTTATGCACTCACCTCGATTCAAGCCGAGTCATACCGGAGCTCCGGGAAAATGCATAAAGCCCTCGTCTCCAACGATGATCCGGCGGCGCTCGCTCAGGCGATTGCCTCAGGAGCCGTCGAGATCGCCGACTACGGATCTTTTAAGCTGGTGGCGATGGACGAAGCGTCGCTTGCGAGCGTAGAGGAGCAGCGGAGTAGAGAGGTACCGGGGCGAGAGGTCGGTCCAGCAATCGGCCCTGCTCCTCAGCGCCTCGGATCCTCCGCGCTGGTTGTGCGTGACGATCTGAACGTTCTTCTTTTCCGCTCCGGTCCGATCGATACGACTGATGATGCGACCACGGGCACCTTTGTTGGCATGGGTCGCGCCGCGGCGTCTTTGGGCGTGCATACCATGCCTTTGTCTGGCAATGTGAGCAGCGAGAGTATGGGAGGCACGCACCTTCGCGTAGTTCAATTTGTGGGTCCGGTGAGGCGCGAGTGGCTCGATCAGCTTGAGGCGAGCGGGCTTGAGGCCATCGCGTACGTCCCCAATAACGGGTACCTGGTGCGTGGTGATTCAAACGCTCGAGCGCGGTTGATGAGCCGCAATCAGGCTGCTGAAGCTCGCGGCCAAGGCTTTGTTCAGTGGGAGGGTCCTTTTCTTGAAGAGCACAAAATTCATCCTGCGCTTGGCGAGGCCATTGCTGGCCGGTCCGGCAGTTCATCCGGCGAATGCACGGTTGGTGTCCAACTCGCACTCGGCCGGAACGAACTCAACAGGCGCGATAACCCGGAGGTGAAACAAGCAAGGAAGCTGGCCTCCCAGGTGTTAGTCGATGCCTACGGCGTCCTAAAGTTCACGAATTTGCGGATGAAGATTGATGCGAGCCGGATAGCAAGCCTTGCCGCGTTGCCGAGTGTAGTCAACATCGAGCCG
>CAZOOE010000796.1:0-2539 GCA_964581275.1 uncultured Clostridia bacterium
GGGAGGCCGGCCGGGCCGCGTGCGGTGGGGCTACCCGGGGTCGCGCGCAACGCCGCCGCGATCTTGAAATTCTGCAGGTAGACGTTGGCCCAGGCGACAAATGGCAGTGCCCGGATCGGCGCAAGGTCGTTCGGCGGATATCGGCACAGATACGTGTCATCGGGCACGTATTCGAGGATTTCGGCCCCCAATTTGCCGAGCTGCGCCCGCTGCGCGCCGTCAAGAGGGCTGGTAGTCTGAATCAATATGAAGTCCGACGAAGAAGCGTCGGCGCTGGTCAGTTTTGCAGCAGCGAGCTCCGGCGCGCGCTTCAGCGGGTCGATGCCGATGCCGTTGACGGTGATTCGAGCCATATCTCAGCTCCCCCGGCTCAAGAGGGCGGCTGTCGCTCTCGTTGGACGATCGCGCTGGACAACCGCCCCCGACTGCTTGGCCGGTTCTCGGTAGCTCCCGAACATAACTGTCGCCAGTCGGCTGTTACTCTCAGTCGAAGCGGAGGAATCGGAAGGCGCGGCGTAGACTTGGCAATAACCGAAGCACGGTGGTGAGACAGGGCGGATTCTCGTGGGTGTGTCAGCCCGGTGAGCCCCGGTGTTGCGTCGCAGCAGCCGCGCCGCCCACCGACTCCTGCCTCAGGCTTTCTTGAGCTTCTTCAGCGCGACGAGTTTGGCGAGAATCGTCCGGTATTCCGCCTTGATCATGCTCACGAGCCTCGAAACAAGCGTGCTTTGCTTGGGGTCGGTGCCACTGTCAACGGCGGCTTTCACATCCGCAGCGCCGGCGCTGGTGGGCCGGGGCACGTAGTCCCAAACGGCTTTGAACAACTTCGGCAAATCGAGCACTCGTGCGAGATTGAACACGCTCAGAATGTTGTATTGCGACTGTGCGACCGCCTTGCGTCCGATCTGGAGAGTCTTGGGATCTGCGGTCTTCGCGTTGAGCGCTTTATCTCCGGAAAGCTGCCAATTGTCGCCCTTCTGATTCTCGACCGAGATGCCGCCCGCCCTGGTGCTAAGCTCGTCGTGCACTGCCTTGGCGACCGCACTGGCGACCATACTCGTCCCGGGCTCCTCCTGATAAACCGCTTGCAGCAGTTGGGAGAACATGCTCACCGAGTCGATGTTTGGATGGAACCCCCAGTGGGTCTCGACAGTCTCGTATTGGGAAAACAGTGCCTTTACGTCACCGCTGAAGGACTGGCTCGCTATGCTGTCGAAGAACTTTACGCTGTCGTCGGTGAGCTTCCCGCCCTTGGTATGGATGCCGCCCTTGAACTTCTGCATCACGTCGAGCTTGTTGATCAGGTGACCTGCCGAGAACGCATCGGTCAGAAAGTGATCGGCGAATGAATTGATCTGCAGTGCCTTGTTTCGGTCTCCGCCCTGAGAAGCTTTCAGGGCGTCGTCGTGATATCGCTCCCACTCGGTTTTGTTGTTGCGCGTGCCGGCTGCGCTTGTGGGAGGTGCTAACGACGGATCGGATGGCGAGAAGTGAGATTCGTTCTTTAGAGCGAGCTCGGTGAAGCGCTGGTCGGTCGCCGCCTCCCAATCCGCGGTCGGAACGAATGTCCCGCCCTTGGCACTCGTCTTTTCGCCCTGGATCAGGTTCTGAATTCTTTCGAGTTTGTCCTTCGATGTGGTGTCGATCTGGGCCGGATCGGCGAACAGATCTCCACCCATGGCGATCCCTTCGCCATAAGTCAAGGTCGCTCGCTTGTTCGCCGCGTCGGCTCGACCGGCCTCGAAGGTCAGCTCCTTCGTAGTCAAAGCATCGCGCATCGGTTGGTTCAAGACCTGGGGGATCTCGATCTGCTCTCCCGCCGCGAATCCTTCGATGGGCGCCCCTTTCTTTCTGCCAGCTCGGTGACCAGGTGCAGGCAAGCGCTTGATTTTGGACTTGTTGCGCTCACGCAAGTCCGATTGTGGCACTCCGTAAGCTGCCGCTATCGAGGCGAGCGTTTCCCCACCAGTCTTGACAGTGTGGATGCTGGCGGGTGCGTTTATCAGGGCTTGCAACTCGGTCCCGGTCTCACCGAATTGAGCATGTTCGCCAGCCTCGAATCGCTGGATGCCAAGAGGCGCCGCTAAAACCGGCGCACGCGGCAAGGGCATCGCGGCTGCCACTGCTCCCGCCTCCCGCTCCGCTGGGCCGGTCGAGTCCACGACAGGCGCAGCAGCTTGTTTCGCGCCGCCCCGCTGCTGCTGGACCACATGCGCCAACTCGTGTGCCAGGAGCTTCTGTCCAGCGAAGTTGCCGGGCTGGTATCGGCCCGCCGCGAACACTAAGTCCGATCCAAAGGTGAACGCCGCAGCCCCGAGCAATCGGGCCGCTGAAGCCGCGTCATAGTCGACGTGAACGCGAACGTTGCTGAGGTCGCGTCCGAAACGCCGCTCAAAGAACGTCCGAACGGATGTCGAGAGCGGATTCCCCGGCGAACTCAACCAACGAGTGGCGGCTTCACTGGCGCGTTCGCCGTCGCCTCAAACCCCGAAAAGCGGTAGGTAAATCCTGGGGCCGTTAGCGGCGCTCTTTGGCTTTC
>CAZOOE010000797.1:0-2523 GCA_964581275.1 uncultured Clostridia bacterium
TTCTGGCGGCATGGAGCAGCCAAATCGATCAGGGCCTCGTGTTCCAAATGTCCTTCGTAGTGCTCTACACCCTATCACCTCGCGCGAATGGAAGATAGAAAAAGAATGCACTCAGCGCCTGCCATTTCCGTTCTGGATTCGAGTTTCCTTCCAGAATGTAATCTTTTCTATCATGTTAGCTCCCGCAGCTGTTGCAGTACCTATGTTGGATCGCTTCTCCGGAGTTTTCGACTTCAGATTTTCGCCGCGCCCTGGAACGAGCTAATGCATCGACCGATTGCAGCGGCGGTTTCCGTCGAGCCGAGCAAACAAAGCAAAAGCCCCGCCGAATGGCAGGGCTTCTGCGAATGGCTACCGAGCGACGGGCTTGCGCACGCGCGCTGGTCGAGGATTGCACTTGGGACAATCCCGCTGGCCGTTGCGGTATGACTCAAGGAGCTTAGCCTTGATTTCCGCATTGACGTCGCTGGCAGAGTCTAGATCTGGCAGCAGTCCGGCGAGCCATTCATCGATTTTTTGGGTTAGGAGAATCATGAGTTTCTTCTTCCGAAAATCCTTCCGCCTGGGCCCATTTCGCTTCAATTTGTCGAAGTCCGGCCTAGGCATCTCTTCCGGTACGAACCCACCACAAAGGATTCCGAGTAGACCGAGACCGGGCCTGCTGGACCTCGCCGTGTTTGACCTGATCATCTTCCTTGTCGTCGCGCTCCTGCTGGTCGGGATTGCTTGGCTGCTGCGCTGAGCACCGCCTTGAATCTACTTGCTAAACTATCGCCATGAACACAAAACAACCAGACCATCCAAGGGGCAATCAGATTGAGACGAATGGCTGATAACATTGAGAAGGACAGCCAGGGTCCGGCCACCCGCGCCACGCTCACGGTAGATGCCAACCCATAAGCCAAAATTGGAAAAAAGCGATGCTCCGGGAATTCGCGAGCAATGACTCGCACGAGTGCCCTCACACCCACAAAAGCGAAGACGATGAGCAGGCTTTTCACGAGGCGCTCCATCTTGGGCTTAGACAATCGTTCTTACCGGAATGTTCCAGCTTTCGTCGTTTCTGTCGTACCCTTGAGATCAAGGAAGCAAATGCCACAGGAAGACTTTTCTGTCGTCTACTCCGGGAATGTGTACCAGGTAGTTCTCCTCAAATCACTATTGGAATGCAGTGGTATCCAAGCCGTGCTTGACGATGAATATTTAGGGAGGATGGTTCCCTATGCCGTCGGAGCAGTGAAGGTGCTCGTTGCGGAGAACGATCTTGGCGAAGCCCGCAGGATTGTTGAAGACTTCGTCAAGGACAGCACAGCGTGACGACGGAAACGACCGAATGCCACGCGATTTTCACCTTCCTCGTTTATGTCGTACTCTCTTAACAGATGCGCCGCCGATACCCCAACTACTCCTACTGGACTAGCGCATGAACGGAATCATTCTAGAAACGATTATCACTTGTCCGTCATGTGGTCACGTCAAAACTGAAGTTATGAAGGACAATCAATGTGTGTTCTTTTATAAATGTGAGTCTAGTCATGAACGATTGAAGCCAAAGGCCGGAGATTGCTGTGTTTTCTGCTCTTATGGTTCTGTGAAATGCCCGTCAATTCAGCGTCTTTTTACTCTTACGCGGAATGAATAATTTTTGAAATGTGCAGTTAGAGCACTACCGCTCTTCTGCGATTGACGCACTCTTTCCGGCGCTGCGGATGCACAGCGTGACGACATAAACGACCGAACTATTGGATGAGAAATGGACAAGGGTAAACATCCTCAAGTGATTCGGACCTGGAAGGTGGAGCGCATTCGCAAGCCGCCCGTGGATGCTTCCAAAAATCGTCAACAGCCAAAGCGCACGAAAAAGTCTAAGCCCTAGCCAGCGCACAATCCGAATTGGCAACTGGTGCTGATTCCTGCGCAAACAGTTGCGGGCAAGCTGCGTGTTCCCGCGACAGGCACCAGTAATTTCTGATTGAAAGCATCCACTAATTCAAACGACTAAGGACTACGCGTTGTAAGTGAAGTCCCGATACCTAGCTCGGCGATATTAAAATACAATTCGATCGTGACGCCTCCGTCACCGATAAGAACTGGAGAGATTAATCACGTTACTGGCATTTACCAGTCGGCATGCCATCATGGCGAGCGGACAATACTGGAAGGCCAGAAGTTTCCGCCCTGCGGGTATTGCAACTCCCCGACAGTTTGGATATTCGTGCGCCCCGTCACTCCTGCAACGGTCAAGCAGAGTCCTCTGGACGATGATGCGAGTGAAACGCCATCCACCGCATTCGGGCCAATAAGATCGGTATTTCTTCTCACGTCCGCTACCGTTTGACACCAACGCTTTTCGTTTTGGAACCTTGCTGGTCCTTTTCCCTACCCGTGTCGTCAACGATGTATCTTTTGAACACCGCGAGCGCCCCGGTGCATCCCTTCCATCAGGCGTAGCCATAATCGCAGTCACCACGTCCAGCGGGGTCCGATTTGGAGACCGATCGGAAACGGGATAAATGGTTCAAC
>CAZOOE010000798.1:0-2517 GCA_964581275.1 uncultured Clostridia bacterium
GGCGAGATAGCCGTCCGAAAGATAAATCACCGGCAGCATGTGCTTCGTAGCAATGCGGAATGCTTCAACAGCCATCTGAAAGCATTCAGAGGGAGTGGCAGGCGCGACGATGGCGACCGGACATTCTCCGTTTCTGCCGAACATCGCTTGCAGGAGATCGGCCTGTTCGGTTTTAGTGGGCAGCCCCGTAGATGGACCGCCACGCTGGACGTCGACAATCACGACCGGAAGCTCGGTCATCACCGCGAGTCCGACGGCTTCGCTCTTCAGCGCCAGGCCCGGACCGCTTGTGCCGGTTAATCCCAAATTGCCAGAGAACGCAGCGCCGATTGCGGCGCACATAGCCGCGATTTCGTCCTCGGCCTGAAAGGTCTTCACGCCGAAGTTCTTGTGAATCGAAAGCTCGTGCAGGATGTCGGATGCCGGGGTGATGGGATAGCTGGCGTAAAACAGCGGCCGGTTTGCAAGCACTGATGCCGCTACAAACCCGAGAGCGGTTGCTTCGTTGCCAGTAATGTTGCGGTATTTTCCTGGAGAGATCGCGGCGCGGCGCACCCTGTAGTGAGTAGTGAATATCTCAGCAGCTTCAGCATAGGCGAATCCCGCCTTTAGCGCGGTCAAATTCGCAGTCTGGAGATCGGGTTTCTTGAACTTGGTTTGTATCCACCGCTGGGTAGGTTCAAGCGGCCGGTCATAAAGCCAGTACATCAGCCCAAGCGCCCAGAAGTTTTTGCAGCGATCGACGTCCTTGGACGACAGCTTGACTGCGTCGCGCAGGGCCGCCCGGTTAAGAGTCGTGATCGGAAGCTTGAACAGGCGGTAGCCGCTGAGGCTTCCATCTTCGAGCGGGTTCGACTGATAACCGGCCTTCTTCAGGTTGTTCTCGTTGAAGGCATCAGTGTTGGTTATCAGGATGCCTCCCGGCTCGAGATCGGCAAGGTTGACTTTGAGAGCGGCTGGGTTCATCGCTACCAACACGTTGGGCTCATCGCCAGGGGTGCGAATGTCGTGATTCGAGAAGTTCAGCTGGAACCCCGAAACGCCCGGCAGCGAACCGGCAGGCGCTCGGATCTCAGCAGGGAAGTCAGGCAGCGTCGAGATGTCATTGCCCACGACCGCGGTTGTGTTGGTAAATTGCGTACCGGTGAGTTGCATGCCGTCGCCGGAGTCGCCGGCGAAACGTATCGTAACCGTCTCTACTTCTTCAATGTGTTTCAGTTCGATGTTGTCGAGAATCGTTGTGGATTCCATTATTGCTTGTCCTGTTATGAGAGATAACCGCAAGATCAGCTCTCATGTCATCTGGGTTTGATCGTTGTGGCGCCTTCCAAAGCTCGAAATTCTACACAAGAATATACTACAACGTAAAGCTACGGAGTTGAAGCCTTCAGCTAATATTGGAACTTCACCGGCTCAAATCGGTAATACTATAGAAGGCGGACGACTCACACCGTGCCCATCCGGATACGGCAGACAAAAGACTCAGGGAGGAAAGCGGAATGAAACTGAAGCGGTGGATTTATCCGTTAGCTATCACTATTGGTCTTCTACTGGATCAACGTGCTGTGCTCGCTCAAGGTCCGCGCGATCAGCCAGACATGACGATCGACGCCGCAACCCGCTCGGCGGTGATCGAAGGGGCGATAAGGAAACTGAATGATGCCTATGTGTTTCCTGAAACAGCGAAGAAGATGGAGCAAGCGGTGCGTGACCGCGTCGCCCGGAATGAATACGATCAGATCACAAGCGCCAAGACGCTTGCCACGACGCTCCAAAGCCATCTGCAGGATGTCAGCCACGACAAACACCTGCGTGTGATGTACAGCGCAGAGGCGCTGCCACCTCAGCAAGAAGGGGATCGCGAACCCAGTCCCGAAGAGCTCGCACGGGAAATGGAGTTCCTACGCACCGTGAATTTCGGCTTCGAAAAAGTCGAGCGTCTCCCGGGCAATATTGGCTACCTCGACTTGCGAGGCTTTCAGCCCGCGCAATTTGGAGCCGAAACTGTTGTGGCGGCGATGAATTTCCTTGCGAACACTGATGCATTGATTATAGACCTTCGGCGAAACGGAGGAGGTGAGCCTGCAATGGTCGCCTTGATTTCAAGTTACTTGTTTGACGCCGAACCGGTGCATCTCAACGACCTCTATTCTCGCCCGGATAATAGCACACATCAGTGGTGGACTCTGCCTTATGTACCAGGAAAACGCTATGGCCAGAAGAAGGAAGTCTACGTGTTAACGAGCAATAGAACTTTTTCGGCGGCAGAAGAGTTCACCTATAATCTGAAAAGCTTGAAGCGAGCTACGATTGTAGGGGAAACAACCGGTGGCGGCGCGCATCCTGGCGGCCCGCGCCGCATCAACGAGCACTTCGCGATCTGGGTTCCGAGCGGTCGCGCGATCAATCCGATCACTAAGACCAATTGGGAGGGAGCCGGGGTTAAGCCCGACATCGATGTGCCCTCCGACCAGGCGCTAAAGGTTGCGCACATCGCAGCGATGAACAAGGTGCTGA
>CAZOOE010000799.1:0-2486 GCA_964581275.1 uncultured Clostridia bacterium
AGTTGCAAGAGATCATAGAGTTCCTAAAAGAGCCACAGAAGTTTCAAAAGCTGGGCGGGCGAATTCCAAAGGGTGTGTTGATGATGGGCCCGCCGGGCACAGGAAAGACGCTGCTGGCCCGCGCGATCGCCGGCGAAGCCAACGTCCCGTTCTTTTCGATCTCGGGGTCTGAGTTTGTAGAGATGTTTGTCGGCGTTGGCGCAAGCCGCGTCCGCGATCTGTTCGAGCAGGGCAAGAAAAACGCTCCGTGCATAATCTTCATAGACGAAATCGATGCAGTCGGGCGTCATCGCGGGGCAGGTCTTGGAGGCGGACATGACGAGCGCGAACAAACATTGAACCAGTTGCTGGTCGAGATGGACGGCTTCGAATCAAATGACGGGGTCATCCTGATAGCGTCGACCAACAGGCCGGATGTGCTCGATCCGGCGCTGCTTCGTCCGGGACGCTTCGACCGCCGAGTCGTGGTGCAGCGGCCCGATGTAAAGGGCCGTGAAGGAATTCTCGCGGTTCACACGCGAAAGATACCGCTGGGCGACGATGTTGACATAAACGTCGTGGCTCGCAGCACGCCGGGCTTCACCGGCGCCGATCTCGCTAATCTTGTGAACGAAGCCGCGTTAAGCGCGGCGCGCTACAACAAGAAGGCAGTTTCGATGCAGGACTTCGAGTGGGCGAAGGACAAAGTGCTGATGGGCTCGGAGCGACGGTCGATCGTGATGTCAAACGAAGAGAAGCGCAACACCGCTTATCACGAAGGCGGCCACACCCTGGTAGGCATCAAGGTCCCCAACGCCGACCCGATTCACAAGGTCTCGATCATCCCGCGCGGCATGGCATTGGGTGTAACGATGCAGTTGCCGGAAGCAGATCGGTACTCGCATACGCGGGACTATCTTGAAGGCCAGATCGCGATCATGATGGGCGGCCGAATAGCCGAAGAGATTTTTCTTAATCACATGACCACCGGCGCGGCAAACGACATCGAGAAGGCTACCGAGCTCGCGAGGAAGATGGTATGTGAGTTTGGAATGTCGAGCCTCGGACCAATCACCTACGGAAAAAAAGAGGAGCAGATCTTCCTCGGGCGTGAGATCGCTCAGCATCAAGACTACAGCGAGGACACCGCCATCAAGATCGATCAGGAAGTGAACCGATTGATAACCGATCAGTACAATCGGGCTCGGCAAATCATCCTCGAGAACAAAGACGCTTTAGTCAGGTTGGCGGAAGCGCTGCTGGAGCGAGAGTCGCTTGACTCGATTCAGATACGGCGGCTGGTCGCTGGCTTGCCTCTTGAGGACGACGATGATGGTCCCGCCCCGAGCCGTACGGACAAGCCCAAGGCAGAACCCAAACCATCGATGCTGAACCCAATCATCCCGCCGGTACCTGGCGGCGCTCAGGCGTAGGTACTCAGAGCGAATCGTGTGACTCCGAACAACCAGCATCACCCGGTGTGCGAGTGATGCTGGTATCAACGGGGAACTCTCCACGGGCATTACAATGCTGCGAAGTCGGCTCACTCGAGTATCAAAACAGCCTTCGAGTGTCGAGCAAGATCGTAACCGGGCCTTCGTTAGTCAGACTCACCTTCATCATGGCTTGAAAGACGCCGGTCTCGACCCTCACCCCTAACAATCGCACGCGTTCGACGAAGTACTCATAGAGCTCATTCGCTTTCTGCGGCTCTGCAGCGTCAGAATACGAAGGACGTCGGCCGCGGCGCACGTCTCCGTAGAGTGTGAACTGCGAAACCACCAGCAGAGCGCCGCCGGTTTCCAAAATTGAACGATTCATTTTGCCTTCATCGTCGGCGAAGATGCGCAAGTTGGTGATCTTTTCGACGAGGTAATCCGCGTCGTCGCGACTGTCATCGCGCCCAACAGCCAGCAGCACGGCTAGGCCCGCGCCGATCTCCCCAACCACTTTGTCGGAGATTTCTACAGATGCGTCACTGACGCGCTGGATGACAGCTCGCATATTCTATCGATGACTAGCGGTCACTTCTGAAGCGCAAACCCCAGTCGCCGGATCAAGTCGCTGAATCTTACGTCGCTCCGGAGCGGATCGAGTCGCGGATCCACATTAGTATAGATCATCCACTCAACGCACTGGTCGTATGCCGTGTCGAGACACCGAAATGCTGGTCGTTCTCGCCCAGCGCCGCGTGTATCAAGGCTATGTCGTAAGGCGAGACGTAACGCTCTTTTGACAGCGCCGTCAGCTTGGCGCGCACTTCAAGCGCCGCGAGGGTATCGCCCGACACGGCGTACGCGTGGCCGAGAGCCGCAAGTGCGTCGATGCTCTCACCGCCGATTTGCCTGGCCATGGCGAACTGTTCTTGGGCTTCGCTGAAGAAAACCCGACGAACAGAGGTCAGCGTCGAAACAGACGAGATCACCATAATTCGTTGTTCGCAAGCCAACCTGCTGACTCTGTGCTCAGAATGCCCTGCACCAAAGGCAATGCTCACACCTGAGCAG
>CAZOOE010000800.1:0-2478 GCA_964581275.1 uncultured Clostridia bacterium
GACTGTTGCACTGGACTACCGAACAGGCTGGCATGCCAACAGTAGGCGACATCTCCCGGAAAAAGCCGATAGGCGTCCGCCCAATCGATCCGATCGTCGTTTTGCACTTTCCCTTCCCGACGGGCGGCAAACGCGATTTTCCCGGCCCTTGCCGCTGCGTTTCTCCAAGCGGCTGATCCGCCTCGGAGACAACGCCTACGGCGTACCTATCTGCGAAGAACTTGAGAAGCGCACTGGACGCGACGTGGCCATTGGCAGCGTCTATGCCGCATTGGAGCGGCTCGAAGACAAAGGCTTCGTCACCTCCGAACTTGGTGAGGCGACACCCGAGCGCGGCGGTCGGGCGAAGAGATATTTTCGGGTGACGGGAAGGGGGCTGAAGGAAGTGCGCGAGACGCAACGCTCTCTCGTGAAGCTATGGCAGGGTCTGCCGGAATTGGAGGGTGGCAAGGCGTGACATCAGATCAACCGCCGCGATTAGCGGCATGGATATTACGACATTGCGGCTCCAGTCCACGAAACGAATCACTCACTGGTGATTTGAATGAGCGTTATCGGCAAGGCCGCTCACGAACCTGGTATTGGCGGCAAGTGATGATCACCGTTGGGATGGCGGCAATCATTCAGATTCGTCGCCACGATCCTCTTGCAATACGCGCTGCCCTCGTCAGCTTGTTCATCTTCCACCGAGGTCAGCGGCAAGGGCTTAAACTGTTAGCTGCGCGCCTTTCTTTGCTTATTGCAGCTTCGAGTACTCCGCCCGGGCTTGTTTAAGGATCGGGATGTCTGGATCGGCGTCCTTCCACAATTCGAGAAAGTCTTGGAAGGCCTTTCTGGCTTTCGCCGTGTCGCCCGCAAGCGCCGAACCGCGCGCTACGCCCAGATAGGAGAGCGAATAGAACTGTGCCCAATACGGATGCCGCCAGTCACTTCCCCAGTTGGCGCCCTTGTGATCCACAATCTTCTGGAACTCGGCCGCCGCCTCTACGCCCTTATTCAGACTCAGGTAAGCCAGGCCGCGCAGGTAAATCGCCGCGAGGTAGGCGCCTTGGTATGGCGAGGCGGATGCGAGCAGTTCGACGCTCTTCGCCGGTTGGCCCCCCTTGAGCGCGATCGCAGCGCGAATCTCGGGCAGTTGCAATGCATTCCAGATGGTTCCTTTTGGAAAAAGCCTCGAAGTCTCTGCGGCCAGCTTCTCGGCTTGGGCGGCATCGCCACAAATCGCCAGGGCCAGGGCCGGACGCCCGAGGCGGCGCGCGGTTTGACAATTGCCGGACAGCGCGTCGGCTTGCGCATCGGCGTCGTCGAAGTCGGAGGCAACATCGCGGAGCTCGAGGCGGAGGGCTGTCTGAGCAGCTCGCCGGAACAGTTCGTGCGATTCGCGACGTTGGCCATGGACATTCCGATTGGCCGCCTGCAACCCCAAGCTAAGGTATTCCTCTGGCTTGCCTGCGAACCATTGAGTCTCCCGGTCGATGTCAGCTCCATCGCCATCTGCATAAGCGAGCTCGAGGAATCGCTGGTGAATCCTCCCTCCACCGAGCCCCGACTGCCTCAGTTTGTCCCTCAACTGCCTGGCCTCGGCAAGCCGATTCAGGCACATGTAGGCGTCCAGTTGGCGCCGGTAGGGAGGTTCAACGTTGGGCTGCAAGCGAGCCGCTTCTAGGGCTCCCCGCAACCCTTCTTCGTATTGCCCGAGGTCTATGGAGTCCGTGCTCGAGCCGTTGAGGAATCCCCAGTATCGGGGATAGTTGCGGATACCCGATCGATAGGTGTCAATGGCTTTGTCCAGCTCGCCGGTGTTTTCGTAGTAGGATGCCGCGATCTGATCGCGTTCGAATTCGGAGACCCGGTCGATCAAAGCGAACGCTTTTGCTTCGTATTCACGTTTCTTGGCCAAATCCCCGGCCTGTTCGTACATTACGCCCAGGAATTCGTAAGCCGCGGCGAAATTTGGGTCGAGGCCGATGGCGCGTTCAAGCAACGGCACCGCGGCCAGGAAGTGACCCTGCGAGCTCTCGGAGATTGCCGCGGCGTAGTTCTGAAGGGCTTCCAGCGAAGCAGTGGTGGCCTCGGCCTCCTCCAGCGGACGATTCAGCTTCTCGATCGAGTTGTGTGATTCTCCCAGCTTGCCACGCATGGCCGTCGCGCCAGTCCCCACTGCGTTCAACACGTGCTCTTTGTCGGCGGCCTGGATCTGCTCCCGGGCGAGCGTTGCGCCATCCTGACAAGCGATCGCCTGGAGCGTGATGACGTAGTTTTTTCCCAGGCTCGCGATATCGCCGCCGATGGTGGCTGCGGCTCCTCCACGGACACAGATTTCGTGCGCAATCGGATTGGTAATGCGGACACCCGGCGAAAGACTCATCAGGCGAAGAACGCGCTGCATCTCCTCGTCATCCATGATTTTGAGAAACGGCGATTGTTCGAGCTGGATGGCCAGGCGTTCATCGCCTTGAACGGCGGTCCTCAGTTCAA
>CAZOOE010000801.1:0-2471 GCA_964581275.1 uncultured Clostridia bacterium
GGCGCGTGGGCTACCAATCGCTCGATTCCAGTGCGATGGCCGCCGCCCCGCGCCTGTAAACGATCGGAGCGAAAGTGTCAGCAAGAACGCGGATGCACCGCATTTGTTCTAATCCCCCAACCCACGCGCCACGGCACTTGACGGCCGTTTCAGCTGATCCTTTTCCCGGCCTTTCGGAGCCGGTCGAGCGCGATAGTAGCGCCGGTAGAGCCGACGGGTTGATTTTTTTGGGGCACTCGTGCCTCGCCCGGCGCCCGGCGGGGGCTGCGTTATATGAGCTGCGTTACTGCGTCGCTCTGGCTCGCGTGTTCCTTACGGCGCGCAGGCGCGATGCGGCAACTAAGCGGAGCTGGCTCGTCGGTTAGCCTTTGCTTGTGCTCTGCGAGTATCACCGGTCCAAATCCCAAGGGAGGTTTCCGCTCCGGTATCCGCCTGACGTGGCGATCGAAACTCTCGCGTCGGATGCGACGGTCCGATTATGGAGTCTTGGGTCTCGACCGAGAAAGCATCTCATCGAGCATCTTGATCAGTGCGTCGCGATCGTAGGTGTAAGGCTGTCCTTCATTGAGCTGCACGAGCTGCTCGATCTGCTTTCTGATCGTGAGTTCGGCCTCGTGCTGATTTGGGACTACCATATAGCGGCGCTTTGGATTGGGCTCGAACAGCGCCTTTTCGACCGCATCCGCTACCTCGTCAGGCTCTTTGTACATAGAGCGGTCCGCCGAAAAGCCGTGCGGTTCCACGCCTCGCTTAATCGCATTCTTGACAATCTCGCTGTTGTAATTGCCGGGCTCGATGACGTTGGCCGTTACACCAAGCTCGGCCAGCTGCTGAGCGAGCGAATCGGTAAATGCCTCGATCGCGTGTTTGCTCATTGAGTATGCGCTTAAGCCGGCGCTGGCGAGTACTCCTGAAATCGAGCTGATGTTCGTAATCCGGCCCTTCTCGGCAACGATCAGCGGCTCAAACGCCTTGGTGACGCGATAGGGCCCATACACATTCACAGCCATCACGAGATCGAACTCTTCGGGCTTCATCTCAGCGAGGGTACCGGACGTTCCGATGCCGGCATTGTTTACAAGGCCATACAGGCCTCGCCCGCCGTGTTTAACGGTTTCCACAGCGGCGTCGATGTCTTTGAGCTTGGTCACGTCCAGGCGCACGGCCTGCACGTTCTTGATCGCCCCAAGAGCCTTCAGATCCTCGTCCTTGCGCGCCCCGGCATAAACGAAATAGCCGTCCGCTGCGAGTTTCTCCGTGATCTTGCGGCCGATGCCGGAACTAGCGCCGGTCACGAGCACCGCCTTCGAACTGCGCGCCCCCGGGGTCGCAGCTGCAGCGCCGACCGGGACGAGTGCCATTATCCACAACAGGGTGAGAGTTTGATTCATGGGCATACTTGATTCTCCTTGCGAGTGCTGCTGCCCGAGCGAGCACGACATCGCGAGTCGTTCAGCTCGATGACGCTACGTAGCCCTCCGGTTGACCCGCGGCGCCCTGAAACGTCCTAAAAAAGCGCGCACGGTCGTCGCGCGTTGCAGCGGCCGGCCAACCTGCGCTGATGCCCCCATCAACCACCAGATCATGCCCGCTCACCAGCCTCGACGCATCGCTGGCAAGGAACAATGCCGCTTGAGCTATATCATCGACCATCCCCACGTAAGGAAGGGCTTGATATCGAGGCAGGACGGCAGCGGTTATAGCGGCTTTCGCTAACTCAACAGTCTTCTCCGCTTCGTCAGGTTCGAATCCGGCGCTTTTGCCGAAGGCGCCGGTAGCGATTGGCCCAGGTGAAATGCTGTTCAGGCGTATTCCTTTTTCCCCGAGTTCCACGGCGGCACAGCGGGTCAAATGAATCAGAGCAGCCTTCGCTGCAGAATAGTAATGGCCGCCCAATCCCGCCCGAGTGCCGTTAACACTCGCGACGTTGATAATGCTCCCGGACTTCTCCTCAGCCATCACCGGCACAGCATATTTCATAGCGGCCAGTGCACCTCGGACGTGAATGGCGATTACGTCGTCGAAGCGCTTCAAATCGACCTTTGCAATTTCCTGGTACCCCGATCCGCTGCCAGCGTTATTCATGAGGCAGTCGAGCCTGCCGAAGACGTTTACCGCATGCGCAATCATCGCCTCGACATCTGTCTCGTTGCTCACATCTGTCCGGATGAAACTCGCGGCCCTGCCGAGTGCCCGGGCCAGTTGCCGGCCCTTCTCCTCACGACGCCCGGCGATCACAACGCGTGCTCCCTGGGCCACAAATAGCTCGGCGGTGCGTGCGCCTATGCCGCTGGTGCTTCCCGTGATGACCGCCACCTTCCCCTCCAGTGTTCCCATGAGATCAATCTCCTACTTTGTCTTCACTGGTCGTTGCGCCGCGACCGAGGCCGCCGAGACCCGCTCAAGTTCCATGCTCTTGACGATCTCGACGGTCTCATCGTCGGCACGAAAGAGCATCTCCCGCGCGGCCC
>CAZOOE010000802.1:0-2470 GCA_964581275.1 uncultured Clostridia bacterium
AGAAGACGTTCTGCTCCAATACCGGGACTCCTTACTATCGGCTTCAGCATCGCCGTGCCACCTTTGATCTTATTATTGAGTGGGCCCTTAGCTGCTCCGGATCAGACGACTTGGGCAGGCCGCCGTGACTATACGTTCTTGCTAACTGCCGTGCAGACGGGGTTGCGTGTATCAGAGTTGATTGGCCTTCGATGCGAGGATGTCGTGCTGGGGACGGGAGCCCATGTTCGCTGCATGGGTAAGGGGCGCAAGGAGCGGCTGACTCCACTACGCAAACAAGCTGTACTTGTTCTTCGAGGTTGGCTGCGTGAACGGGATGGTCAACCTGCTGAGCCTCTGTTTCCAAACCGTCGCGGTGGCTCACTGTCACGCGATGGGGTGGAGTACCTGATTGCAAAACATGTCGCTCATGCTCGACGCGGCTGTCCCACGCTATCGAAAAAGCGGGTTTCTGCGCATGTATTGAGACACTATGTACCCTTCCTGACTATGTCGCGTGGTTTCGTTACAGCCAATGTTTTTCGGTAACTGCGTGTAAGCGGAAACGACATAGTCTTGGCTCCTTTCAATCACCCCCATTTAGGGAAAGGAGTCGACGTGAAGTACATCATCAATGATCAAGTGGTTCTGTCACGGCCGCTGGAGGGTCCTTTGGCGGCTCATATCCATTCATTCGCCAAGTGGGCGAGCGAGCAGGGATACGCATTGTCCTCACTTCGCAAGCAGGTACGGATCGCCGCGTATTTCAGCCGATGGCTTGGCCGCAACAGTGTGAGATTACACAGCGTCTCGCTGGAGCACGCTGCCGAGTATCTGCGATCTCGAGCTCGCCGGGTGCGGATTCACAAGGGCGACGCTCCGGCGCTGAGATACTTGATTGAGTGTTTAAGACGCGATGGAGTTATTTTGGCCGAGAAAATCGCGGTATCGCGCCCAACGCCAGTTGAGCAATGCGCAAAGGAATTCGAGCTCTATTTGCGTCAAGAGCGCGTCCTAGCTGAGGCGACCATCATCAACTACGTGCCGTTAATCCGCTGTTTCCTCAAAGATCGTTTCGGCGAGGGAGCAGTCAAACTGTCACGCTTGCGTTCAGGCGATGTCGTCGGCTTTGTCCAGCGCCAGGCACCGCGCTTGCACCCGAAACGATCAAAGCTGCTGACGACGGCGCTACGCTGCTTTCTGCAATATGCACGTTATTGCGGAGAAGTGACGGCGGATTTGGCCGCTGCCGTTCCAGTCGTACCGAATTGGTCGAGGACTACGCTCCCGCGCGGGATCACGACGGAGCAAGTCCGTCAGTTGCTCGCCAGTATCAACCGGCGCACCGCGACAGGGCGTCGTGATTACGCCATCTTGCTCCTGCTCGCGCGATTGGGGCTACGTTCAAGCGAGGTGGCCTTTCTCGATCTCGATGACATTGACTGGAACGTTGGACAGTTGAGCGTGCGCGGCAAGAGGGGCCGCCACACTGAGCTACCTTTACTCCCGGAGGTTGGTAAAGCAATCGCCGCATATTTGCGGCGCGGACGACCCGAAAGCGCGAGCCGCCGCCTATTTTTGCGTGCCAAAGCACCGCTCCGCGGCTTTCAAGGCGCCAGTGGTGTGGGATCCGTTGTCCGGCATTCCCTCAAGCGCGCCAAAGTAAACGCTCCCACCCACGGAGCACATCAGTTTCGTCATGGATTGGCGACAGAGATGTTGCGTCAGGGCGCCTCACTCGCTGAGATCGGCGAACTATTGCGCCATCAGCATGCGCAGACGACGACGATTTATGCAAAGGTCGATATCGACGCATTGCGTACATTGGCCCTGCCGTGGCCTGGGGGTGCGCGATGAACCCGCTGCGACAAGCCGTTCAGGAGTATCTGAGGATGCGACGTGATCTGGGATTTAAGCTGAAGGAGACGGGCCACGGATTGCTCGATTTCGTCACATTCATGGAGCAGCGCCGTGCCTCCTATATCACCCAGGCGTTGGCCCTTGCCTGGGCGCAACAACCCCGGAATGTTGAACCCGCATGTTGGGCACAACGACTGAGCTACGTGCGGGTATTTGCGCGTCATCGCAGTGCGACAGATCCACGTACCGAGATCCCACCGCCAGGTTTGCTGCCGTTCCACCCGAAGAGAGCGCGCCCCTATCTGTACTCGGATGATGAGATCGGAAGCTTACTGCGAGCCGCGCTGAAGATGCCGTACCGTTATGAACGCGGTGAGCTGCGGCCTTGGGTCTACTATTGCCTGTTCGGTCTATTGAGCGTTTCGGGCCTGCGCCTCGGCGAAGCGCGCAATCTTGAGCTTCAGGACATCGATCTCAAGACTGGAGTGTTGACGATCCGCGGCGCCAAGTTCGGCAAGACGCGTCTGGTTCCTTTGCATACCTCGACCTGTCAAGTTCTCCGTAACTACATCACCAGACGCAATCGCCATTGGGCACGCCGGCCGGTCTCATCCTTTTTGTTCGTCTCGAG
>CAZOOE010000803.1:0-2465 GCA_964581275.1 uncultured Clostridia bacterium
AACGACTGGCCGACCCTAAAGGCAAAACTTACCCAGTCGATGCGCGCGCTTTGCCCAGGGCGGTTGTCAGCGCGCTCTCTCTGGATCACATCCTTGTCCTGGATTCTGCAAGGCTTATCTCTGCCGGGGCGAAGCCTGCAGCGTCAGCGCTCACGAGGTAGTAGCGCGTCTTTCCAAGAATTCCAGTTAGGGCTGTCCTTGTGTCGTCGCCGTGGAGGTGTCCGTAGACACAAACTGCAGCGCCGTACTCGTCGATCATTTCGGTGAAGCCCGACGATTGATGTCCCGCAGTGGTTGGAGGATAGTGGAGCGCCACGATCAGGACATCGAACTCGCTCTCGCGGCCGCGAAGCGATACAAGTGCCGTTCGCAAACGCCCGAGTTCGCGCTCGTAGATCTTCTCGTCTTCTTCGCCAAAGTGTGAATCGTCGGGACAAATCCATCCGCGAGTGCCCGCTACCGCAACGCGGTTTACGATCGTCGAACTGCCCTGAATGATATTGATTGACGGGTGGAGCAGGCGACGCATCTTCGAGCGTGTTTCCCACCAGAAGTCGTGATTGCCCTTTATCAGGAGCTTGAGCCCAGGCATTTGTCCGATGCGTTCAAGATCGGGCAGGGCTTCTGAGAGGCGCATCGCCCAACTTGTGTCTCCGACCACCAGCACCATGTCATCGCTTCGTACCGTTCGCTCCCAAGCGTCGAATATCTTGCGATCATGGTCGTGCCAGTGCTCGCCGAAGCGGTCCATTGTTTTCCCGGTGCCGCCGGCAAGGTGCAAGTCGCCAATTGCAAATACTCTCATATTCGGAATGAACCACGGGGATCACAGGGCTAAAGAAAGACAATAGAAAGCACTGAAGCACTACGCGGGGTTCGGTGTCGTTTTGATCCCATTCTTCCGTGGTCCCCGTGGTTTGATATTTCGTCTACGTTGGAAGGCGGAGTCGAGCCTCGCACCCGTGTCCGTTGCGGCGGTTCTCAAGTGTAAGCGTTCCGCCGTGCGCTTCCGCGATCTGGCGGCTCAAAACGAGACCGATTCCCGATCCGCCGGGTTTGGTGGTGAAGAAGGGCACAAACAGGTTGCTGGTATTCGAAAGGCCGGGTCCCTCGTCCTCGACCCACACTTCAACTCGTCCGATGGTTCGCCGCCATCCGACCCTTACGCGGCCACCGGTTTCCAGCGATGCGTCGACTGCGTTGCGCAAGAGGTTGATCAGGAGCTGCTCCAGTTGATCGCCATCCGCGCGGATCATTATTTCCGGACCTGCGGCCAGCTCGACATTTATTCGGGTCTCAAGGCTTACAACTCGGGTCACCAGCGCGCTGATACTAAGCGGCTGAAGTCTTGGCAAAGGGAGCCGTGCAAGTCTCGAGTAGGCCTCCATAAACCGATTCAGCGAGGCGGCCCTTGCGGCGATCACTCCAAGACCGCGGCGCATGTCTTCCTTCCAGTCGGGCGGTTGCATGTCGCGAACGACCAGGCTCTCGAGGCTTCCGGCGATCGACTTGATCGGAGCAAGCGAGTTGTTAAGCTCGTGTCCAAGCACTCTGACTAGCCGCTGCCAGGCTTGACGTTCTTCTTCCCGAAGCGCGCGGCTCAGATCGGAGAGCACCAGCAACTGGTGTGGCGCCCCTCGTTCGCGGAAGGTGCTCCGATGTACCTCCCACCGGCCTGCCCCGCCAGGGAATGACATCTGAAGCGTGCTGTTGCTCTCGGCGTCGAGGCACACGGCAAGGCTGAGATCGGCGGCGCTCTTCCCCACGACCCGTTCGGCCGGTTGAGCAAGTAGCCGCTCACCCGCGCGATTAACCAGTCTGAGCTTTTGATCGCCATCGAAAGCGAACACCGCAACTTCGATCTCCGCCATGACCGTCCTGAGCAGCGCAGTGGCTTCCAGAGCGCCAAGGCGCTGCTCGCGCAAGATCTGCCCGAGGAAATTGACCTCGAGCATTGCTTCACCAAGGGCATCGTCGCGAGCCGCGCCGCGCGCGCGAATGGAGAAGTCGCCTTCGCGCAACGCGGCGAGCAGGTTTGAAAGGGTCTGAAGCGGGAACACGACTCGCTCGCGCACGGCATGGGAGAAACCAAACCAAAAACCGACGATCAGCACGGTCAGAGTCCACTGCAAGCGCGCCGGATATGCACCATCCCAAAGGAGAATCAGAGCGACAAGCACTGCCGGGAATCCAGCCGCCAGCGCCATAACCAAGATCCGGCGATCGTGCCGGGCGGTGAGGGGCCTTCGCGTTCTACGAGATGTAGTCCTCGCCGCTTTGGAAGACTTTGTCGATGAGGAGGCTTTAGGTTCGGCCGACCTATTGGAGTTTGACGTCGCAGATTGAGATCTGACCTCCGGCGCCGGCGGCGCCGCCGCGGGCGCACCGGCGACAGGCTCGTCGTGGCGCGGTTGCTGATTAACGCTCTCCCCAGTCTCAAGCGGCGACGGCGGCATCCGTGTGGC
>CAZOOE010000804.1:0-1325 GCA_964581275.1 uncultured Clostridia bacterium
TGCCTGGGACGTGGAAGACCGTCGTGACCACACACATCGACGGCCCGAACGGGGAGACCAACTTTGTCATGCTGGTCCTCGATGCGAACGGGCGTATTCTCCAGGACGGGTTTAGCGGGCCAGCCATCCGGAATGCCCGCGCCGGCGGCTTCGGCCACATCGTTTGGACCGCGGCGGGTTCGCCCTCATGGAGTGGGCAGCCGGCTTGATCGCGAGAGTTGCCCGCCGCCACATTGGGAAATGGTTCACAATTGTAATTGAGGTTCTCGAACTCGCCCTGAACCAGGCGCTCGTGCTTCCACGTAAGTCCCCCGAAGAGGATAGTAACGTCCTTCCTCTCCTCTCGTGTGAAGGGTCGAGCCCTGTAGGCGGTGTAGTGTCTGACCGTCTCCATAAGATCCTCCTTGTCTCAATTCCTCGTGTTTCTTACGGCGGCATTCTCAGTAGACTGACATGTCAGTCTACCCATTCATCAAAAAAAGTTACCGATTCAGCGGCCGGACGAATATCCCGCTGAGACCGAAGCCCATGATCTCATCTACCAGGAGATCAATGGGCGGCGGCTCCCGTCGCCGAGCCGTGAGCCAGTCGGCTACTTCCTTTATCGTGCCTAGAACACAGGAAGCCACGATGCGGGTATCGCACCGGCGGACCAATTCCATTCGGATTCCATGCTCCAAAGATCTTTCGATCAAGCTCAGGACACGATCATAGAAAGTGCGCAGGATCTTGGCGGACCGCTGATCCAATCCGGCGGCGTGATGCAGCAGAATTTGGATGAGATCGGGATCCTGGACTACCAGCTCGAGCACCCTACGGATATTGGCCTTGAGCTGATCCAAAGGATCGAGGCTCCCAGGGCCGAGAGTGATGGGCTTTATCCGCGAACGAAGCTCCTCGAGCAAATCCTCGAGAAGATTATCAAAAATATCCCGTTTGCTGGTGAAATAGAGGTAAAAGGTTCCCCTGGCGATTCCAGCGCGGTCGACGATGTCCGAAACGCTGGCATTGTGGAAGCCATTCTCGGAGAACACCCGTTTGGCGCAGTAGAGGATTTGCCTGCGTCGCTCCTCTTTGATCTCTGCTTGTGCGGCGACCATGTGCGTGTCCCGAGACGGCGGAAGCCGAGGTCAGGCCTGGGCCACGGCCGTTGTTTCACCGCTGAGGCCGTGTAGAAGTTGCTTTATGATCCATCGCAGGACCGTCTGGTTATTGTAATAATGGCCCAGTATGTACTGGCAGGTCGAGAGACAGTGCGGCATGCATCCCTTCTTCATCTTGTCGAGCGAGAGCACGTACGATGCGTACGCCTCCTGCTCCATGCC
>CAZOOE010000804.1:1335-2464 GCA_964581275.1 uncultured Clostridia bacterium
TGATTCTCAATAGTCCCCCCTTCTTGCGTAGCGAGGTACATCGGGAAGCACGGCGAAATCGTGCCGTCAGTGCGGATCACCAATGAATTTTGGCCAGCCCGGCAGTTCCAGGCCGTCACCCGGCCGCGCATGAAATTCTTCATCTCTTGAAGGTGCGCTTTCGAGTTCACCATGATGTACCCTTGTCGATTCTTTTCCGTCAGGTAATCGAGCAGATCATCGACGCGTGGCCAATCGCCGGGCCGCAGATAGGTATCATTCTCGTCCAGATGCTTGAAGTGCGACTGCTCGAGCATTGGCGTTTCGTTGATGTGGTAATCGGTGGAGATCCCGTTGTCATGGGCGATCTCGGTGAGCTCCTTGATATCATCCATATTGATCCGGGTGATATTCATATTAAACACGACCATGTACCCGTACCGCCGCTGCACTTGGACCAGGTAATCGAAGTAAGACCGCACCCGGTTTAGTGCCTTCGGCAGCCCGGGTCTCTCCTCCACGCAATCCACGGCAAAGTTGACCGCGGCCACGCCCGCATCCCCGAGCCAGTCGATGACCTGAGGAGTCATCAATCGGCCGTTGGTGGGCAGATACATGAAGAAGCCTCTCTTCGCTCCGTAATAGATCACTTTGTGAATGAATTTGGGCCGGAGCAGCGGCTCTCCCCCCATGATCGCAATGACACGACAACCAACCGAATGAAGCCAGTCGATCGAGCGCCTGGCGACGTCTTCCGACATTCCTTTGACACTGTTGTCAAACGCCCAGCAGTAATGACAATCGAGGTTACACTTCCACTCGGTGAAGAGATAAGACAACAAAGGACGAAACTCGTAGTGGAGAATTCTCGACTGGATGTAGGGAACGAGCCACCGGCGAAATGCACGCACCCCATTATTGGTATGGTAGACCAACCCTGACCGCTTCAAGTCTTCGGTTCGCTTCACCTGAGGGAAGACTGGCTCAGGCAGCGTTTTCGGCTCAACCAAAGTCTTCACCGCAGTTCGCTCGGAGGTCTTCTGCAGAAAGGCCTGAAGTGGAACATCGACTCGGAACGCCGGCGTGTATTGGCCGTCTTGGTGTCCGGGCTCCGGGTTTGCTTGTTCAATCATGCCGCTCTCTCCTTAGC
>CAZOOE010000805.1:0-2462 GCA_964581275.1 uncultured Clostridia bacterium
CGAATCATTCTGACTTCCCCTCGAGCATTCTGAGGCCGGGAAAAGGATTTCATTCGCAAACAGTTTTCAAGTTCTCCACGGAATGACCACCGGAGACTAAAGTTGAGTGACGCCTGCGGGCATGTACTCGGATCAGCCCGCCGCGGCGTCATTGTTGTTTGACGGCCCGTCCCTTTCGCTTCTTTGCCGCTCATCTACTGCTGATCCACCTCCTCCCGTATAATCTTCAGATTCGCTATGGTCACCGGGCTTGACCAGATTATCGCTGCCACGCGCCGCAGAGTCTCGGATGCGCGGCGCTCAGTGGATGTGCACGAATTGGAACGGCGGGCGCAAGAGCACAATCCACGAGGCTTCCGCCGTGCCCTCGCCGACCACCGTCGTAGCGGAGCGGCCGTAATCGCCGAGCTCAAGAAGGCTTCCCCGTCGCGTGGACTTATTCGCACGAATTTTGATCCGGCCATTTTGGCACAGGAATTGGAAGGGGCTGGAGCGGCGGCATTGTCAGTGCTCACTGATGAAGAGTTCTTTCAAGGCTCGCTTGGGAATTTACGACGCGCGTCAGCCAGCACAAAGTTGCCGTGTTTGCAGAAAGACTTCATTGTGGACGAGTTCCAGTTGCTGCAAGCGCGAGCTCACAATGCCGATGCGATCCTGCTGATTGTGGCTGTGCTGTCGCAAGATGAACTAAAAACGCTGTCGGCAAAAAGCCACGCCCTGGGACTTGATGTGCTCTGCGAGGCCCATGACGAGGAAGAGCTACGCCGGGCGCTGGATGCTAGTTGTGACCTAATCGGGGTGAACAACCGCAATTTGCGAAGCTTCAAAGTGGATCCGCAGACTACCCTGCGCCTGGCGGAATTGATTCCGAAGAATGTGGTGGGCGTGGCCGAGAGCGGAATCGAGCAAGGCGCCGACGTCGCGCGATTGCGCGCGTCTGGATATCAGGCATTCCTGATCGGCGAGTCGCTGATGAAGGCAGAGTCGCCGGGGGCGGCGCTACGAACCTTGTTGGCTGATGCGGAACGGGAGCCCTCCCCGCTCGGTTCAACATCCAAAACCCGCTGAGAACTCTGAGCCAAGAACCGGGAACTGGGTTTCATGATGTGGATCAAAATTTGTGGAATCACGAACGCGCCAGACGCCTTATCAGTTGTGGATGCGGGCGCGGACGCGTTGGGATTCGTGTTCTATGAAAATAGCCCTCGCCACGTTGATCAAAAGACGACGCGGCGGATTGTGCAAGAATTGCCGGGGACGATCGAAAAAGTTGGAGTATTCGTGAATCAGACGGAAGACTCGATCTGTGCACTTGCTGATGAGGCGGGCCTTACAGCAGTCCAGTTACACGGCGACGACATGGATCCGCATGTGGCGGACTTGATTGTGGAACGGCGGCCGCATCTTAAGGTTGTGGTTGGCATTTCGATGAACCATGCCAAGCCCGAGGGCTTGGCGATGATGTGGCATCGTGACGTTGTTCACGCCTTTCTGGTGGACACAGGCACCTTATCGAAATATGGCGGTACCGGACAGACTTTCAATTGGCAGGCCAGCCAGCCGAGCGTGGAAGCGATTTCGCGACTCGGGTCAGTCGTCGTCGCCGGCGGACTTAAGGCTGGCAATGTAAGCGAGGCGGTCCGCATCCTGAAGCCATGGGGCTTGGATGTATCTTCCGGGGTTGAGGCCAAACCGGGGAAAAAAGACCCGCACAAAATCCGCGCGTTCGTAGACGCTGTTCGGCAGGCAGACAAGAAGAACTGAGAATGGCAACCGCGAAAATTCCACCGGGCAGTGTCGCACAGAATTCACCATTGGCAGGGCGCTTTGGCGTCTACGGCGGACGTTACGTTCCCGAGACGCTCATGGCTGCGTTGGAGGAACTGGAGTGTCACTACGAGAAAGCCAAGCGCGATCGCGGTTTCCAGCGCCGGCTAGACGAGTTGCTGCGCACCTATGCGGGTCGCCCCACGGCTCTTTTCTTTGCCCAGCGGCTGACTAAGAAGCTCGGCGGCGCCAAAATTTACCTCAAGCGCGAGGACCTGCTTCACACAGGCGCGCACAAAATCAACAACTGCCTGGGACAAGCGTTGCTGGTCGAGCGCATGCGCAAGCATCGCGTCATTGCAGAAACCGGCGCCGGGCAACACGGTGTTGCTACGGCCACAGTCTGCGCTCTGTTGGGCTTTGAATGCGTGGTGTACATGGGAACGGAAGACATGCGGCGCCAAGAGCTGAACGTCTTCCGCATGCGGGTGTTAGGCGCGGAGGTTCGCGGCGTGAAGTGGGGGCAAGCCGAGGAGCGTTTCGTTCTGCGTCTCGTTCTGCACACGGGACGCATAACCGCCTCTATCTTCCCAGCCGATCCGCGCCAGGCCGTGCGGCTATACATCTTTTCCCTTCCGCGCCTGCGCTGGCGTGCGGATCTTGATGAGATCATTGTGACCAACAAATGCGTGTGC
>CAZOOE010000806.1:0-2451 GCA_964581275.1 uncultured Clostridia bacterium
CTTGAAACCCTCACCCTACCCTCTCCCAGAGGGAGAGGGTGATTTCTCGTCCTACCGATTTTTCTCTTCTCTCAGATCTTCCAGTCGGGTGTTGCGATATACGAACGGTTGATATCCGCTACGGTGCGCGTTCCGCAATTGCCCATGACCAGCTTCAGTTCGCCTTGCAAGATCTCGATGACACGATCGACACCTGCCTGGCCGAAAGCGCCAAGTCCCCACAGGAACGGCCGGCCCACGCCTGCAGCCTTCGCGCCGAGCGCGAGCGCCTTGAATATGTCCGTTCCGCGACGGAACCCGCCATCCACGAAGACCGGAATGCGATTGCCGACTTCACCGACCACTTCGGGCAACGCCTCGAGTGTAGAGCGCAGCGTTTCCGTAGCGCGGCCGCCGTGGTTGGATACGAGAATTCCGTCGAAACCATGCTCGATCGCCAGGCGCGCATCTTCATGCGTGTCGATGCCTTTGATGACAAGTTTCCCCTTCCAGAATTTCCTGAGCTGATCGACGAATTCCCAGTCCATAGCAGGATTCGGAGCACGCACGCCGGTCATATCGATACCTTTGAACATGGCGCGCTCGCTCACCGGGCCGGGCGGCTGACCCCCACCATGGTGGCATGAGGCGCATTGGGTCAGATCCTTCGGACGCATGCGCATGTAGGTTTCACTGTTCCGGCCGGTGGTGTTATCCACCGTCAGCAATACGACACTCGAGCCGGCTGCTTCAACACGACGCAGCAATTGTGCGCACGCCTCCCACTTGCTCGGCGCATAGAGCTGATACCAAACCGGACGCCCCAAAGCTTTGTTCACATCTTCGATCGGTGTCGAAGTCATCGTCGACAGGCACTGCAGCGTCCCGCGCGCGCGCGCTGCACGGGCGACAGACAATTCGCCGTCCATGTAAAAGCCTCGCTCGCCTCCCGTTGGACATAAGAAAATTGGGCTGTTGTAGACCGTGCCGAACAACTCTACACGCGTGTCGACCAGAGTGGCATTGTGTAAGCGACGCGGCCGTAGCTGGACGTGTTTGAAGATCTCACGATTCGCCCGCAGCGTTGCGTCGTCGTCGACACCGCTCGCCATGTATGCCCAATGGCCCGGGTGAACTTTCCGGTGCGCCGCTTCCTCGAACTCCAGCACATTGAGCGCACTTGCCGGGTCCGTGATCACCTCGGCGCCCTGCGCTGATGCTCCCGGCAGGCTCACGAATGCCCCCACTCCGCCGGCGGCGGCCACGTACGGGCTCGCAGCCAAAAATTTGAGAAACTCGCGACGTGCTAGCAGATAAGAAGGATGGTTGTTCATGGGGGCTGATTCTAACTCCGATTGCCGGATTTGCGAAAGAATCCGCACAATGGAATAATCGGCGCATGCGATCTCTTACAACGTTTTTTGATGGCTTCGCCCTGTCGGGCTTGTATTCGCTCCGCTCATGTCTTCTGATATGCCTTCTCGCGACGCCTCTCGCGGCTCAGGCACCATCCCAGACGCTGGCTCCGACCGGCACGCTCCGGGCGATCTTTCTCGGCGGTAACCCTGTACAAGGACGCGTGGACCAAAAAACCGGAGAAGCGACCGGCCCCGTTCCAGACCTTGTCAAAGAGCTGGCTCGACGGCTTGGGGTGCCTTACAAAATCATTCCAGCGCCAGATGCGGAGGCCATAATCAACGCCTTCAAGGACCACACCGCCGACATCGGCTTTCTGGCCTACGACCCGACTCGCGCGCGGGAAGTGGACTTTGGAGCAGCCTTTGAAGTGATGTTCAACAGCTATCTGGTGACTTCCAACTCACCCATAAAGAAAAGTGGGGACGTGGATCGCGCTGGTGTGAAAGTCGCCGCTGTCAAAGGCCAGACGCAGGAATTGTTCGTGAGCAGTCACCTCAAGAATGCTCAGGTGCGGGTCTTCCCAACAATGCCGCCGCAAGCCGAAGTTGAACGGCTGCTAACGAGCGGGGAAGTCGATGCTTTCGCGATAAACCGTCAGCGATCGCTCGATGCTGAAACAGCTTCGGGTTCCAAGCTGCGCGCTCTCGCTGATAGTTTCATGGAAGTCGAGCAATGCGTTGTTGCGGAAAAGGGCGCCAAAGCGAAGCTCGACGCCGTTGAAAAAATCGTGGCGGAATTGCGCTCCTCCGGTTTCATCAAAGCCTCTATCGACCGTGGCAAAATTACTGGCGTCGATGTAGCCTCTGGCAAGAAGCGGTAGGGTGTTGGTAAAATAGGCGTTTTCGCCCAATAAGAGGAGCCTGTCTGTAAAGATTCAAGCAACGCAATTGCGCCGTGGAAACACAATTCTAATGAACGGCGAACTTTACCAGGTGGTGGATTATCAGCACATTACGCCGGGGAACTGGCGGGGAATGGTGCAAACCAAGCTGCGCAAGCTGAGCACGGGAGCCATTATCGACCACCGGTTCCGCTCGGAAGACCGAGTCGAGC
>CAZOOE010000807.1:0-2444 GCA_964581275.1 uncultured Clostridia bacterium
TGATGCGTCACTATAAATAGCAGCCAATACCATCGTCGCAACGATGGTTACCGCCTTGATTTGACGCTTGTACCGCAAACCGTCGAGGTAAACCCAGACTTGCCGACCACTACGTTCACACTTGAGAACACACAGAATCTGGAAGAGATAAATCTGGATGCGCCGCACAAGGCAGCGACCGCACCACCTCGCAAGCCGAATGTTCCAAAGCCGGCGAACAGATAATGGATAGCCTTATCGCCGCAAATATCTCCCAGCGACCGTTGCGCACCGCCATCAGCATTATCGGAGTCGCGCTTGGAGTCATCCTGGTCACCCTGTTTGTCGGACTCGCGCGCGGGATGATGCACGACGCGGCGCGCCGGCAGTCAAATGTCGACGCTGAGGTTCGCTTTCTACCCGGCGGTAACGTGTCGCTGGCCGGCAACCCTTTGATGTTGCCGGCGCGATACGCGGACGCTATTCTTCACGGCGTTCAGCCTACAGCCGATGATCCAGACATTGAACCCAAGCCGCCGATCGAAGGCGTTGCAGCAACTTCCGCTGTTGGCGAATACGTGCAGGGTAGCGTCGCCGGTATCGGCTTTGAGATGGTAGACGGCTTAGATTACGCGAGCTTTATCGCTACGACCCACTTGACTCTTGCAAGAGGCAGAGCGCTGGGTGATGGCCGCGCGCCCGGTACCGAGTACGAGGCCATCGTCGATCATTATTACGCTGACAGCGGAAGAGATGTCGACGGCAAACCCATTCGACTCGGAAGCAAAATCACGGTGCTCGGCCACGAGTTTACGATCGTCGGCGTCTATGAACCGTCGATGCTCGCGCGCGTGAAGATACCACTGCATACGATGCGGCAGGTCCTGGTGGGTGCGGAGAATTGCACGTTCGCGAGTGTTAAGTGTGAGACGCCGGAGCTTGCCGACCAGGTGATCGAACAATTGCGGAAATACTATCCCGGGAATCGTGTCATTTCAACCAACGAAATACCTGCGCTGTACTCGCAAGGTCTGGCACCGGTAGAGATTTTTCTTGATGTGGTGATCGGGCTTGGCCTGATCATCAGTGTGCTGGTAATTCTCCTGGCGATGTACACCACTATCATCGAGCGGACTCGCGAGATCGGCATCCTCAAGAGTCTCGGTGCGTCGAAGAGATTCATCGTGATGACAATCGAGAAAGAGGCGGCATTGATCAGCGCGATGGGAGTCGCGCTTGGCTTTGTCGTGGCGATAATCGGAAAGCTCTGGCTTGAAGCAAACACTCGTCTGATGGTTGATCTCGAGCCCAGGTGGCTTCTGATCTCCGCGCTGATCGGAGTGGTGGGCGGGATAATCGGCGCTATCTACCCGGCGATGCGCGCAGCCAACCTCGATCCAGTCGAAGCCATAAGCTATGATTAGCGTGCGGCCAGTAGTTAGTAGTCCGTGGTCAGTCGTTAGTCGTCCCTGGTCAGTAGTCTGAAGTCAGTGGTCAGTAGTAGTAGTAGTAGTCTCTAGAGAAGCGAGCTACGGATACAGAACACGGACCACAAATTACGGACCGCTGATTACGGACTACTGACTACGGACCACGGATTACGGACCGCTGATTACGGACCACGGACTACGGACCAACCATGAACCCAGTCCTCGAAACTATAGATCTCAGGATGATCTATCACGTCGGCAAGGTAGAAGTTCCTGCCCTCCGGGGTGCTACTCTGCGGGTCGAACCGGGCGAATACGTTGCGATCATGGGTCCTTCCGGCTGTGGCAAGTCAACCTTCTTGCATATCGTCGGCGGCATGCTCAAGCCGACCAACGGGCGGGTGATCATCGAGGGTGAAGATCTGACGGCAATGACCGACGCCCAGCGCACCGATCTGCGCCGTCGCAAAATCGGGTTCGTCTTCCAGCGCTTCAACCTGTTCCCTACGCTGACCGCCGAGGGCAATTTGAAACTGGCTGAGCGCATTTATTCCGGCAAGAACAATCAAGACCCGGGGCGACGACAGGGAGTGCTTCGACTCCTGGGTCTCGAGGACAAGACCAACCATAAGCCGCTCGAGCTTTCGGGCGGTGAGCAGCAGCGTGTGGCAATCGCTCGCGCGGTAATCAATCGTCCGGCTATACTTCTTGCAGATGAACCGACCGGGAACCTGGACACCGAGAACTCTGACGTCGTTCTGAATATGATGGGGCAGCTAAACAAGGAATTCCGCCAGACAATCATAATGATCACCCACAACGCTGAGGCAGCGGCACGAGCCGACCGTGTTATCGAGATGCGAGACGGACACGTCGTTCGTTCGAGCATCACGGCGGAGGCAGTACAGGGACGCAAATGACAATCATCCTGAGCACGTTGAAGAAGATTCTCTTCTGGTCATACGAGCGGGGAAGCTGGCAATACGACGTGATGTGCGTGCTGATCCTGGCATTCATATTCTTGTCCCCAAACAG
>CAZOOE010000808.1:0-2439 GCA_964581275.1 uncultured Clostridia bacterium
GTAGATGCCGGCCGCCACCTTGCGAATCAGACCGGCTCGGAGCATGAGCTTATGGCTTACGGTTTCCGCTTCGCCAGGGTCTTCTCGCAATGTAGGGATTAAAACTTGAGAGGTCCGCATGGGCTATATATGCCGCAATCTAACGGAGGAGAGTATCTTAGGATGCTCAAACCAGTTATCCCCAACGAGGCCGCAGGCGAGAGAAAGCTGGTGGTGTAATAGTCCTCACCCGCCTTCCCCGACCTGCCGGGTAGCTCTTCCAAGGAGGGGTACGTTGAGGATATTGATGAACCGAGAATGAAGTGTGGGAAATGGCGCGGCTTGGCGCGCCGGGGTGGGGCGGGTGAGAATATTAGGCTTTTTGAGCACCCTGAAGGAGAGGAAATTCGTGGCCCCTTGACCTAGCTACTCGAGTGGTCCGATTCCATCGGGGCAATGTTATACAGGAGTTCGAGGTCAAACTCTTCAACCAGTTCGTTGAATGCCCCGGCGCCCATGTCGGAGCGGACTTCATTCATGACCAGATCGATCGCAGGAGCGGCCTGCGGTCCGAATTGCGTGATGGCTGAGTCGATGCGTTGTCTGGCGGTTTCAAGATTCATCGTCCAACCTCACTTCTAGAGAAATCAGCCAAGCGAACGAAGCAGACTTTGCATTTCCGGGACGAGGTCACGTCCTCCATTGGATCGTCCGGAAATCGCGGCGTCGATCCCTGCCTGTAATACAGGTTTGGCGTCTTCGGGCCTCTTCAGTCCAATCAATGCGCGGCCGAGGGCGAGATGGGAGGCGACATGTACCGGATCCAATTGAACTGCGACGCGAAGATGTTCCACAGCTTCTTCAAAGCTCCCGCCTTCCTGCAGAATCTTGTTACCGAGACCATAGCGACCAAGAAATCCTTTTGGATTCTTGGCTACCATCTGGCGAAACGCATCAATGTCCATAGATAGATGCTCCAGATATTGGAACATCATAGCATTGCAGGTTTTTGATCAGCCAGTGGAAAGGTTGGTAGGAAGCGGCTGTGGGTCTGTCCAACTATGGCTTCGTAGGAGCAGAGACGGGAATGGCTGTGCCGGATGTTCCGGAGGGTTCCGGTGTACGTGATTTGACGGACACACTCCGGATCCCGGGCTCCGCCAGCGGTGCGCTGCTGGCAAAATAGAATTGTGTATCGTGCACGAGCTGATTCGCCAGTTGGGACAGGCAGGTCTCCATCACATGGCCTTTCAGTTCGTCGATCATGATCGGGGTGGCACCAAATAGTTGGTAACGTGCGGTTCCGGCAGATTGACTTTCATAGTGTTTGATCTGTCCGTCCCAGCGTTCCAATTCCAGGGTGACATGAGCGGCGTAATCGTATTCCAGTGGAAGAAATGGCGTCAGAATAAACATGGATGCACCGATCACGATGCCTTTCCAGGCGGCATGGCCTGGATGAGATTCAATGGCTTCGTCAAGTGAGAGTCGAGCGCGAATCACTTTCCCGTTCAATGCTGGGGGCGCACTATTCATTCTAACAAGGTATGAGAATAGGCCGAGGTCTCCCAATGAGCCGAGAATCCGTTGTTCGGTCTCGGTCGATGGATTCTGTGGCGAACCGTTTCTCGTGATGCGCAGGCGGTCCATGATCAGCGGCACCTGTTCGACCTGAGCGATTGTCTGTGAGGCGGCTTGCTGCGCATCGGTGGGAGTCGCCATCATTTCGATCCACCGGCCACATCCGGTGGTCAGGACGAGTCCGCAACAGGCGAGCACGAGGCATCTCAGCGTAACGTTACTCATCAGGGCCAGCTCCTAGAAATAGAATGAGAAGCCTCCGTAAGGAAGACTCGAGTTCAGCCCGATGTTGGGATACCTGGTGCCCGCATTGGAGATATGGTGAAACCGATATCCGACGTTGAGGGACAGCTGTGAAGTGACGAACCAGGAGATGCCGCCTCCGGCCGTCAGGATTAAATTGAATCGTGAAGACTCTTCGGGAACTTGTCCCGCGAGATCCGTATAAAACGGTCCGCCGGCGAATTCGAGGTACGGCCTGATGCGCTGCCATCCCTCGAACAGGTATTTGATCTTGGGCGTAAAGCCCACTCCATGAGTCAATTCTGGTCGTTCGAACTGGATGTAGACGATTTCCGCTCCGAGGAGAATCTGTCCGCGAATCCATCCCGGCCCGATCGGGTCGGTCAATATCATGGCCCAAGAGGGCATGAAGGCCGGACCACTTTGTTTTGTACTGTGTTCGCTGGTCAATCGATTCGGCAGCAAGTAACCGACGCTCAGGCCGATCTCCTGGGTGCCGACCGTCAGACGAGGGAGAATTTCTTCGGCTTGGCTCGGGATCGATGTGACACAGAGCAGGAATCCAATTAAGGCGATGGCTGGACACAAGTAAACCTTAATTCACCTTCCGGTTTGAACCCTCCGCGGGCGTGCAGG
>CAZOOE010000809.1:0-2435 GCA_964581275.1 uncultured Clostridia bacterium
AGCTGTTGTAGGAGCCATCGGGCAGATCGAGGTACACGGCGTAGCCTCGCGGATCGTTGTTAAAGTGGTTGAGGACCAAGCCCGCGCGTTCCAGCACGGCCTTGATCCGGGTTTGTAGGTTTTGCTTGCGCCGCTCTTGCCGCTCCGTGAGGCCGCTGTTGCAGGCGATCTCGTTCAAACGATTTAGTGAGGTCGCGAATCTGCAAAGTTCGGCGGCGTCTTGAACAGCATCGCGCGGCGTGCGTTTTCCGATGGACGCAATGTAGGCAGACAAAACCGCCTCCTGCGTGGTCGTTCGCATGGGTGTTGCTCCTGAGTTTTTTGGGTTAAGGCTGAGATCGTGAGAGGAGAGGTTGTGGGAGGGTAGCTGCTACAAGAACCGGCTATTTACTGTTCCAGCGATCAGCGATTGTGTGTCGAAAGGACTTGTACGTGACAGGGATTGTGGGATTTAGAACGTCTAGCAATCGCTCGTGTTACAGCAACTATGGTTTAGTAGCGCTTTGAGTCTTCAAGGTGCCATAGCGCTGCGTCTTGTAATCGAAAGGTAAGCGTTTGATCTTGTTCGTCCCCAGGTCGAACTCGAATGTTTGCTTTTGGTCCAGGCAGAACACCTGTTCGTAGGAGGGGTTGTCTGGCGGTCGTGAAGCCGAAACGATGATCTTGCCGTCAGGGGAAAAGCCCTCAGCGCGAAGCTCGAATTCGCAGTGTGTTCCAGTTGATTGCGGTTTTTCCTTAAAAGCGTCAGTCTTGTAGTACTCATCGAAGACGCGATAGACATCGGGGCGCACGAATTCGTTCCTTTTCACGTCGTATATGATCGGCGCTCGCATCATCAGAGCATCACTTTCGTATACCCAGGTCACAAGCTCTGCAAGTAGGATCCGTCCGTCCTTGGACCAGTCCAGGATCCGAACGCCCTTAACTTCACAAGAATCTCGCGCTTCGACCGTAATGCAATCGCTTTTGGGCTGGCTGGAATCGATGACAACCTCAAACTTTGACGCGGGATCCTTCGCTACGAACAACTTGACCGTATTTTCGCAAAGTGACCCACTGTAAGTTTCCTGGTATTTAGGTTTGAAAGCCGTCGCCTTCACCTCAGCATATGCACGATAGCCAGCGCTGGACGAAGCAATAGGGCTGCGACCAAGCCGAGAGATGAGATGGTCACTATCCTTCCAGCAGCTAAGCTCTGCCGTGTTTCGGGAGCGCTCAGTGGTGGGCAACTGCACCGCGGACTGCGCCTGCTCACGGGGGATAATCTTGTCGGCCAGATGCGCCAATCGGTATTCCTGAATTAAGCCGACATTGAATCTGTGTTTCTTTCGAAGCTCTTCCTGAAGTCTCCCGAGATCGTCCCCTGCAACCAATTCACCGTCGTTTCCATGAAAAACCTCGTCTGAGACGTGCCAGGCACGGATATCCGCGGTATGCTTGTTTACCGCGTAATTTCCGACGCTAATCGAGCCAATGTCGCGTTTTGCCTGCGCCGTAGTGTTGTAAATCCAGAAGAAGTAATAATCTTTGTTGTTCATAGTTGGAACGGCTTGCACGTCCCACTTTACAACCATGCCCTTGGCGCGGAGTTCCTCAACGGCAGAGAGTAGATTCATCAAGCTCTTTGCTTCATCAATGGTTATGGTCGGGGCGTCGTTTGCGGCACCATCAGCACGGGTGCTCGCCGATCCAGGCCTTGCTGCCGCGAGGTCTTGAGCGTTTAACGTGCAGCTTGCCTGCAGCAGGATTGAGACGACCAGTAGCGTGACACAGTAAAGCCGGGCCTCAAGGTTCACTGGCATCCCTCCGCTCTACACCAATTGATTTTGTCAGTCCCGCTCATTCTTTACACCTGATCGTATGGGCAGTGTTTCCCGTCGGCAACAGACGCTGCGTTGAATTGGCGTGAAGCTTTCGTGGCTGAGCCTAATGGCCGGTCTCCTTAGTCGAATTTAAGGCAGGTATCCAACGTGCCTTGAGCACGAATCCGAGTCAGAGAGGCTTTCGTCTCTCTGACTCGGCTAGGTGGATATGGCGCGAGCCGATCATTCGGCAGCTTCGGGCAAGAACTCTTCGATGTTCTTGTATCCGTTGTGGCCCTGACCGACTTTCACCAGGCAGGGAAGATGGAGTTCCATCCCAGCTTCGATCTCATTCGCTGGAATGTCGTAACCACTCGCTTCCAGACGCTCCGCCAGTTCTTCGGGACGGCCGAACACACGCACCGTCTCGCCGCCGACATCCACCTTAAGAAAAAGAGAATCGCCCTGACGAGTCTTCATGCGATCAATCTTAGTGATGACCGCAGGAACAGGACTCCCTTCCGGGGCGGATGGGGCGTGAGACTTGATTGGCTTTGGTTTTGCCGTGCTCGGTGGAACAGTTTCCCGAGCGTTGTTGTCTGAGGGTGCGGTGTTCTTGCCGGCAAGAGAAGC
>CAZOOE010000810.1:0-2422 GCA_964581275.1 uncultured Clostridia bacterium
CAGCTAGCGGCTCCGACCCGACACGGCATGGATGCCTGACGTTGGCTCTGCGATAAGAGCAATGCTCCAGCGAACCCGACCGCTAAGGCCAAAACGCCGAATTTTACAATCATCGTTAGCTCCCGATCCTGCCCTAATCGCCAGCCTTCACGAGTTGCTGGCCACTTTCAATGTCATTCGCTGCTCCGGTGACCGCGTGTCCGCCAAGAGGGACGGCAACGCATGAAGCTGGTCTTTGTTCAACATCAGTTGAAGACCGCCATCGTCGCCGATGGCTCATTCTGTCAAGCCACTCAGCATCCCGGCCAGGGCCATCTCTGCGCCTCGAGTCTGCAAGCCCCGCTTCATCGCAACTTGGATCCGGCCTTGCGTCTCAGGCTGGCCCCCGCGTTCAAGAAAGAGAGCCGAATCGCGGCGGAAATCTTCGGCGGGCGCTAGGGCGACTGCATTCACACGCTCCTTGATCAAGGCTAGAGCGGCAGCTGGAAACTCGGCGATCCTGTGCGCGAGAGAAATCACGAAGTCTCCGAGCGCCTTGGCAGGCATCGCTCGATTGATCCAGCCGTACCGTTCACCCAGTTCCGCGTCGTAGTCCTCCGCACTTAGCATGACTTCGAGCGCCCTGGCTCGACCCATGAGGCGGGTGAGGTGCTGGATGCCGCCGGCGCCGGGGATCAGGCCGAACGCGATCTCAGGCTGGCCGAAGATTGCGGACTCTCGTGCCGCGAATGCCATGTCGCATGCCAGCACGAACTCGCTTCCGGCTCCACGCACGCGACCCTCGATTTGCGCGATGGTGACGAGGCGGCTTGCGCTCAGATACCGAAAGAGGATACCCAGCGATGCTTCCCCGGTCAGCTTCGCCCCCACTTCTCGGTATTCGCCAATTCGCGTCACGTCGACGTGGGAAATGAAATAGTCTGGGTCAGCGCTCTTGAACACAAGTACTCGAAGAGCGTCATCGGCTTCGGCTTGCTGAATGAGGGACACGAGATCGCGAGCCAGTTCTGGCCCCAGAAGATTCATGGGCGGCGCAGCAATTCCAGCGAACAGAACTGCACCTTCCTCGCGAACGGCGAGCGTCTTGAAAACCATGGGTCTATCCTCCTCTCCATGAAGACTTGCGCGTTTCCTTTGACGAAAGCGGTTAGAAGGCGGCCGGCACAGTCTGCCCGCCGCCTTCTAGTGTACGGTTATAGCTATAAAATCAGCCACAGTCTTAATCCTCCTGTAAAATCCGCCAAGACCCGGCGGGCCTGCAAAAACGCTTGTCACTGCAAAACCACAAAAGCGACGGCGATTGAAACCGGGCGCGCCGAACGTGGGCGCCGCCCTCCCTGTTTGACTAGCGTAGAGATCGGAAGCCCGCGCGAACCTCTTGCGCAAAGAGCCGCGGCTGTTCCCACGCCGCGAAGTGGCCGCCTTTGGGAAGTTTGTTGTAGTGAATAAGCTTGGGATAAGCGCGTTCTGCCCAACTTCGCGGAGCTGGATACAGTTCGTCAGGGAAGACGCTCACGGCGACCGGAATGGAGACGCCTTTGGCGCTAACATAGCTTTTCCCAAAATACTCCCAATAGAGGCGGGCGCCAGAGAGCGCCGTGTTTGTAAACCAGGTGTGCGTGATGTTGTCGAGGACGTCATCACGTGTGAGACCTTCGGATTCGCCCGCAAAGACGCGTGAGATCAGCGCGTAACTGCGTGCATCGTGATCGAGGAAATAGGCCGCCAAGCCGACGGGTGAGTCCGCGATTCCGTACAATGTCTGGGGGCGGAGTCCCATCTGGTAACCGTAGGCGATCCCCTTTTGATATACAAACTGCAAACGCTCGTATGCGACCTTTTCCTCGGCTGAAAGACCCGCTGGCGCAGGCGCGCCGGAAAAAATCGCCTGGTCGATCTCGTTTGGGAAGATGCCAGCCATATTGGTGTGAATGCCGAGCAGCTCCGGAGGCGCCTGAACGCCCATCATGTCCACGACGACTGCGCCCCAATCGCCCCCTTGTGCCACGTACTTTTTGTACCCGAGCCGCTGCATCAATACATTCCAGGCGCGCGCAATCCGCTCGGGTCCCCAGCCTGTGCTGGTCGGCTTTCCCGAGAAGCCGTAGCCCGGCATCGATGGGATCACAGCGTCGAAGGCATCCTCGGCCTTCCCGCCATGGGCTGTAGGATTGGTAAGCGGATCAATGATTTTCAATTGCTCCACGACCGAACCCGGCCAGCCGTGCGTAACGATGATGGGCAACGCATTCTGGTGCTTTGAACGGACGTGAATGAAGTGAATGTCCAGCCCATCGATTTCGGTGATGAAATTCGGCAGTGCTTGTAGTGTCGCTTCGCACTTGCGCCAACTGTATTCTGTTCCCCAATAGCGCGCTAGGTTTTGAGTCGTCTCCAATTGTACTCCTTGGGATGCATCCGT
>CAZOOE010000811.1:0-2409 GCA_964581275.1 uncultured Clostridia bacterium
AGAACGGTGTCCGAGCGGAGGAACTGATAGAAGCAATCACGCATCTCGCGTTTTACTCCGGTTGGCCCAATGCAATGACTGCCATGACCATCGCAAAGGAGCACTTTTCGAAGGGCAGGTAGGACTCATCGAGACACGATACCGGGATTGCGCCGAGTTTACGGATTCGCTGACTCATTTGACGTGTAACGCGTACGACTCGATTGGCCGGATTATCGCCGTGCCGCAGGCCAATCTCCGAGTAAGCGACTACTTGACAACTAAAGGAAGAATATGAAAACAGTGCGGCTTAATGGGAGTAATCGTTGCGAAAGCGTTCGTCAGTATTGGTATAAACAAGCAATCTTCGCCGCATACTGTGACACGCGAAACATAGCGTGAGGAGCAAAGGTGCAAAAGTTGCCACGTTTCGTTTTGATTGTCCTGCTGATCGCACCGAGTCCTCTGGCAGCCGACGGTGAACTCGACTCCACCTTCGGCATGGGTGGCATCGTCATCACGGATTTCTCAGGCGGTGATGATCACGCGTTTAATTTAGCACTCCAATCTGATGGGAAGATTGTGGCGGCAGGAGGTACAACGACCGGTTTCGCGCTTGCCCGCTATAACAGCGATGGCTCGCTCGACACGAGTTTTGGCAGTGGGGGCAAAGTGACGACTGTGTTCTCGAGTGGAGCAACGGCAGTGGCTTTGCAGTCTGATGGAAAGATCCTGGCTGCAGGAGGTTCTTTCGCCGCGGGAGGTAGTTTGCTCGTCCGCTACAACAGCGATGGCTCGCTCGACACGAGTTTCGGTTCTCAGGGAAAGGTCGGCCAAATGGGTTTTTGGGGCTTCAGTGTATCGCTGGTGCTCCAACCCGACGGAAAGATCGTAATTGCCGGCCAGATGTTAAGTTCAAGCGACTTCGCATTAATCCGCTACAACAGCGATGGTTCATTGGACACGAGCTTCGGCTCAGCCGGCATTGTCACCACAGACTTCTCAGGCGACGATGACGAGGTGTATGCTTTGGCACTCCAACCCGACGGAAAGATCGTAGCGGTAGGACGGACCACAGGACGGACCACATCTGCACAGAGCTTCTTCGCCCTCGCCCGTTACAACAGCGATGGCTCGTTGGACACGACTTTTGGTTCAGGTGGCAAGGTGACTACAAGTTTCTTTTCGAACGACTTCAGCTTTGCTGAAACTGTGGCGATCCAGCCTGATGGAAAGATCGTGGCTGGCGGTGGCGGGTTCGTCATTGAAACACAGGCCGAACTAGCCCGTTATAACAGCGATGGTTCATTGGACCAGACCTTCGGCGCCGGAGGCAAACTCATCGATTATGGCTTTGGAGAGGCGAGATCCCTAGCGCTTCAGTCTGACGGGAAGATTGTCGTCGCTTCATATCCCTACATTGGCGACCTTGCGCTTACCCGGTACAAAAACGACGGTTCGGTGGACACCACCTTCGGTGTGGGTGGTTACGTGACAGACGATGCTCCCTGGAACATCGCCCTCCAGCCGGACGGCAAGATCGTAGCCGCAGGGCAAACACTGGTTGACTTCAGGCTTGCCCGTTACGACAACCACGCCCTTCGGCGCCCGCGAGGACAAATCACTTCAAGCTGACGATCACTGAGATTTCATGATTACGAATCGAGGATGTTGTCGAACGGGATCTCCGCTCCGGTTGGGTTGCAGTGCTCGCAGGACTCATGCTGGCCAAAGGAGCGACAATAGTGACTCATAAGGTTGACTTCAACACGGCCGGATTTCTGGAGAACCCCAAAAAACTACCAGGGTTTGAAATCAATACAGTGTCACTTGGCCGTAATACCGCGATCTCGTCATCTGGAAGGTTGCCACCATTTAAGCTTTCACTTTCCGCAATACCGGATGTGAGCGCGACTTGCACGCACCGAGCTTCTGGTTCGACATAATTCCTCCGTGCCCGGCTGATCAGTCTGCGGCCAGGTTGCTGCTACTCTAAAGCTATGTCGCAGGAACTCGAATTGAACATCTTTCGAGTTATTCAGAGAAGGCACCGGCTTTTCATGAAGATCGCGGTGTTGAGCTTGTCTGTCGCGGCTGTGTTTGTCTTCCTCAGCGTCGCTTTCCGGTGGCCGATGTTTTTTGCGCTTATACCGATTGCGTTGACGGGACCGTTCATGGTCAATGTGGCTACGGCCCGATGTCCTCATTGTCAGAGGCCACTGCATCAGAATTTCCTTGGTGTTGTCCGGCCTCTGGTCCGGTGTTCGCGATGTGGATTTCCGCGTTAACATAACCGAGACCGTTGGGTGATGCGGCTTCACGCACGTGTAGTTGCGAGCCCTTTATCGGTTGGACTAAACATACGGCATAAAATCGCGATTCCGTCATTTCGAAGCGTGGGCTGCATATCCTGGAGGCACTTTCCGGGAT
>CAZOOE010000812.1:0-2401 GCA_964581275.1 uncultured Clostridia bacterium
TGAACCGCCAAAAACAAACCCATTTTGGGCTCGTTTACGTCCCCGCACATCAGACCATCTACAACGTGCTGGTCGATCTTTGGAACGCGGGAGAAGCCATTGACTTGATCACGTTTACCCAAGTTTTGCGCGATCGGAACTTGCTCGAGATCGTGGGCGGGGCCGCGTTCGTCACCAGCTTGTTCACTTTCGTGCCGACCGCCGCCAATGTCGGCTATTACCTCGATATCGTCCGCGATAAGTACATTTTGCGCTCAATCATCACCGCCGCCACCGAGAGCGTGCGCCGGGCCTACGAGGAGCAGGACGAAGTAAGCAATCTCCTCGACGAGGTGGAGCAAAAGATTTTTGCCGTAGGCGAAGACCGTTTCAAAGGCCAGATGCTGTCGATGAAGGACCAGGTCATGGAAGCGATCGAATCAATCGAGAAGCTTTATGAGAACCGAGGTGGGATCACTGGCATTTCTACCGGGTTTAACGAACTGGATCGAATGACGAACGGGATGCATCCCGGCGAAATGATCGTGATCGCCGCTCGGCCGAGTATGGGCAAGACCGCCCTTGCCATGAACATCGTCGAACACGTCGCAGTTAACGAAAAACTTTCGGTTGGTGTATTCAGCTTGGAAATGAGCAGCCAACAACTTGTGCAGCGCCTCCTTTGTTCGCGCGCACGCGTAAACCTGGCAAAGGTCCGCGGTGGATTTCTCGCGGAGCGCGACTTTCCAAATTTGACGGCAGCAGCATCAAAATTAGCAGAAGCGAAAATCTTTATCGACGACAGCTCGAGTCTAAACATCCTGGAGTTGCGGGCGAAAGCACGTCGGCTAAAAGCACAGCAAGATGTTCAGCTTCTCACGATCGACTACCTGCAGTTAATCACATCGAGCTCTCGGCGAGCACAGGATAATCGGCAACTGGAGATCACCGAAATCTCTGCAGGATTGAAGGGCTTGGCCAAAGAGTTAAAAATACCCGTGATCGTGGTCGCGCAATTGAATCGGCAACCCGAACAGCGTTCGGGCGGCACGCCGCGGTTAAGCGACCTGCGTGAGTCTGGAGCCATCGAGCAGGATGCTGATCTGGTAGGTCTCCTTCTTCGACCGGGTTTTTACGAAGAAAAAGATGATGACGACAAAGACGACCAGAGAGTTCATGACGACAAAGCTGAAGAAGCCGAGTTGATTATCGCGAAGCAAAGAAACGGGCCGATTGGCACAGTGCCCTTAACCTTCTTCAAGCAATTTACGCGATTCGAGAATCAGGCACGCCTCGCGGAGGAGCCGGAGGAAGTGTTTTAGAGTAGCACACGCGTCTCGCTTGTCTGGCGATCGCGTCTCGCAATCGCGAACTTTTCTCTGGCGCGTCAATCACTCCAGAAACCGATCGGGATAAAGGATTGTTTCGGCGAGGCGCCGAAACCAACACGCGAGACGCGTGCGCTACCCGAGACTTCTTGCCGCCTCGACCACGTGCTTGGCGTCGATCCCGCGTTCTTTCATCACTTCGGCGCCGGGGGCGCTAAGACCAAACTCATCCAGGGCGACCACCTTTCCGTCGAGACCGACGTATTGGTGCCAGGTCTCAGCAACTCCAGCTTCGATCGCGACAGGTTGACCGCACTCATTAGGCAAGACCTCTTTCCAATGTGCCGCCGCTTCACCGTTGAAACGCTCGAAGTACGGCATCGACACAACCCGGACACCATCACCCAGCTCCTTCGCAGCAGCGAGCGCATGTTGCAATTCGCTACCACACGACATGATGATCAATTCGAGTCGGGTTTTTTCTCTTCTTGCGATGTAGCCGCCACGGGCCACACCCTCGCGCCGCGCCGCGAGATCGACCTCGTTTAATATCGGAACAACCTGACGCGTGAGCGCGATCAGGGTTGGACCATCAGTTCGTTGCATTGCCGCGACAAACGCCCCAGCGGTTTCTTCCGGATCAGCAGGACGAATGACATCGATCTGGGGCATCACCCGAACGGAGCTGACTGTCTCAACTGGCTGATGGGTGGGGCCATCTTCACCGACGCCAATCGAGTCATGGGTGAAAATGTAAACGTTGGGGAGCTTCGCGAGCGCTGCGAGCCGAATGGAGGCGCGACAATAATCGGTAAAGACCATAAACGTCGCCCCAGACGCGCGGAACAGACCCTGGTATGAGACGCCGTTCAGGATGGCACACATGCCATGCTCCCGAATGCCAAAGCGAACGTTGCGACCTTTCGGATTGTCACGCGTGAAATCCTCACCATCCTTGATGTAGTTTAAGGTCGATCCGTGCAGGTCGGCGCTCCCGCTCATGAGGAGCGGCATCGCTTGTGCGATTGGCTGCAACGCCTCGCTGCCTGCCTTGCGCGTGGCAAGCTTGGCGCCTTTTGGGAACTCCGTAATCC
>CAZOOE010000813.1:0-2398 GCA_964581275.1 uncultured Clostridia bacterium
GCGTTCCCCGCCCGCTCGCCTATCCCGTTGATCGTGCACTCGACCTGGCGAGCCCCGGCTTCGATGGCGGCAATTGTGTTTGCAACTGCCATTCCCAGGTCGTTGTGACAGTGGACCGAGATCGTCGCCCGCTCGGCGCCTCCCACTTTGCTTCGAATTGTCTCGATTATTCTAGTGAATTCCCGAGGCGTGGTGTAGCCGACGGTGTCGGGAATGTTGATCGTCGTAGCGCCAGCTTCGATCACCGCCTCGACCACTGCGCAAAGGAAATCGAGGTCGGTGCGGGTCGCGTCTTCGGGCGAAAACTCGACATCCTTGCATAACGAGCGCGCGAGTCCCACCGCCTCGCGCGCCAGCTTGATCGCCTCTTCGCGGGTGATCCGGAGTTTGTAGTCAAGGTGAATATCGGAAGTCGCCAGGAATGTGTGGATTCGAGGACGCGCCGCTTCACTGACCGCCTCCCAAGCTCGCAAAATGTCTTCGCGGGTTGTTCGCGCGAGTGCGGCGATCGTCGGACGGCGGATTTCCCTGGCAATCGCTTGCACGGCGTCGAAATCGCCGTCGGACGCGATCGGGAATCCAGCCTCAACAACATCAACTCCCAGCCGGTCGAGCTGCCGGGCCATTCGCAGCTTTTCCGGCAGGTTCATGCTGCAACCGGGTGATTGCTCTCCATCTCTCAATGTGGTGTCAAAGATGATCACCTTTGAGTCTGGCATAGATAGTCTTCTCCTTACGCGCCCGTGCCTACCGGGTCAAATCCTAAAGTGCCAAAGCGCCCAAAGTCAAAGTTATAATTCTTGGGTTAGCACTCTATTTTGCTTATGGTATAATCGCTGGGCCTGTGTAACCCAACTGTAGCTAATACGGAGATAGAATGGACCTATTTCAGCTCGAAGTATTCGTTATGGTTGCGCGGGAAGGGAGTTTTTCGCGCGCGGCCGAGAAACTCTATCGCACCCAGCCTGCTGTGAGTCAGGCTATTCGCAAGCTGGAACGCGAGGTGGGAGAGTCGTTGTTTGACCGCTCGTCACGCGACGGGACTCTCACCGATGCCGGCCATATGCTTCACGAGTATGCGCAGAAACTGCTCAACCTTCGGAGCGAGGCTCACGTCGCGTTAAGAGAGCTTCGAGAGATGCACAAGGGGAAGCTGGTCATCGCGGCCAACGAGTTCACATGCCTCTATCTGCTCCCGGCGTTGGCGGAATTCCGCCGGATTTATCCGATGATCAAGGTGACCGTGTTGAGGTCGCTCGCCAGCCGCATCCCAGCCGACGTCCTAAAGCACGCTGCCGAACTCGGCGTGTTGTCGTTCAATCCGGAGGAGGGATCGCTGAAGTCGATAGTGGTTTATCGCGACGAATTGGCGTTTGTGGTGAATCCGAAGCACCCGCTGGCGTCGTCAAAGCAGGTGAGCATCCGCCAGCTTGGAGCCGAATCGTTTGTTGCTCATAACGTGCAGTCGCCATATCGCGCGAAAGTGGTTCAGGCCTTCAAGGCCCACAAGACGACGCTCAACATGGATCTCGAGCTGCCGACTATTGAAGCGATAAAACTATTCGTGTCACGAGGGAGCGGCGTCGCCCTGGTGCCTGGAATATGTGTCGAGGACGAGGTCGCCAGCGGCGAGCTTGTACGCGTCCCGGTGCGGGACTTGCAGATCGAACGAAAGCTACGGCTGATCTACCGCAAGAATGCAAGCTTGTCTCACGCTGCGCGTGCCTTTTTGAAAGTTGCTGAATCGATGGCGACCGAGGAAGAGGGAAGGTATATGTACCAGGCCGAACGTTGAACGAGCTCCGGGTGTTGGCGGCTCTTCTTCGCTGTTACCCCACAACCTCGCCGAGAGGCAAAGTCGCAGACGTCGCAAAGAAGGACGCTTCGCCAGTTGAGCTTTGGACACCCGCCCGCGATCTGGAGTACTATCTTGCCTCGACGGATTCGATCATCATTATCGTATGCCAAGAACTCTATTCGACAAGATTTGGGACCAGCACGTCGTCTATCATGAACCGGGCAGGCCGGCGCTTCTTTACATCGACTGCCACCTGGTTCACGAAGTCACCTCGCCTCAGGCGTTCGCGGGTCTCAGGCTTGCCGGCCGCAGGGTCCGGCGCCCGGATCTCACCTTTGCTACCGCCGACCACAACGTCCCGACCTCGAACCGGTCGCTACCAATCGCGGACCCGATCTCAAAGACGCAGATCGACACCCTTGAAAGCAACTGCCGCGAGTTCGGAATAGAGCTCTATGGGCTGGACAGTCCGGATCAAGGGATCGTCCATGTCATCGGCCCCGAATTGGGATTGACCCAGCCGGGCGCGACAATCGTCTGCGGTGATAGCCACACATCCACTCACGGCGCGTTTGGCGCGCTGGCATTCGGCATCGGCAC
>CAZOOE010000814.1:0-2393 GCA_964581275.1 uncultured Clostridia bacterium
CCGCCTTCTGACCCCGACTCCTTGTTCGGGTGGTCGTCGCAAGGTACACTTTTTTTGATCATCGATCAGAACCATTCTTAAAGCGAATGACTCTCAACCCGAAACCGTTTTACCTCGGTCGCGTCTTCGGCATACCGATCTATGCCCACTACAGCTGGCTGCCGGTGTTTCCGTTCTACGCCTGGGCGATTGCTTCAGGGCTTTTGCCGCGCGAAGCTCCCGGATTGTCGGTTGTTCAGTATTGGGCGCTCGGATTACTGACGACGATGCTCCTGTTCGGGTCGGTGCTTGCGCATGAGTTGGCTCACGCAACTATGGCAAGGGCGGAAGGGCTTGGTACGGGCAGTATAACTCTGTACATGTTTGGCGGCCTCGCATCGCTAAACGGGCAGCCCGCGCAGCCCTCATCCGAGTTCAAGATCGCGGTCGTCGGACCTGCGGCCAGCTTTCTGATTGGCACCATATTCTTCGCCACGACCCAGGCGTTGCTCGGCGGAACCACTCATCGCGCCATCGGCCAGGTGCTGCGGCATCTCGGGCTAGTCAACTGGTTCCTGGCAGGCTTTAACATTTTGCCGGGCTTGCCGCTGGATGGAGGGCGCGTCTTGAGGGCGCTCGTCTGGCGCTACAACAAAAATTTTAGAGCGGCGACGCAGCTCTCGATCCGCTCGGGCTTGATGATCGCCATCACGCTCGTCGTGGCTGGCATCTACTCGTTTATCATGGTTCCCGACTACGGAATAACCGGGTTGTGGATGATGATCATCGGATTGATGATCGGGTTGATGCTCGGCACAACAGAAGGTCGCAGCCGGGGAGTGTGGCGAGTCAGGCGGGGGACGGTCGAGGACGTGATGAATCGCGATGTAGTCCAGATCCCTCCCAATATGAAAGTCACCGACTTCATCAACAAGGTGCTCAATAACAATCACCACACGAGCTTTCCGGTCGTACTCGAGAGACGGCTTCACGGGCTCCTCCTCCTGGAGGAGTTGAAACGGGTGCCGCGCGAGGAATGGACCCATCTTGAAGCTCGCGAAGTAATGCGCCCGGTCGACACGTCGATGTTCATCAATGCGAACACACCGATTCCCCAAGCGCAGTCGATGCTTGCAACCAACGGGCTCGGTCGCGCGGTGGTTTTGGATTCGAACGGATTGATAGTAGGTTACGTTAGTTTGAGAGACGTGGGCACGACCAGGGGTGGCGTTGGGACACGGAACGACAAACAAAAGGCGCCACAGCCTTAGTTCTTACCGAGCAATCTCAGAGTCACTGAGCCATGGGACGAAAACATGGAGACAGCGGGAACAGCACACACTACGAAGGCAGGGCCTCTGATTTGATCACATCACCGATTGATTCCACGAAGCTCGGACGGCTGGCTGGTCTTGCCGTAGACGCCGGATTCGAATGAGTGTTCTACGAGAACGACAAGCACGTTCACGTGTCGATGAAGCGTTAGGTCCTTACTTGCCCTTCGACTCAGGCGCGCGATTCTTCTTAAGGTAGGCATTCAGTCCCGCGAACAACGACGCGGCTATTCGCTCGCGGAATTGAGTGGTCTGAAGCAGCGCATCATCTTTAGGGTTTGAAAGAAAAGATACTTCGGCAAGCACGCTGGGCATCGCCGCGCCGAGCAGTACAACGAACGGCGCGTGTTTGACGCCGCGATTCATAGCCGTGCGCGGAGACTGAGCGCCGATGCCACGCACAAGTCCCGCCTGAATGTACCGCGCAAGCTCACGAGATTCGGCTACTCGGTTGCCGACCGTCACGCTTGCGAACATGGGCTCAGGTTTCTCTCCCACCTTGTCGCTGGCAAGCCTGGCATTCTCACGCGCTGCGGCCTGAAGATCCTCCGCAGGAGCGCGATCCGGACTGAGAAAGAAAGTTTCAACGCCTGAGGCCACGCGCGACGGACTTGCATTAGCGTGGACCGAAATGAACAGATCGGCGCGGCGCGAGTTCGCGATGGCCGTCCTCTCTTCCAAAGCAACAAACCGATCCGTGTCCCGCGTCATTATCACTTCAACATCAGGATAGTTGCTCTTGATGTAGGCTCTAAGCCGGCGTCCTACATCAAGCACGAGGTCCTTCTCGCGCATCCCGCTAGCACTTATTGTGCCCGTGTCGTGCCCGCCGTGACCGGGATCGATCACGATGCGCTGGATCGGATATAGGGCGGCCTTAGCGTCAATCTTCGCGGCCAACGCATCTGTTGTCGCGGCCGCAGCTGCCGAGCCGCCGATGTTTCCCTGGGAAGGCGGCAAAATCGGGTCGTTGATCTCCGGCAGGGACTGCAACGAGCTGATGTCCGCAGCGCTCAGGTTATTTGGTTGCGGTTGCTGGTCGCTTGGCTCCACCTTTGCGGCTGGGGCACTCCCGATCCC
>CAZOOE010000815.1:0-2380 GCA_964581275.1 uncultured Clostridia bacterium
CCACAACATTCTCAGCTCCAGCCTTCCATCTTGACCACTTCACACGTGCAGTCGATTCCGAATTCGCCATTGCACCTTACGGCCAGCTCGGCCATTGTCCTCCCGGTGGCCATCGGAATCGGGAACATTCCCCCGGATGATTCAAACTCGGGTTCGAGGATTTTTCCTTTCACCTTAACACCGCTTATTGGGTTTGGCCGGTCGAGCACGACAAAGCGCTTCCCGCACTCACGCGCTGCTTCCATAGCAAGTGCCATCGTGTAGATAAAGGTGTAGACTCGCGTGCCGACGTCTTGAACATCGAACACCACAACGTCAACGTCAGCAAGCATCTCGGGAGTTGGCCTCCGTGTTGCGCCGTACAGCGAATAGGCAGGCAGGCCGGTTCGCTTATCGGAAAACGTCTGCCATTCGATCATGTTGTCTTGGGTCTCGCCCCGGATCCCGTGTTGCGGGCCGAACAAAGCAGCGAGCTTGATTCCCGGGTGTTGATGAAAGAGATCAGCGGTGTGTTCGAAGCGTGAGTTGACTGAAGCAGGATTTACGATCAGCCCGACTCGCAAGCCGTCGAGCAGGTCGATCTTCGATTCGAGAAGAGTATCAAGGCCGATTTTCATAAGTAGTGACACCCACGGTCATCCGCACAGCACCGACCCGCCGTTCACGTTGAGGACCTCGCCGTTGACGTGGCTTGCGAGCTCAGATGCCAGGAAGAGAATGGGTCCGGCGATCTCCTCTGGCGTCGCGACTCGACCCAGCGGGATCAACTCACGAATGCGGCGGCGCTGTTTCTTATCGTTCATCGCATCCTCGGTCATATCAGTTGACACCCATCCCGGAGCCACGCAGTTGACCGTGATGCCGCGAGGACCAAGCTCCGCCGCCAATGACTTGGTCATCGAAATGATCGCGCCTTTCGTCGCCGCGTAGTGCGAATGAAATGGTTCGCCTCGCTGGCCGGCGGTTGATGAGACCAGGATCATCGTCCCCCGGCGCTTTTTTATCATCACACGTGCTGCCGCGTGGCAACAGGCATAGATCGACTTGAGATTCACATCGATGGTTTCGTCCCATTCACTCTCGGTCATTTTTTCTATCGCCGATTCTTTCCAGATGCCCGCGTTTGCAACAAGAACATCGACTGATCCAAAGCGATCTACGGTAGTTTGCACGAGTTTGTTGACCGCCGAGACCCGCGAGACGTCTGCACGAACCAGGATTGCTTCGGCACCTAACTTCTGACATTCGGTGGCCACTCGTTCGCCAGCGCTTCGATCGCGATTGTAGTTGATCACCAGTCCGGCTGCGCCGGCTTGCGCGAATTTGATCGCCGCTGCGGCACCGATGCCGCGCGACGCACCGGTGATAATAGCAACTTTGCCTGCGAGATTGATCATCGATTGAGAACGAAAGGAATGTCGATCAAACCGGTTCCTGGTTGGGGACGCTCAGTCGCCTGCCGCGGTTGCGGTCGCCAGATCCGACTCGACTATTACGCGATGTAGAGGCTCTTCTCGCGGAAGAAAGAACGCCAGCACCGAGCTAACCATCGTGATCGCTGAAGCAGCGATCAAAACCTTTACAAAGCCAAACGCCGGAACGAAATTCGAAAGCGCCTGGGGCGCAAGCGCGCCCACTCCCCAAGCCGCTCCCATCATCAGCGCCGAGACCGTGCTGGTTTGTCCTGGCACGAGCTCTTGGGCCATCGCGACGATTACCGGGATCGTGGACAATAACATGAATCCGCCAAGTCCCAGACAAATGACGCTCAAGGGACCAGTTGTCGCAAAAGCGCCGATCATCAGCGGCCCGGCCAGCAGACCTGAATACAACGTCACCGCGCGGCCGGAAAACCTTTCCGCAGTGAAGCCGCCCGCAAGTCCGCCGATTCCACCGAGCAATAGAAAGACCGTCAGCATGTTCCCGGTTTCCGTTAGCGTATAGCCACGGTCTTGTAGCATGAACGGAAGAAAGTTGTTGGTCGTCATCTGCAGACCCGAGCGGATCACGGTGATCAGATAAAGCAAAGTGAGCGGCTTCCACGCGGTTCGCAGAGCTGCCAGCAGTTGCCACTTGATCTTCGCAACGCCCGGTGCCGATGCGGTGTGCGCCGGGAGCGGAGGGCAGACTCGATAGAGTATGGCTGACATCACCAGCCCGGTTCCGATTATGTAGTACGAGTGCTCGAGGCCGTATGCTGAAACAACTCTGGTTATCACCAGCGGTCCGACGGCAAAACCGAGCGTGCCCAGCGCCGAGAACAGCGCCATCCCAACTCGCCGACGCCCGTTCGCTGCGGCCGCGGCCATCGCTGCGGCTTGTGGATGGAACGAACCGATGCCGATGCCGCCGGCGACCAGCAACACGATCAGCATCCCGT
>CAZOOE010000816.1:0-2373 GCA_964581275.1 uncultured Clostridia bacterium
GCCACCTGAAAACTCATGCGGATAGCGTCCGGTGTGATCTTGTTCGAGCCCGACAATTCTCAGCAACTCGGCTACGCGATCACGCCGACCGCCCCGGTCGGCGATATTATGAATGATCATCGGTTCCTCAACGATCTGGCCGACCGTAAATCGTGGGTTGAGCGATGAATACGGATCTTGAAAGATGATTTGCATGTCCCGCCTCAGCCGGCGCAATTTGTCCGAACTGAGCGAGATCAGGTCTCGCCCCTGAAAACTCACCTCTCCCGATGTTGGTTCGATCAGCCGGAGGATGCAGCGTCCGGTAGTTGACTTGCCGCAGCCCGATTCCCCGACCAGCCCAAAGGTCTCGCCGCGCCTAATGCTGAAGCTCACACCGTCCACGGCTCTTATGGCTTCGCCTCCAACCCCAAAGAGTCCCGCGCCCAGCGGGAAGTGTTTTGTGAGATTTCGTACGTCAATCAGGTTTTCGTTGTTATCAGGCATCTCGCAACTGGGATCTATGAGCTCGTAGTCCGGCCCCTTACTTCAGGCGGAAGTTTGTAGCTGACGGACGACCACGACCGGTGACCGACGACTGTCCAGCGGTTGGCGGTCGTCACAAACTTTCGCCTGAAGGCCGGACTACAAACGTTTGCCCAACGCGCTCCGGGCGCGTCATCGCGGAATCGTCCCCGATCCGATCGGAACGAATGCAACGCGCCCGATGATCATCGCTGACCGCCAACAACTCGATTTCATCCGACTTACATTGATCAATCAAGTAAGCGCAGCGCGGAGCAAACTTGCACCCATCGGGTAGATGCAGAAGGTTTGGGACGGTGCCTTCAATTGTCGCAAGCCTTCGCAGCTTCAAGCCCTGCTCGGTCAACCTGGGCACAGATCGCAGAAGTCCTTCGGTGTAGGGATGCCGCGGCTCTCTGAAGATCTCACGGACGGGAGCTTCTTCCACAACGCGGCCGGCGTACATTACCGCGACGCGGTCGGCGGTCTCCGCGACAACGCCGAGATCGTGGGTGATCAGCAGCATCGAAAGATCGAAATCATCCCTGAGGCTTCGGAGCAACTCCAGAATCTCCGCCTGAATCGTGACGTCGAGCGCGGTGGTCGGTTCGTCTGCGATAAGCAGCTTAGGTTTGCACGACAATGCCATGGCGATCATCGCTCGCTGGCGCATGCCCCCGGAGAGTTGATGCGGGTAATCCTTCGCCCGCCTTTCGGCATCAGGGATCTTGACCCGCGCCATCATCTCAACCGCCCTTGTCCAGGCTTGTCGTCGCGGCAGGCGTTCGTGCAGGTGAATGGCTTCGGCTATCTGATCACCGATGGTGAAGACGGGATTGAGCGAGGTCATCGGGTCTTGAAAGATCATCGCAATCTCACGTCCCCTAAGCCCGCGCATCTGATCATCGTCGAGCTTCAGCAGATCACGGCCGTTAAACAATATTTCGCCGTTTGCGATTCTTCCAGGCGTCGGGACCAGCCGCATGATCGAGAGACTGGTAATCGATTTGCCGCTGCCCGATTCTCCCACAAGCGCGAGTGTCGAGCCCGCCTTGATATTGAAGCTCACGTCATCTGCTGCTTTGATAGTGCCGGCCCGGTTGAAGAAGAGTGTGCTGAGATGTTTGACTTCGAGGATGCTGTCGGTCATTTGATCGTGACTGTTTCAGTCGTAAGTCTCTCCGGTGTACTCGCCAAAGACCGCGCGCAGGCGATCCGAGATCTCTCCCAGTGTGGCGTAGGCTTCAACCGCTCGGACGATTCGAGGCATCAGGTTATCATCAGATCGCGCTGCTCGCTCGACTGCGGCAAGCGTCTCACGTACGGTGGCGTCATCGCGGCGCGCGCGGACCCGACCGAGTCGTTCGATCTGCTGACGCTCGAGCTCGGGATCGATGCGCATGACGGGTACCGACGGCGGCTCGTCCACGGTGAATCGATTCATACCAACCACGGTCTGTTCGCCCGACTCGACTCTGCGTTGATAGTCATAAGCCGCGCGCTCGATCTCGCGCTGGACGTAACCCTTCTCTATCGCACAAAGCATTCCGCCGGCCTCTTCGATCTTCTGAATGTACTCGGAAGCCCGATGTTCTATTTCGTTGGTCAGGCTCTCGACTGAGTATGCGCCACCGAGCGGATCAGCGCTACCTGGGCTGCCGTGAGCGGACCACTGCTGGGGACGACCACCAGCAGCGCGGTGGGCAGCTTTGGCGGCAGCAGCGCAATCACCTTCTCTGTGCCTGTCAGCCCGGCGGGCAGCTACAGTGTCTATGTCTCGGGCCTGACGAGCAAGGTCAGTGCCTCCACGAGCTTGACCATCACCAACGCACCCACGGCGCAACCCTCGTCGCACCCCACCAAGGCCGC
>CAZOOE010000817.1:0-2369 GCA_964581275.1 uncultured Clostridia bacterium
GCGCTCAACCGCATAGACACCCAAGATGGTAACCAACCTGGCATCATGCACTCTCACGCCCTTCACCTTGTAAGTCGTCACGATTTGCTTCCAGACGTTGTAGATCGCCGGGACATCCGGCAACAGGGTCAGCAATTTTTCAATATGGTCGACCTCTTGTCTAACCGAACGTCTCGCGCTCTCATTTTTTTGACGCTTCATCGTCTAGCTTTTTGATGATATGGCTTAATCCAACGGTGATACCGAGAAAAGCGAAAAAGATAATCATGGCAAGGCCAACCAGTTCAGGGTGTTTACCGCTATTGAGGCCCACGTACGAGATGGTAAGACCCGCCACTACCAACATCCACAAGATAAGAAGATGTTTTGTTTTCATAAGAATATTTTCATCTTATAGGAAAGCGAGCGACGGTCATTAACCGCGGATGTGCGTGATGCATCAATGTGCTTGGAGCACTCCAAATTGAAAGCGTTGCAATGAACAGAGCGAGGCCAACTCCCCCTGCACTTCTGCCGGGGTTTCAAACCGGAAAAAGGTAGGAATCAGCTGAGTTAGGTGAGGAACCCCAAACCCGACTTTTATATCGCTCTGTGTCTCCCGAGCGGCTCGACACACAGCCAAGGCGCGGGGAAGCAGGCCTTCATTGAGGAAGAAGCGTATTGGGGTTCTCTTCGATTCTCGACGTCGATCTCTGTATGAAAACGAGGGGTCACTCGCCACTGCCTCTTCCCGCGCCTCGCACACCCCCGCCCACCGCCTCTTCCCTACCGTTGTCAGAGCCACGTGCCTCCTCCGGCCGCTGTTTCTCTTCAGAGGCAGGGTTTGTCCCGTCCCTTCATGGGTTCCTACGCCCATAGGTGCACGATATATCGATATCGGTCTTCCACAAACGTAGCGGCGGGCTTCAGCCCGGCAAACTCCCCTTCTTTTGTAGCGCGGACATTCTGCCGACCTGCGTTTCCTCAAAAAGGGGCAGGTCCTGACTCGCGCAGGATTCATAGGTCAAATCCAACACGGCCGAGCAAATCCTGAAAGCGCAGGTCGGAACGCAAAGGATCGAGGCGGGGATCCACTTTCAAGAACGCCATCATCCAGTAATGGTCGTCGTAGGCCCTTTCTAACCAGGCGAAGGCTTCGTCCTTGTCGCCGAGGCTGATGTAAATCAGGGCGGTATGATAGGGCGAGACGTACCCATGGCGTGAGAGCTCTTTCAATCGTTTTAGAGTCTGCCGCGCCTCGTTCTTCCTGCCAGCCATTGCATAGGCGTGGCCTAGCGAGCCTACCCGGCTCGTAATTTGCCCCGAAAGGGCTATACTGCTTTGATACTCCGCGATAGCTCGCCCATACTCACCCTTCAACTCATACGCATGGCCCAGTCCGAAGTGAGTCACGGCAGAGTTTGGATCCATGTCTAGAGCTCTCAGCAAATGCGCAATGGCCTCATCGGGCTTTCTTGCGAAGTGAAGAAACCAGCCCTGATCGAAATTGATGCCCACCGACACGGGGTCGAGCTGGCGCGCCTTCTCAATCTCTGCTAGGGCGTCGTCAAAACGCGCGTTGGACAGAAAATACTGTGCTAGACCGCGGTGGGCATTGGCATTGCTGGGATTGAGCTCAATGGCACGGCGAAACTCCTTTTCGGCTCGCGCCCAATCGTGGTCGTAGAACATGGTGGCGAAGCCGAGCTGCGCGTGGGCCTCACTTACGGTGTCGTCAATCTCCAGCGCTTTCAGAGCGGCCGCCTTGTTGCGCGGGAAAGACTCGTTCGGAGGTATAGCGGTTAGGTTTCCTAACAGACCGTAGCAAGAGCCAAGACTGGCATAGGCTTCAGCATAAGTGGGGTCGAGATGGATGGCCTCCTGGAAATAGACTATAGCCTCTCTCAGGCCCTGCTCCGTGAGCTTGTTCCAAAAGTAGAGGCCCTTTAGATAGGCTTCGTGGGCTTCCGGGTTAGTCGCCCGGGCGCTGGTCAAGCGCTCTCGCTGGGCCGGTGTCAGCTTCAGCTGGATCTCAGCAGCCACATCCTGAGCCAAATCGCTCTGTAGCGCTAGGACGTCGCTCTCGTTGCGCTTGTAACTGCGAGACCAAACGTGCGTCTGATCACGGGCTTGAACTAGCTCAGCGGTGATGCGCACGATGTCGCCCTCTCGGCGGACCGTCCCTTGCAACAGGTAGTCCACGCCAAGTTCGCGGCCAATTTGCGCGACGCCCAGCCCCGTATGTTTGTAGTGCATGGATGAGGAGCGAGCGATGAGGCCCAGCCTTTGCGAATCCAGACTTCCCAGGCGGCTGATCATTTCTTCCGTCAGGCCGTCGCTAAAATACTCTTGATTGGGATCAGCGCCAAGATTCTCGACAACGGTCAGGC
>CAZOOE010000818.1:0-2369 GCA_964581275.1 uncultured Clostridia bacterium
AATGCTCCTTAAACTTCTCTTGACCGGGCTTGATCTTCTCACGCAGATACTCTTACCAAATCACTTGCACCTCTGCGCGCATTCTATTGAACTCGCGCTGATGTATTGTTCCGTAATCGCCTCCGAGTCCAAGCTCTTCCACAAAGGCGCGATTTTTCAAACCTTCAGGGTCTTCATCATAAGCTTTTTTTAATGGGCCGCCGGCCATCAATCCGTACTCTAGCCATTCTATTTTAGATATGACGCCATCCTTCGAGAATTCTGCGGAAGAAATGATTTTGGCCATATCGTTGAATACCTCTTTAGGTTTCGAATCGTCCACCAACTTTCCCACTATCCGCACCCAGGTAACCACAGCGCCGGGGCCAATCACTTGGCCTTTGAATTTCTGTTTGCCTCTAGCAACAGTGCCCACGGTGAAATTCTGCTTGTAGAGGGAATCCACCAGTTCACCACAAAATTCATTGGCCAACAGTGAAAGTTTAGCGTTGAACTCCAAACAAGCATTAACCCCGTTCTGATAAGTATCTTTGCCGGGCTGCAGTTCAAGACCGAATTTGCGTAATCCATCCGCTGAAATCCTCATCTTCTGATGAGCACGAAAGAATACCAGAAAACCAGCCTTCGTCTGTATTACGTGGAACCCAGTTTGATAAAGCACGGATTCTTGTTCAGCCTTCGGTCCTACCTTCTCATCCATCTTCTGATTTTCTCCTCTACGATTTCTCTCCGGGTTGCATACCGCTCTCTCGACTGCCGAATCATGTTCTCGCGTGCGCCATACACCCTGCACGTTGGCGGCTCGGTCCACGCACGGAACGGCTGCCGATATTGGTCCGTGCCCGCGAGCTTCACCAAAATCTCATGATTCGAAAGATCGGTGAACTGTTCCGGACTGTAGTCATTGCCAAATTCTTTGGCAAGCACTTCTGCATCATTGACACCCACTCGGAAGCAGATGATTGAGCCCACGTTGCCGAACACGGCGGCTCTGACTTCATCAGTCATTTGCTCCGTGTATTGGTGAGCCAGCGTGAGGCAGAGGCGGTATTTCCTCGCTTCCGACAGAATGCCCGCGAATGAATCCGTCGTAAACGAACTGAATTCGTCCACATACAGGTTGAAGTTCTTGCGTTCGTCCTCCGGCATGTTCGCCCGCTCCATCGCCGCAGTCTGAAACTTCGTTACGAGCAAAGAGCCGAGAAGATTTGCCTTGTCCTCACCCAAGCGCCCTTTAGAGAGGTTCGCAATGAATATCCGCTCGTTATCCATAATGAACCGAGCGTCAATCTTGGACTTCACCTGTCCGAACACGTTGCGGAGCGGCGAGGCCATTAGCAATTGCCCGACTTTGTTCTGAATCGGCGCAATCGCTTCCGCCACGAATCGCTTGTCATACTGCGCAAATTCCACTTCCCAAAAGGAGCGCACCATCGGGTCTTTGACTTGAGCCACGACCCAATTGCGATACCGAGCATTTGCGAGCATCATGGGCACTCCCAAGAGACTTGTATTCTCGCATTCCATCAGGGCAGCGACGGCGGCGTATAGGATGTATTCCAGACGCGGCCCCCAGGATTCGCGCCAAAGATGCCTAAAGGCGCTTACAAGTCCCGAGGCTTCCAAATCGCTGCGGCTTGGGAACGACGACCGCACGAGGTTGAATCCAACCGGGAATTGCGTATCAGAGGGGTTGAAATAGACGACATGATCCGCTCGCCAGGGGGGAATACAATCCAGTATTTGCTCTGCCAAGTCGCCGTGCGGGTCAATGACGCCAACCCCATAGCCTCGCTCTACATCCTGACAAATGAGATTTGCCAAAAGGGTGGTTTTGCCAGTGCCTGTTTTACCAATGGCATACACATGCTGCAGCCTATCGGCACGCGAAAGACCAAACGGAGCACTGCTGCCGTAGCTCATCCGGCTTCCAATGTGTATTTCGTATTGCATTTGACTAAAAACCGAACCGAAGGCTCTACCCCCGCTCACCAGCGTGAGACAGTGGCGACATCCGTTATGGTTGACGAGCCGCCAGGGTAATAGAGCGCTCGATTCGGTTCTGATTCGTGCACTCACGCATCAGCTCTGTCGAGGATAACGCTATCCACAAGCGACTGTGTAGATTGACGCACGCAGAAAAAAATCTCCGAGACTCACGTCTCGTTACATGCGGTGTATTGCTCAGTTTCACACCGCCGTATTTTTTCTTACAACACAAAACGCGAGCGGTTGGGAAGAAGCCAGTTGACGAACGCAGAGAAAAGTTGAAGGAAAAACTTTTCCACAAAAAATATCTCACGACATTTTTGCAAACCCGTCCGTGTCTGAACCCGTTGGGGCGGTCGCGTGAGCGACCAGAGGGAGGT
>CAZOOE010000819.1:0-2366 GCA_964581275.1 uncultured Clostridia bacterium
CGTCGATATCCCAAAACAACGCGGTCTGCGGCGGATCAGGCTAATGTCAAACAACCCGGAGAAGATCGCGGCAGTGCAGCGAGCCGGTATCGAGATCGTCGAACGGGTGTCTATTGAAGTTGAACCGCACGAGAATTCGTTGGGTTACATGAAGACCAAGAAAGAGAAGCTAGGTCACCTGCTGGACAACGTAGGCGCCGAAGATAAGGCGCTTATCTGAAAGAGTCGCTAACCTACCCGATATCGTTCTGGGCCCTCTCCTTTGCCCACTAAGCGCGCGGTTTGCCCAATTGCGATTCCGATCCGGTTGTCGGATCATCAATCAGTCCGCGCAACCTCCGCGCAAACTGGGTCGGGATCGAGCCGTGTAGACAAGTCAGTCGAGCCGACCAAGTCAATCGACTCCGATTCTGTCAGTGCCACGCAAGCACCGGTGGCACGACTCAGCAGCAAGAGAAACTCCCCGCTTCGCTTGGTTATTGGACCGCTCGCCACCTCGCAGGCGCCGTTACGCTGCGATGTGAGAGGCCCGGCACTATTTGGGAGATGGACTTCGTCGCCCCATTGCAAGATCCAACGCCCGTCTTCGCTGTCGGCAAAGACGGTGCGAATCCGGCCTCGCTCCACGTGTCTCGCATTTAAGCGTTCCAGTTCGGTGTTTATGATGCCCGTCCACTTGCGCGCCTCTCGAGCCGTCAAGGCAACGCGACTACCTGAATCCCTAAGCTCGATTCCTTCCGTGCACACTGAGGCCTTCAACGAAAAGAACGGCGTAACCTCCTCGAGCGGGGTAACGCTCCCGGTATTGACGAATTCCTCCAGTGTCTCGGTCAGCTTGAACGCGGACTGCAAATGCACGGTCAATCCCTTTAATGGAATGGTTGTAGGCGCGGAACCAGGAACCTGTCCAGCAGGGCGGAGCGAGCCGAGCCTGCGTGTTAGTTCGCGCAGGTGATCATCGGCGAGTAGGACCCATCGCGCGGTTCGCTGATCACTCAGTAAGAATCGCCCGCCGCCAGTCGAGACTCGAAGCCACTGGGGGAAGCTGGTCACATCTTGATCGGCTATCGCGATCGAGTCGTTGCCTAACACGCTTACCAAACCGGTAACCGCGACGCGATCTAACCACATTTCTGACTGTGGATGCGACAACAACAGTTCCTCGCCTACGTTTGCAAGAACCACCTCGTCTTGCATCCTCAACACATCATAAACCTCGGATCTGAATTGGACGGTTGCAGCATAATGCCGGGCCTCTTCTTTACCGAGATATGATTGACGATGCTCGTGTCTTAACACCAAATCGCCGTCGGTCCTGAGAATGAGACCCTGGCCACCCTGGCGCACAACTCGGGGCGCCGTCAGCCCTTCATCCACGAACTCCGCAAAGCTAGTCGTAAGATACGGCGCAAACGCAAAGCTGCACCTTATTGAGAGAATGTTAATCATGAACAACTCTGAGACTCGGTCGCCTGCAAGCTGATGCTTGAACCATGAGCTCAGGTTACCACACCTTTGGTAATGCGACGATCACGTTGCGCTCGGGCGACTCTTTAGGTAGAAATAAAGCTATGTCCAGCAAGGGTAAGAGCCGAACCGAAGCCGTTCAAATCGCGATCGAGGGCTCTCTGCTGGGGTTCGAAGGGCAAGAACTCAAGAAAGGCCTCTGGGAGAGCGGCGTCTACCTGGGCAACGACGGCTTTGTCTATCACATCACCGCGAGACAATCGCGTGGTGGCTTGCAGAAAGGCGTCGCCGGCAAACGGGCGGTCGGCGAATACCTGAGGTGGGTGGACGGCCTGTTTCGTCCGGGGGAACTTCCAAGCGAAGTAAACGGCATCCACTACCGCGCGGCGCGCAAGCTACGCGAGTTGATCTAGCACACATCCACAGCACCGGTCGAGCATCTCGGTCTACCACTTAGCCTGGTAACACGAGCGTTTCGAATGCTATATTTTCGGTATGCTCTACAGAAAGCCTCGGGTGGGACAAGAACTGAGTGCGTACTGCGGCAAGTGCAAAGACGAGCGAACCCACATCGTCGCGGCGATGGATGGCGAGATCGTTCGCAGGGTCACTTGCTCGATGTGCGGCAGTACTCACAACTACAAAGTCAAGCCGGCCGCCGTTCCGGATGGCGCGGCGACTAGTGCCGCAGCGGCGCCTGCAAAAAGAAGGACAAGCTCAAAGCGCGTCAAAGAAGCGAACGCTTTTAACATTGACCCAAAGCGCCCCGTCAAGTCTTATGATATGAACAATATTTTCTCGGCCGGCGATGTTATAAATCATCCGAAGTTTGGGTTGGGAGCCGTCGAGACTGCCCTTCCACCGAACAAGATTGAGGTCAGGTTTCAGGAAGGCAAGAA
>CAZOOE010000820.1:0-2365 GCA_964581275.1 uncultured Clostridia bacterium
GCAGCCAGAGTTGGCGCCCGCCGGTGTCGTAGCCCGTGGTCTCGGTATAGGTCTGGCCGTCCACGATCCAGCTCTGGGAGATGAGGGTGATAATCTGCCACAGCCCTACCGAGCATTTGCAGACTGCATGTCATAAATTGTGAGCTGGAGGCGTTCGACTGGACGCGCGACAGTAGTTATTCAGCAAACTGAATGAATCGGCGCAGATGCAGACAGAAGTGGCCTAGTTAGTTCCAATGGAGCATTTTTGACTGGCTCTTTTCCAAAGCCTTAACCAACTTTTTAATGGTCTTCTCCGCCTCCTTGCGTACCCATGTTTTCTCGTGCGTCAAGAACAGCCGGACATTTGGAATCGCCTGCGGGCGGCCAAGCTTGCGAATCGCCATCAGCGCATGCCCGGCAACCTCATCGTCCTTCAACAACATATTGAGGAGTATACTTGCCTCAGGGTTTCGCATGTTGCCAATTGCGACCACAAACATCTCGCGCGCTTTGCCGTAACGTCTGTTCAGAACAAACTCTCGCAGCTCACTAAAGACACTGTCATCTGCTACCACCGCCATTGCGTTGCCAATAGCCCACTTGATTGATAGGCCTCTCGTAGATTCCAGCTTTCGCAGCTCTCGAATAAGCGGCAAGGCGGCGACAGGCTTAGCGGCCGGAACCGAAAGTGCGCGGACGATCGTCTCTTTTATGGCTTCGTCATGGGTCACCGGAAGCCACTTGAGCAAAATTGGAATCGCTGCGCCGGAAGCCACGGTCGTGCGAAGAAAATCGCTTATCGACTCGATTGCAATACCTGCCTGACGCAGCTCGACCTCAATAGGGAGGGCAGCAAGCTTCGATTTCTTAACGGCTTCGGCGCGCTTCACAACCGCAATTTACACAACGACCAGAAACTTCACCAGCGGGTCGCACTTCACAACCTTGTACTTAGACAAAATACGCGATGTCAAAAGAACAACCTTTGAGCTGATTGGCAAAAGCTATAGCTGGAATTGCGGGCGAGACGAGAATTGTACGCTCTGGTCGGAGCAAACCCTTACGCATACCGATAAACTGCCTTGAATGAATTACATCAGCACTTCCTCGACTTGATTCGTCAATCGATACCGCGGAGAGCAAATTCAGCCCAAGTAGATGGCCCAACGGGCACCGATACTGACCCTCGGGGTCGTCATCGAAGGGATCAATGCCGACACGCGTTGGCGCAACAATCTCCGCGGAATGCGGTAGAATCTGGAGCTGGAGCCAATCTCCGGACTCCTGGCGCGGCCCTGTACTCATCCGAATGGGTCCTAGTGCCACGCCGGAGATCTTATGGAACTTGAATAGCTCCGCGGCGCGGCGCGATATAACAACTTCCCCCGCGATCGTTCTCGCGAAATCCTTGCCCTTCGGTATCCTTGTCGTATCAAGGAACAGTGGCCCCAGTTGCTCGGCACCCGAACCACACTGCGGACATGCGGTTGCTTCATCATAGATAGTCCCGCACTCTTCGCCGCAAGGTTCAAAAGTGCTCGAAACAGTTAGCGAGAACAGCTTCGCCTCATGCCTCTCGGCGGCGGTCGGTTTTCGTTTTAGATTCCATCCAAAGAAAAAAGGCCTACCTACGCTTGCGCGAAGCTCCCGTTGCAAACGGCCAATCTCTGAGAATCGGGGGTCGTTAGTACTGACCTCGACTGAACGGACCAAGTCACCAAGCGCCTTGCCCTCATTCTCCGAAAACAATAGGGAGGCGAACTCGGCATTTATCCGAAATTCTGCAATTTCTTTCATTTGCCTCACGTCTATTCTCAGCGCGCTGAAGTCGGCGGAAGAGGAAACTTACCATACACCTGCTTCAATATTTCCTCCAGTTGTTGTGGGTTCGGCAAATTCTGACCATACTTCCACAGCTGCCGAAATGCATTAGTGATTATCTGGTGGTAGGCCCCGTTGACCTTAACGGTTGGACCGGCAATTATGCCTTTAACAACACCATTTCCATAGATTGTATTGGGCTTATTACACAACTCGTCATCGCTTGATTGCGGCTGGGGCTGGCCGATATTCGGCGCATGTCTGCGCCCAATGATTCGAAGTCTGTCCGCGTCACGCCTGAGATGGTGAAAGCGGGACGCCTCGCCTTCGCGGGGGCGCTGGCTTGCGGCTCGGGCGCAAGATCGTAGGCTTTGCGGTATCGCGCATGGCCGCCGACGAGGCCGAAATACTTTCGATCGCCATCGACGCCAGCCAGCGTGGCCGCGGCCTGTCGCGCAACCTGTTTCTGAAACCTCGTGGCCATCCCCCCGGCCGCGGCCTGCGCACCCACCTCCTCGGAGTCCCAAAAAACAATACGCCGGAGCACCGGCACTGCACAAGG
>CAZOOE010000821.1:0-2362 GCA_964581275.1 uncultured Clostridia bacterium
GTCGCAAAAGGATGTTGACCTGGCTTGACGTAAATGGGTTGGTGCTTCTGCTTTTCTTGGCTCACCCTACTTGAGCGCCACCACGGCAATATGCACGGGCTCAAGCTTACGCACATCGACGATCTTGTCGTTTTCCAGGTTAGCGATGCCGGTGTTGGCCATGAAGTAGAAATGGCCTTGGAAGATCGCGCCCGTCGTCGGGTCGTTCACCAGTTCCGTGCCACGTTCGAGCACTTCGCTCGCCATGACCGTGGGTCGGTCCTTCGCGAGGCTCCAGCGCATGACGCGGTACGCGGCCGTGCCGTACTGCACGCCAATTAAGTCGCCTTTATACCAATACAAGCCGTCAATTCCGGCCAGCGTGTCGTGGGCGTCAGGCACGAGGTCCTGCGCCGCGCCGGTACGCAGGTCGACCACGATCACGCCGAGCATGTCCGCGACATAAAGCAAATTGCGGTCGCCCGAAAGCGTGATCCCGTTGGGCAGGAAAATCGGCCGCGGAAATCTTAAGGACGTGAACTCATGTGGCTTCCGGTCGAAGCGGTACACCAGGTTGGCGAACGAGTCCGTAGTGTAGACTTCGCGTTCGCGCAGAACCAGGTCGTTGAGGTCGCGACTGCCCGCGCCGGGCGCAGAATATCTTTCCAGCAGCTTTCCTTGTGCATCGAAGTGCAGCAGCTCTGACGCGCGCGTCTCGCCAGGATCGCTGGCTGCCCAAACGTCATGGTTTCGAGGATCGATCCGGATTCCGCCCACCGGATTCAAACCGTAGAGGCCCTCGGCCACGAAGTCCGAGACTTCGCCGGACGTCGTAATCTTCACGATTTTCTTGCGGTGCATGCTGCCCATGTAGAAGAGGCGCTTCTCGGCATCGACCGCGAGCCCTTCCGGAAAAAGGTCTTTGTCCGCAATGGTAAAGGCGACCTGCGCGTGATGTACGGGCGGATACCGGCGGCGCGCTTGCTCGACGAGTTCTTGAAATTCGGCGTTGTCCTTTAAAACTTGGAGCCCTGGTGCCGCGCCCGGATCGAATCCTTCGTCGAGCGCCGCGCACTCTTTCAGCAGCGCCAGAGCCTTTGGCAATTCGCCCAGCCGCGCGTGGAGCCGCGCCAGGAAAAACAAGGCCGCGCCATGTTCGGGAAATTGCTGCGGCAGCGCCTCGATCGCACGAATCTCCGAGTGAATTGCCTCCGCATCCGGTGGGGCGGGCGCACTTTGTCGTGGGATAGTAGACGGCGGCCATAAGTAAAGTGACAAAATGCCTCCGCCAGCCACAGCGATCAGCAGCAACATCATGGACCGAAGTGATGACACGCCTCACCTCTAGGCCCACAGACGCCTTCACGCTTGGGAGGTTAGCAGCGTCGGCGCCGGTGCCCTGAATTTTGACGATCGCTGCCTGTTGAAATTTTGGGAGTCCCCTAAGGCAGGGCGAGAGGAATCTGTTTTCCTTTGCTCCTCGAAAAACTTTTGGTGCGCCCAGTGGATTGGCATCTTGCCGCAGCACTTCCGTTGCTGTGCAGTTCGTTCCTTCGCTGACTGCATCGTCGGATGCGCAATGGCGGAATTGTGCCGCCTTCGTCCCAAACCTCGCCGCTAATCAATCTGCCGCACATTTGCGACGCGATGCACAAAACATTCGCGGAGCAAGCGACATGGAGCGACATCCACGGTGGAAGCACGCCAATCGCAAATTGTCGCCACTTGTCGCCCTTGGCGCCGCTCCCGGCCTCCTCCGGACCCGTCGTTGGGGAAGGCCCGCTAGACTGCTCGTGGCCTTTCATCTTGCCGCTTGTGTATACATTTGAGTTATAATTGGGCCACGGAAATGCTCAGGTCGTTCACTCCTCATGTCTGCTAACGAAGTACCTATCGATCCACACGGGTCTGCAGGGTCGCGCCTCCACGACAAGAAACTCGTTTCCTGGAAAGAGATTGCGGTCCACCTCGGCCGGGAAATTCGCACCGTACAACGCTGGGAGAAAACCGAAGGCCTTCCGGTCCGTCGCCACGAGCACCAGAAGAGATCTACGGTCTACGCTTACGCGAGCGAGCTCGACGAGTGGTTTAAGAAGCGCCAGCCCGCGGACGATCCCGAAGCCGATGCGGCTTTCGAGCCTGACCCCGATGTCGCTGACGTTTCTACAGACTCGGACAATGGCAACGCAAGCCTTTCGGCTCAGCCATCCTTTGCCACCGCCGACGATTTGGCTGGTTCGGGCGCCCAAGTCGCGGCGGGTTCAAAACGGAAACAGCTTGCAACGGCATTCGCAGCCCTCGCCGTGATTCTCATCACCGGATACGCAATATTTAGATCGATCCAACCCAGTGCCTTCGTTGCGAGAAAAGTTCGTCTCGTGGT
>CAZOOE010000822.1:0-2360 GCA_964581275.1 uncultured Clostridia bacterium
GGGCTGGTAGAGGTTCAACCAATTGTTTCCGACGGCAAAGCTGTTGAACAACAACATCGGCAGCGAAGAAGCGTATCCGGGTGTTCCGGTGTTGATTAGACCACCCGTCGTCGGATCCGTGTTGAAACCGTATGTATCGTAGCCAGAAATGGTCGAACTGGCCGCCGGTTGGGCTGTTCGCACTGCCGTGCGGAAAAACTGCAGGCGCACCACGTTGACTGCAGAGTTACCAAAGGTCTTGGTGTTGCTCATCGAGAACAGCTGATTGCGGGACGGAACCGTCGCCGGATAGCCAGGCACGTTCTCCACGCCCTGGTACGCCTGCTGGTAGACAGGCTGGACCGCTGTCGCATCGTCGTAGTGATAGTAAAACGACCAGTCACCCGTCTTGTGATTGACGAAGTCGATGCGCTGGGCCATGTTGGTATCGATGAGCGATCCGCCGTGGCTTGAGTCGGAATATTGGTTAACCCCCAAATTCGCGGCTGGAATTTGCGAAAGAGTCTTAGCCGTGACGGGGTCGATGAGGGCGGAGATGTTGTGCCCGGGCACGCTGGCGCCGTTACTATCGGTGGTCGTCACCGGAGTGCCGAGTTGGTTGTAGGTAGTGACCCCAGCGGTAACCGGTACGCCGCCGCGCGCCGACAGGGTGGCAGCCCATGCGGCACCTTGAACAGGCTTCGTAAGCACGCTATCCGGGAAGATACCGTTCCGCTCGTCAGCGCTCAGAACGTCCAAAACTCCGGTACTGACTCCGGCGACGCGTCGGGTTTGTTGAATGTCGGTGAAGAAGAACAGCCGGTCCTTTACGATCGGACCGCCAAAAACGCCGCCAAACTGATGTTGCTTCAGCTCAGCTTTGGTATTGTCGAAGTAGTTGGTCGCGTCCAGCCCCTGGTTTCGGTAGAACTCGAACAGCGTCCCATGGAAGCGGTTGGTTCCAGACTTTGTGACCGTATTCATCACTGAGCCGGTAAACTTTCCATACTCAGCACTGAAGCTGTTGGTCAGCAGACGAAACTCAGCGATCGAATCGGCATTCGGGATCAGGCCCGCGCCCATATATCTGGTCTCGTTGACCTCGGCCCCGTTCACCAGGAAGGCGTTCGCATATTCCGGTTGACCGTCGGTGGATACATTCCCCGACGAACTATATAGGCCGTAAGCGGGTCCGCGAGCGTTGTAGCCGCTATTCGTGTTGACAGGAGAAACCCCTGCCTGAAGGGAGAGTAGATCGAGATATGAGCGACCGTTGAGCGGCATGGCCAGAATCTGGGGAGATTCTATCGTGGTGCCCGTCGCCGTAGTTGCCGTCTCGACTTGCAGAGCGTTCGCCTCGACCGAAACATTCTGCTGTACGCTGCCGACCGGCAGAGTCACATCAAAAGTCAACTTGTCGTTTACGCTCAGGTTGACATTGTTGACCGTAGACTGCTGAAATCCAGTCATGGTGGCAATGATCTTGTACCGGCCAGGGGAAAGCGCCAGAAAAATATAGGCCCCTTGCGAGTCCGTGGTAGCTTCGCGGCTGACGTTGGTAGCGACCTCAGTGACTACGACGTGTGCACCGGTGATCACAGCTCCCGAACTGTCGCGAACGTAGCCCTGAATTGACCCGGTTACGTCTGCCCAGAGGTGGGCAGTACCGAGCAGAACCAGCAAACAGAGGCAAAGCCAGCGGTAAGCACGATGTTGCATAACACCACCCCCCAGAATTCCCAAGATTTGTGCGACAATATCATTTTTTACCAACCCAACAAGCGAAATAGTGCGAAACAACGTCCTCGGAGCGGCGGTGACAGAGAGCGCCAAACCGCCCAATTTCTGCGGCTTTTTTGTCACGATTCGTAGAAATCATGGCCCTCAAAGCCAGGGCTGGATCGTCCACCAAGGCTAGCGTTCAAACCGCGGCAGCCAATGGCGACATTTGTCATATAATAGAACTTTATCTGTGTTGTCAAGACAAGATTTTGCCGAGTTCGGGCTGGACTTACATCTGGAGGGAACGAAGAGACATACAGCGATCTAAGCCGATCTTTCTGCCCGATTCTGGTCGCGTTCCGTTTGGCGTTTGAAAAGGAAGTAAACCGGCACGCCGATCAGTACGATTACAACCCCGGGAATGGTGGTGGCCGTTCGATACACGAACAAGACCGCCAGAATAATCCCCGCACCGATCAGGTAGAACAGCGGAATCAGAGGATAGCCGAAAGCTCGGTATGGGCGCTCGGCATTGGGTTTAATCTTACGCAATCGAAATACCCCAGCAATGGTCAGAATGTAGAAGATCAAAGCGGCAGAGATGATGTAATCCAGCAAATTGCTGTAGAGGTTACCGTAAGATCCGGTCGCAGGCTCAT
>CAZOOE010000823.1:0-2354 GCA_964581275.1 uncultured Clostridia bacterium
CTTGCGTCCTCAGGATGATTCCGGTAGTGGTTTCGTGGGCCTTGTCGATCATCCGTGTACCAATGTACTGATATGCGAACGGCGGAGTTGCACCGCTATTGGGGACAGGATCGCGGAGGTCGATGAGTGTCGTCCTCGTTGAACCTGCCGTAGTCAAGAGCCAATCCCCACCGCACTGTAGTAGGGATACGACCGAATCCACACCATTCTGGTAAGGGCCAAGCAGGTCGCTTTGGATTCGATAGGTCGGCGTTGAGAACGGCCCGGCTCCCTGGATTGTGGATGTGACCGGGTAGCCGGAAATACAAGGTTTCGAGGTCCCGCTGGTTATGCTGGTGAAGAGAAATATCGTGACTGCCACGCACTTTGCCATGGTCACGACTCGCGGAAAGCTGTTGTTCATGATAGTTTTTTCTCCTTCAACTAAATCTCTCAGGAACTCACTTTAATAGCTCACCCCCTATAACGAGAATTTAGCCAAAATCCCATCACGCCGAACAAAGAATCTTGCAGAGCGACGATAAGAGGAGAGTGGAGAATCACCGGGAGATTGTTATAATCCGTGGTCCTCTCCTCAGAGCCGAAGGTTTAAGAGAATCGAGAACGCGATATGACAGGCTTGCCTAGCCAGGTCACTCAACTCCTTATGAATTGGAGCAACGGTGATAAAGCAGCGCTAGACCAGTTGATCCCTCTGGTCCACGCGGAATTGCGTAGACTGGCAAGGCGTTATATGGCCAGACAGAGTCCCGGACATACTCTCCAAACGTCGGCCTTGATTAATGAGGCGTACTTGAAGTTGGTTGACCAGCAGAGCGTGCAATGGCAGGACCGGGCTCACTTCTTTGCAGTATCTGCTCAGATAATGCGGAGTATCCTAATAGACCATGCGAGAAGATACTCTTACGCCAAGCGCGGGGCTGGAGCCCGCAAAGTTGGTCTTGATGACGCAGCGACAATGGCTGAGCAACGCGCGGGAGAGCTTGTAGCGCTCGACGATGCCTTGAGTGAACTCGCGGCGGTTGATCCAAGAAAAAGCGAGGTTGTTGAATTGCGTTTCTTCGGCGGTTTGAGCATTGAAGAAACCGCCGAAGGTGATGAAGATTTCTCCCGCCACCGTTCAGCGCGAGTGGCGAGCAGCAAGAGCCTGGCTGCAACGCGCTTTGAGCGACGAAAAGCCTCCTTAAGGATTCTTTATTGTAGGTGATGGGATTTCGATCGGGTTCTCGTTAAACGAGGTGAGATCAAACAAAGGCCGGGTTGTGGAGAACAGATGACACCGGAGCGATGGCGCCAAATCGACGGAGTATTTCAGGTCGCGCTTGAGCGCGAGCCACGCGAGCGCGCGGTATACTTGGCTGAAGTTTGCGCCGATGATGAAGACTTGCGAAAGGAGGTCGAGTATCTTATCTCTTGCGATGATCAACAAGATTGTCTTATTGACGCCCCTGCTTTTGAGGTAGCCGCAAGTCTCGTCGCGTCAGACCAACCGGAATTAGAAACAGGTCAGAGTGTTGGCCATTACAAGATCTTAGACTTACTTGGCAGAGGTGGCATGGGAGAGGTGTATTTGGCCGAGGACGAAACTCTCGGCCGCAAGATAGCTCTTAAGTTGCTGCCTGCGGACTTCACGATTGATGAAACACGCGTGCGCCGATTCCGGCAAGAGGCCCGCGCAGCGTCGGCTCTGAATCATCCGAATATCATCACGATTCATGAGATCAGCGAGTTCGAAGGCAGGCATTTCATCGCCACGGAGTTCATCGAAGGCGAGACGCTCCGCCAGCGCATCAAGCGTATCAAGCCGACATTAGGCTACGCGCTCGACATAGCGATTCAAGTAGTGAGCGCGCTCCAGGCGGCGCACCATGCAGGAATAGTTCATCGGGACATCAAGCCCGAAAACATCATGCTGCGACCGGATGGTTACGTAAAGGTGCTCGACTTCGGTCTGGCCAAATTGACTAGCCCGCAAGCGGCCCACAATTAACCCCAAACAGCAACCATTTAAAAAAACCGTTCCAGTCTGGGTGTTCATGGCCATGCTTATGTTGCAGGCCTACTCATGCGTTCAGGCGGCTGGTGATGGGGACGTGGCCTCGAAAAAAGATGCCCAGAAGCTCAAGGTCGGCGGGTGGCTAGTGACGTCGTGGGATTACGAGAATTCTTTGCGTTCCCTCACCACCAATGCTGACGTGATCACCGAGGTCTCGCCGGTCTGGTTCAAGGTCGGGCCGGACGGCCGGGCCGTGAACCGGAACGGGGATGGCGACACGCCCGCGCCTGCGGGGTGCGAGGAACAGGTCAAGGCGGTCTGCAAGCAATACGGCATCAAGCTGATCCCCCTCATCAGC
>CAZOOE010000824.1:0-2346 GCA_964581275.1 uncultured Clostridia bacterium
AGCGTTGGTCTTACCCGCGAGCGCCAGGATCTCGTCAAGTGAGTAGGCTTCAGCTGCCCGTTGAATCAACTCAATGTGGGCGATTGTCGGAGGGTTAAACGACGCCGCAAAGACTCCCAGCCGGTGGCCAGCTGGAGCCCGCCTGATAAGTTCGATGGCGGGCGGCCCGGTGGCATCCAGACGGTCTATGATGTCCGATAGTTTGATGGCCACGGTTGAACTCCAGCTCACAATCATAGCACCCGAAAGTGGGCGCAGAGCCAAACAAGAATGCCGGCGTAGACTCCCGCCAGCGCGTCGTCAGCCATCACGCCGAGCCCGCCATGAAGCTGTTCGAGCTTGCGGATCGGATATGGCTTGAGGATATCGAACAATAGGAAGAGGAAGAACCCAATCACTACCCCGACGATCGAGAACGAGGGCAGCAGAGCCAGCGGCGTGAGCGTGATCAACTGACCGCTCACCTCATCGATCACGACCAGCCGCGGATCCTTGAGCCCGGTTATCTCGCAGGTCCGGTTTGAGGCCCAAACGCCGACCGCGAACAGACCTATGTTAACGATCACCAACACGAACAGAGAATGCGTTTGTCCCAGATGCAACATGTGGATCGCCAAGTAGACCGCCACCCCTTCGAGTGCGCCCGCTGTCCCAGGAGCAACAGGCGCAAACCCGGCTCCCGCTCCAGTCGCCAATGCATACGCAAAGCGGTTCCCTTTTACCGGCCATGTTTGTTCGTTTGAAGGGAGTCGATTCATTTAAAGCAAGCGGTAGGGACGGCGCCACCGGCTCTGATTGGTGGCCACTTAAGATTCGGCCACCGAGTGGCGCGCTGAAGTCGGTCCGGGTGGTCACACTATCCGGCCAATGAGATCATATTCGTGCGCTTCAGTTATTTCGACCGTAACAAAGTCGCCCGGACTGGCAAGGATGCCGTCAGGTACGTCGTTGATCAGGACCGAGCCGTCGATCTCGGGAGCTTGTGATTCCATGCGGCCTTCGAGCAGCAAATCGCTTTCTTTTGATCTGCCTTCGAGCAACACTCGGGTGCGGCTGCCGACGAGGCGACGATTCTTGCGCCGCGAGATCCGGGCCTGCTCTTTCATCAAGCGACGCTCTCGCTTTTTGGCGCTGGCGTGGTCCACTTTTTCATCAAGCTCGAAAGCCGCAGAGTTCTCTTCATCCGAGTAGGTGAACACCCCGATGCGATCGAACTCCACGGTACGCACAAAATCCAGCAGCTCCTCGAAGTCTTCTTCCCGCTCGCCTGGGAATCCAACGATGAAGGTCGTGCGAAGAGCTACGCCCGGGACACGCCCTCGTATCCGCTCGATCAGTCGTTCATAAGCCTCTCGGTTGCCGCCCCGAAGCATGCGCTGGAGGACTCGGCGGCTAGCGTGCTGAAGCGGGATGTCGAAATACTTGCAAACGTTCGGACGGCTTGCCATCACACCAAGCAGTTTGTCGGTAATCGCAGTCGGATAACAATAAAGGAAACGCACCCACTCTACCCCGGCTACCGCGGCGATTGAATCGACCAGGTCAGCCAGCCCATCCCTGGGCTCGAGATCCGACCCATAGTTTGTGGCGTCCTGCGAGATCAGCACAAACGCTCTGACGCCCTGGGCCGCGAGCATCTCGACTTCTCTCAGGATCGATTCGGGTGAGCGCGATCGGAAGACGCCGCGCAGCTTGGGTATTATGCAGAATGCGCAGGTGTGATCGCAGCCCTCGGCAATCTTCACGTAAGAGGTATATGGAGCCGTTGCCCGCAGACGCGGAGTGGTCTCATCATAGAGGAAAAGCTCCGGTGCCGCCGCCCCCTCGCTGTAGACAGGCAAGACGCGGTGGTCATTGGGCTCGACCACCGATTCGATTTCCTCGAGCTGATTGACTCCGATGCAAGCGTCTATGTCGGAAATCTCGCGCTGAAGCTCTTCGCGGTAGCGTTCGACCAGGCAACCGGCGACAATCAGGCGCTTGAGCTTGCCGGTCTGTTTTAGCCGGGCCATCTCGAGAATAGTGTCTACCGATTCCTGCCGCGCCGAGTCGATGAAGCCGCAGGTGTTCACGACCAGCACGTCGGCAGATTGCGAATCAGTAGTCAGCTCGAAGCCCTGACGCGCGAGCAAGCCCATCATTACCTCGCTGTCGACAAGGTTCTTAGGGCAGCCCAGGCTTACCATTCCTATTTTTTTCTTCTCTATCATTGGACGCCGCTATGTCAGGTGGTTATCTGGTCGCGAGCGGAAACCACCATGTTAGCCGATGAGGGTAGTTTTTGCTAGACCCCGCATTGCCTCACCAAAAATCTAAACGAAGTGGGGTCGTTGCCTCACGAAAGAA
>CAZOOE010000825.1:0-917 GCA_964581275.1 uncultured Clostridia bacterium
AATGACCGTTGAAGGTTGGAGTGGAACGGTTCTCGATTTGTTCCCCTTGGCCAAGGGAAGCGTCAAGAGGGCCCGGGGAAGGCCAACATCTGCGCAGTCCAGCGCGAGCGCTTCGCCAACCCGCATTCCTGTCACTGCCAATAATCCGAACAAGGTCGCCAGGGTGGGGCCTTTGATCTTGCCGGACGGATCAATCTGGCGAGCCGCATTGATCAGGCGCTGAACGTCCTCATCGCTGTAGTGGTAAGGGTCCCGACGGCAAAGGTGATACGGCAGGAGTTTTTGGGCGGGAACCTCCGTGCGCTTGTCGTGAGCGCTCACGTAAGCAGCAAACCGGCGCACGACACTCAGGCGACTGCCGCTGTGCGCCGGTTTCATATTCGGTCGAGCAGCCCATCGGACAGCTAACTTCGCGGTGATAATGCCCGTGCCCTCCTGTTCGGCAAAGCTTACGAAATTGCGCAGCGAAAATTCCGCGTCTTGAAGTTTGTATCCCAACTGACGTCGAAGCTTTAAGTAATCGTTCAGGTGCTGCCTCAGGTTCTTCATTGGGCACCTCCGATCCATCGCAGAGCGAGCGGCCGCAAAGCGCCAAAATCGACCTTCGCATAGATCTCTGTGGTTTGAGGCAATTGATGCCGGAGCACTTGACCGATCTGCGCCAGGGACGCGCCGTTGCGTAACAGCCCAGTTGCCAGTGAGTGGCGCAGCACGTGTGCGCCCCGATGCGGACTCAGCCGAAGACGGATCAGTGCCACTCGAACGAGATTGCTGACACACTGAGGACCGGCGAAGCCCTGGAAGGGGGCCTTGCATTGGATGAACAACCGGCGGGATGAACAACCGGGGCGGGCCCTTTTCAGGTAAATCGCAAGGGGCTTAACCAAACTCTTCAAACAAGGCAAGAATATCTACCC
>CAZOOE010000825.1:927-2329 GCA_964581275.1 uncultured Clostridia bacterium
CAGGGCCTGACCTACATCTTGCAGCAACGGCAGACGATCTACTCGGGCACCCTTGCCTCCCACGAGCAATTCGCCAGCTCGCCAATCGATGTCATCCAATGTCAATTGAGCAACCTCGCCTGCGCGAAGGCCCAGTCGAGCCAGCAAAAGAAAAATGGCGTAATCCCGTTTGCCGATCTTCCGTCGCCGGTCGCACGACTTCAATACTTTCTCAACTTCCCAAGGCTCCAGATAGTGAGGCAATTCAGCCAGGCGATGAGGCACCGAGGGCACCACCGCAGCCAAGTTCGCCGCGATTCGGCCTTTTTGAAAAAGAAAGTTCAAAAAACTGCGCAGCACCGTTGCAGTCAGTTGGACCGACCGCTGGCTGAGATTGGATGTATCGCGCAAAAGAAATTCAGTGACATCCTTGGCTCGCAGTCTCTTCAAATAGATTCTCCCGCTTGGAAACCGGTCAGACAAAAAACGGCGGGCCGCCTTGAGATACTTTTCGGCACTCGACGGCATCACGCTACGCTCTCTCAACAGGAAGCCCTCATAATCCGCACAGATGAGATCAATATCACTGTCCAACGCCGCTGGCAGTGGCACAACGTTAGACTGCCGGAGATGTCCAAGTAAGAGGGCCATCGTGGCTTGATCTCCAACGTGCCGTTTGAGGTGCTTCCATCGGATCTTGAAAAACGTGGTGATTCGCGCCTCATTCAACTCCCTGAGTGGGAGGCGACGTTGCACTAGCCAGCGGCTCAGTTTTGCAACCAATCTGACTTTGAGCCAGCCGGTCACGCTGGAGTAACCTTGGTCCGAAACCAGAGCTGCGAAGCCCGATAGATGTGGGCCGATTGGACCAACCTGTAGGCGCTGCAGATCTTGGGGGCGTGGATTAAAACGAGCGTTCATAGGTTTTTCTTTTCATTTGGTTTGGTTGACGGACATATACCGTATGGAGTATATGTTATCTGACGTATATGAAGCTCGTGCAAATTTATCGTTGTTTTTGCGCCGAAACGCGCCTCCGTATTCTGCATTTGCTGACGCAGGGACCGCTTTGCGTCTGCCATTTTCAGGACATTTTGAAGGAGTCGCAGGTCGCGATCTCAAAACACCTGGCCTACTTGCGGACAAACGGACTGGTCGTGGCTCGGCGCCATGAAAAATGGATGATTTACCAACTGCCGAAGAAAGCGCCGCCGGAGCTTGATCTGCAGCTTCGCTGCTTGCAGGACTGCGTCCAATCAAATCCCATCTTGCGCGAAGACCTGAAACGGCTCAAAAAGATGCGCTGCGAGTGCGAGTGGGTTGAAAAAGTCGCGCACGCTTCAAGGAAGTGATTTATGAACAAGACTCCGATGGATTCGGAAGCTGTGCGCGAAACGATTCGCCAAGGCTATGCGGAGATCGC
>CAZOOE010000826.1:0-2328 GCA_964581275.1 uncultured Clostridia bacterium
ACTCTGGCGCCCACCGCGAGTAAAACGGTCGCGGTGGGGGGTTGGAGGACAACGCGCCAGCAACTCGCTCCCAACGCCCTGGGAATCGCCATCTCCCTTTGACGAGCCGTAGCACGAGCGAGAAGCAGGTTTGCGACATTTGCACAGGCGATGAGCAGCACCAGCGCCACAGCGCCGAGCAAAAAGATAAGCGAGAGTTTGATGTCCCGAACCTGGTACTGCTGCATCGCAAAGACGTCTGTGCTCCAGCCGGCATTGGAGTCGGGATACTGCTCGGCCAGCCTCGCAGCGATGGCCTTCATTTCGGTGTCTGCCTGTTGAATCGTGGCGTCTGAGTTCAAGCGTCCAACGACCGAGAGGAAGTGACTGCCGTGTTGTTGGGCCTGTCGCGCGGTGAAAGCGATAGGAGTCCACAGATCGGTGTCGCGATCCGGGAACTGGAAGATCGCCGGCATGATTCCGATGATTGTGTAGCTCAAAGAGCTCATCGTGATCGATTGCCCGACGATGTTGGGATCGGATCCGAACCGCCGCTTCCACAGGTTGGTGCTGAGGACGACTACGTACTCGTGTCCGGGTTGGTCTTCATCTTCCGTGAATGTGCGACCCTGCACCGGTTTCACTCCGAGTATTTCAAACAGGGCCGCCGACACGCGAGCGCCCCGAAGCCGCTCCGGTTCGGCGTCAGCGGAAACCAGGTTGTAGGCAGCGCCGTTGATCGCCGCGATCTTTTCAAAGGTCGCGTTTTGCTTCTGCCAATCGAGGAAGTTTCCCGGCGAGATCGAGAACTCGGAAAACTGGGGCAGGTTGTTTTCTCGCAGGACCATCAACCGATCCGGATGTTCGTAGGGCAGCGACCGCAGAAGAACGGTGTTCACAACGCTGAAGATCGCGGCGTTCGCTCCGATTCCGAGAGCCAACGCGATTACAGCCACGACCGAAAAGCCCGGGTTCTTCAGGAGCATTCGAATGCCGTAACGCAGGTCTTGCGCCAGAGTCGTCATAGTCACTCCTCTCACTTTGGTGTGGGATAACGTGTTGGTAAGTGGCGTGCGGAGCCGGTTGGTTTCAGGAAAAGATGGTTGTGCAGAGTTCTAAAGGCTTATCTTCGCAACTGCCTCAGCTGCGCCATCCTCGATCCTCCATCCTCATTCGTATCTCAGCGCGATCATCGGATCAACTCTCGTCGCCCGGCGCCCCGGGATGTAGCAGGCCACCAACGCCACCAGAGCAAGCATCAGCGACAATGCTGTGTATGTGAGCGGATCCGTAGACGCGACGCTGAAAAGCAAACCTTCCAGCAATCGCGTCAACCCGAACGCACCGATCAGCCCCACCGCCAATCCGGTTAAAGTTATACTCAATTCCCTGTTTGAGCACCCACTTCATGATGTCTCCAGTGTTCGCGCCGAGTGCGAGTCGGATGCCGATCTCGCGAGTCCGTTGGGCTGACCGAATAAGCCCGTCGCTTATCACGACCCCTTCAGCGAAGCCTTGCGCTTGATCCTCGGGACCGAACACACGTCCGAGTTGTGCGGTCGCTCCCAACATCGAGAAGTAGTTGGGACTCACCGCCAGCAACTCTATGCGTTCGGGACGATCGGATCCGGTGAGGTTCGCATCGACCGGCCAGACTGCCGATAGGTCTTCGAACACGCCGGCGCGCTCCTGCAAGTCCTGCAGCTCAGGCACAGACAAGCCGACATTGTTGATTTGCCGCCCCGTTAAGTCGTCCGACACGAGCACCAGTTGTTCGGAGTGCGGAAATGGGAGCGGTCGCAGCAGGACGGCGTTCACCACGCTGAAGATCGCGGTGTTCGCGCCGATGCCCAGCGCAAGGGTTGCAACTGCGATCGCAGTGAAGGCCGGCTGCTTCAAGAGCATGCGAATTGCGAAACGAGAGTCACGTAGAGCAAAGTCAGTCATCATTCGTACCTCAAAGCGACCATCGGATCCACCTTTGTCGCTCGTCGAGCCGGGATGTAGCAAGCGATCAATGCTACAATTCCAAGCAGCAATGCAATCCCCATAAACGTGGCCGGATCAGTTGCGCTCACGCCAAACAAGAAGCTCGAAATCACCCGGGTGAGAGCGAACGCTGCGGCAAGGCCCAGACCCAAACCGATGGCGATCAACATCGTACCTTGTTTCATGACAAGCTTGAGAACGTCGTTGGTTTGCGCGCCCATTGCCATTCGAATGCCTATCTCTCGGGTGCGCTCGGATACCGAATAGGCCATCACGCCGTAAATTCCAATCGAACCAAACGCCAACCCAAGTCCCGCAAAAAACGCGGACAAGACCCAGTTTAAACCCGGCCCCGGCCCC
>CAZOOE010000827.1:0-2320 GCA_964581275.1 uncultured Clostridia bacterium
GGCATCGAATTGACAACGCCATTTTGCCCCAAAAATCGTCCAACAAATGATTGACCGAACCGACATCTGGCTCTCAAATTCTAAGTTTGCGACTCCTGCTTCTGATCGGAGTTTAATCCCGTTACACGTGCTCACCACATCACTGATAATCGCACAAGAATCGAAACTGCCACGATAAGAATGTTGCCTCGTTTCAATCATATCTCGGAGACTGATTGTCAGGATCGTGATTTCTGCGCTCAAGCAGTTGGACGGAATCTTTTCTGGAAACGCCTTCTCGTATTTCTTCTGCTCTTTCCTTGCTCCTTTGTCTCTTCGGCGTTGGCGCAATCGGCCACGACGCAGCCAAATATCATCATTATTCTAGCAGACGATTTGGGTTATGGAGATGTAGGGTTTAACGGCTGTCCGGATTACGCGACACCGAACATTGATTCTCTGACCACTAACGGAATCAGTTGCTCGAGTGGATACGTAACTCACCCATTTTGCAGTCCGTCGCGGGCCGCTTTGCTGACTGGCCGCTATCAGCAACGGTTCGGGCATGAAAATCAACCGGAGGACGACAATACAAATCCGCGCCTGGGGCTGCCGATGGAGGAGCTGCTGCTACCCCAAATGTTAAAAGCTGCGGGCTACGCTTGTGGGGCGGTCGGCAAATGGCACTTAGGCTCGGCTCCTAACTTTCGTCCAATGCAGCGCGGTTTCGACGAGTTCTTCGGCTTCCTCGGAGGGCAATCTTCATACTTCAATGCCCCGGTCCTGCAAAACAATACGCCTATTATTGAATCCACCTATTTAACAGATGCTTTCACCCAGCAGGGGGTGTCCTTTATTACTCGCCACTCAGCAGAGCCATTTTTCCTTTTCTTGTCATACAACGCTCCGCACTCCCCGTATCAAGCCCCTCAGAGCTATCTGGACCGAGTTGCAAACATTGCTGATCCTCAACGACGACTTTATGCAGCGATGGTGACGGCGGTGGACGACGGGGTCGGTCAAGTGCTGCAAACGCTTCGGACGCAGGACCTCCGTGACCACACCCTCATTTTCTTTCTGGGCGATAACGGAGCTCCCCAAGCAAGTTTCACGCGAAATTATCCACTTCGCGGTTACAAATTCGACACGTTGGAAGGAGGTATTCGGGTACCTTTCGCGATCCAGTGGACTGGGCAAATCCCGGCTCACGTTCTCTATGATCAACCGGTGTCGGCCTTGGATATCGTTGCCACAGCGGCCGCCGCTGCCGGTATTTCACTGCCGACGGACCGTGTTTATGACGGCGTGAATTTGATGCCCTTTCTGACAGGACAAAAAATCAGTCCTCAAAGAACGCTCTTTTGGCGTTGGTTCGGCTTTGGCCAAAGCGGCCCGCCCGGATCTCTAGAAACGATATACGCCGTGCGCAGCGGCCCACTCAAGTTAGTCCGAGAGAGGGCTAGCTTGGGTACTCCCGAGCTCTACAATTTGCCAGTTGATATTGGCGAGAGCCAAGATTTGGCACCGGCCCAGCCGACCGACGTGGATTCGCTCAAGACGTTGTATGCGCAATGGGATACCCAGTTGATTGCTCCTCTTTGGGAAGGACGTGGCAACGTTCCAACTAATAGTGTTGTATTGGCAGGAGACTGGAACGGATTCAATAAAGGCGATGCGACCAGCCCTTGGAACTTGACCAGAATCAGTGCGCCCGGGGTGCAGGGAACACCGGATGGGTTTGACTGGTTTACCAATACCGTCCACGTCGCTGCAACCGGCGGTGATACAACATCCGGGATGCATTCCTTCGTCTTGGTGGCGGGAAACAACTACTCCACCCAATGGGGAGGAGTGACAATAAACGTTGATGGCGCGACCTCAGTCCCGTTCTTCTCGGGTAGTGCATTGGGACCGACCAATACCGTCTCGTTTAAAAACGGCTTCTACTATTCATTCCGAGCACTCAACCACAGGCAGCAACTCAATGCTAATCTAACGCTCGCAGTGATGAAAACCTCTGCTCCGCCGATCTCGGTGGACCGGAGTCGGCAGATACCCGCAGTACCCACTTCAAACGATTCGGTCGCCATCAGCATAGTGACGAGTCAACCCAAATCTCCCGAGGAGCGAATCTATCTCCGATGGTCAACGGATACCTTCATTACCTCGCACCTGGTGGAAGCGGCTGGGTCGGGGGTCAACTACTGGGCAACGATACCGGCCCAGCCTGCGAGAACCCCGGTCCAATATTGCATCACGACATCGACGGCCAATCTTTTGCCGTATTCGATGTCAGGCACAATCGACTCGCTGATACTATCTGCGAGTAGTAACTTTCAAT
>CAZOOE010000828.1:0-2297 GCA_964581275.1 uncultured Clostridia bacterium
CATAAAAATGGGATCGTGCATCGCGATCTGAAGCTCGGCAATATTCTGTTTCATGCAGATGGTCGGCTGCTGCTGGCAGATTTCGGTATCGCGAAGGTGCTGAATGAGTCGGATGGCGGGCACGCTCCAGCTCTGCAAACTCTGACTTCAACGGGCATGATTATTGGTACGCCCGAGTATCTTTCGCCAGAGCAGGCCATCGGTGGAGCTATCGATCATCGCTCGGATATTTTTTCCTTTGGGTGCATCCTGTTTGAAGCCGTCACCGGACACAAAGCGTTCGATGGCGAAGACTCCATTGATACGCTCAACAAGATTATCCGCGAACCGGTTGTCCCGATCACCGACTTCCGTCCCGATGCGCCAGACCACCTGCAACGAATCGTGCGCCGATGTCTGGCGAAGGATCCCGAAGAACGCTATCAGACGATCAAAGACATGTTGATCGACCTGAAGAGTCTGAAACATCACCTCGAGGTTGAAGCTGAGATTGCACACTCGGCGCCCCACGACTGGGTTCGAGATACGGCCAGTTCTCGCAGGAGTGGCGAAGGTGGTTTTGTAGTCAACGACACGGTGGCACTCGACTCATTCCCTCCGCCTGTTCGGACCTCGAGTGCCGAATACCTGATCACTGGAATAAAGCGTCACAAGAAGGCCTCTTTCTTTGTGTTGTCTGCCGCGGTTATCGCGGCTATCGCGATGAGTTTTGTGGGGGGCAGGAGTCGGATCGATTCGGTTGCGATCCTGCCGTTCGTGAATCAAACCGGCGATCCGAAGATGGAGGCGATCGGCGACGAAATGACCGAGTCAATCATCGACCACCTTTATCAACTTCCAAACCTGAAGGTGATCTCTTACGGAGCGGTTCTCGGATATAAGGGAAAAGAAGTTGACGCCGGCGCCGTCGGCCGAGAATTAGGCGTCAGCGCGGTGATGACTGCCAGACTCAGCAGGCGCGATGAGACAATAACAGTGAACGCCGAGCTGACCGATACGCGTGACAAGACTCGAATCTGGGGCAACCAGGAGACGTTGAGATTCTCAGATCTTATGATGGCCCATCATCGGCTTGCGCGCAGCGTAACCGACAAACTGGGGCTGAAGCTCAGCGATGCACAGCGAAAGGAGCTCGACGCTGAGGAGATGTACGAGACCGGACGAAACTACTGGAATCAACGCACAGTGGATGGAATAACAAAGGGAATTGACTACTTTGAGAGGGCGGTTTCACTCAACCAGGACTACGCTCTCGCGCACGCCGGTCTGGCTGACTGCTACAACATGCTGGCGACCTACGGCGCAAGAGCGCCGACGGACGCATTTCCGAAGGCGAAAGCCGAAGCGCGCAGGGCGCTCGATATCAACGACACCCTTCCCGAGGCCCACATATCGCTAGCTTACGCGTTGTTCCGAGGCGACTGGGACTGGGTGGAGTCCGAGAGAGAATTCAGGCAGGCCCTTTCGCTCAACTCGAAGTCGGCCCAGGCTCATCAATGGTACGCCAACCTCTTGATAGCTCTCGGCCGCGGCGACGAAGCAATCGCTCACACAAAGTTGGGGGCCGAGATGGACTCGACTTCCCTGATCATCAGCTCGCACTTTGGGTTTGTGTATTTTTTCTTGCACCGCTACGACGATGCGATAGCGGCTTGTCAAAAGGTGCTTGATTTAGACCCAACTTTCTTCGCAGCGCGACGCTATCGGGGTCAGGCTTACGCACAAAAAGGCAAGTATGAGCAAGCGGTCAGCGAGTTTCAGAGTGCGGTTGCAGCTTCGGGAGGCTCGGCGCTCATCCGCGCAGAGCTTGCGCACACCCTGGCGATCGCGGGCAAGAAGGCTGAGGCAGAAAAGATCCTGGCCGATTTGAGACAGCTATCGATTGAGCACTACTTTTCGCCCTATCACATCGCGCTGATCTATGCGGGCCTGGGCGATAAGAACGAAGCGCTTACCTGGCTGGAGAGGGCCTTTGAGCAACGCGCCGATTACCTGGTGTTCATGAACGTTGACCCGCGATTGGAAGCGCTCAAGAGCGATCCGCGATTTGAAAGTCTGAGGCAACGCATCGGCCTGCCATGAATAGTTCAGGATTTGTGGTTTCTGGTTCACCGTTCAGAAGCTCAATTTGATTTAAGATTTCGAGTATTTCGAGTCTCAGATTTTAAGATTTCAAATAATTTAAAACCCCAAATAATCTCAAGTCTGAAACCTGAACCCTGAACCCATTCTTTATTCGTATCTCAGCGCCACCATCGGGTCAACCTTCGTTGCCCTGCTGGCGGGCACCAAACAGG
>CAZOOE010000829.1:0-2285 GCA_964581275.1 uncultured Clostridia bacterium
TTCCAGCAAAAGTGTCGTCGAACCCGCCGAGATGACCGCCGCCACCGTGGATGAATCCGACGAGAATCTCACCAGTCCTGGCGCCGCTATTGGCACCGTCGCCTACATGTCGCCCGAACAAGTCCGCGGCGAGAAGCTCGATCCGCGCACCGACCTGTTCTCCTTTGGCGTCGTTCTCTACGAAATGGCCACGGGAAAGCGCCCCTTCAGCGGCGACACCTCGGGGCTGATTTTTGACTCAATCCTCAATCGCGCGCCGACGCCGCCGGTGCGCCTCAATCCGGAGATGCCCGCTGAACTCGAACGCATCATCAACAAAGCCCTGGAAAAGGATCGCGACATTCGCTGCCAATCCGCCGCCGAACTGCGCGCCGATCTCAAGCGCCTCAAACGGGATACGGATTCTCGTCAACATATCTCGTCGGCGGCTGCTGCGGAGGCTGGGGCCTCACGCAAGGCGCGGCCAAAGAGTCGGACTCTAGTCTATGCATCGTTCGCGATGTTACTTGTCCTCGTGGCAGGAACCGGATACTGGTGGTGGAAGGGCCGGCCATCCTCTCCTCATGGTGTGCTGAAAGAGATGCAGTTGACCCACAATTCCTCAGAGAATCTAGTTTTGGGTAGCGCCATTTCTCCGGATGGGAAGTACTTAGTTTATGCTGATGAAAAGGGTCTGCATCTGAGCGTGATTGAAACGGGCGATACGCATGAGATTCCACTGCCGGATGACATCCGCGAGCGTGTGTTGGACATGTCCTGGTTTCCGGACGGCCGGCGGCTTGTCGTTACCACTAGGAGTGACACCGATGGCCTCGTCTTGTGGCTATTGTCCATCTTCGGCGGCACTCCTCTCAAGCTGCGCACTCACAGTCATTCTCCAGTCGTATCGCCGCTGGATTCTTCGATAGCATTTGTAAGTGGTGAAGATCATGAACTATGGGTGATGGGACCAACCGGAGAAAATCCTAGAAAGATTCTCACATCGGAGAATGAGAATTACTGCGTAGCTGCCTGGTCACCGCTCGGCAAACGACTAGCCTATATCAAGGCAAAAGTCGGAGGAGGATTCCTGGGTGGCTCGATCGAGACGATACCGTTGGAAGCGGGGCGGCCAAGCTCCGTTTATTCTGCCAGCCCGGTCCGGTGCGGTCCCCCTTTTAAGCTCCTCTGGATGCGCGATGGCCGCCTTCTCTTTCAACTGGACGATCCCTCTTCTACAATCGCGGTGAATCTCTGGGCTATCCGCACAGACCCAAAAACGGGAATTGCCTCTTCGGCCCCGGCAGAATTGACCAATTGGTTTGGATTCGTTCCTTGGTTTCCTAGTGCAACCCAGGACGGCCACCGCTTCGCCATGACCAAGGCACGGGACTGGTATGACCTCTACGTTGCAGAACTCCGGGACCATGCCACACGTCTGGATTCCCCGAAACGTCTTACATTAACCCAAAGTTTTGACTTTCCGAATACCTGGACGCGAGACAGCAAGAGCATCATTTTCGCTTCCGATCGTAACCGAACAAGCCAGATCTTCAGGCAGCAACTGGATCGGGATTCTGCTGAATTGTTGATCTCTGGATCGCATGATTTAAGCGGCGCCGAGCTTACAGCGGACGGCGCCTCGATTCTCTACTGGTCACAATCAGATACTCTGACGCCGGGATCAACCGGCGAACTCATGCGCGTCTCCAATTCGGGCGGCACCTCTGAGGTCGTGCTCAAGACCACTATATCCGCAATGACCAACTTTGATTGCCCTCTGAATCCAACAGCACCGTGCATCTTCAGTCGTGGCGAGCAGGGACAATTGGTCTTTTATGCTCTTGATCCCCTCCATGGACTGGGAAAAGAGCTTGCCCGGACCAAACTGGGCACTGCGGATCAGCTAAACTTCACTGCCTCACCGGATGGCTCGCGCATTGCCATCTCAAGCTCCGATCAGCTTCGAGGTCGGATTCGGATAGTCGACTTGAAGAATCAGAAACAAAGTGAAGTCTCACTCCCCCAGGATTCGACAATCGTGAATCTCGCTTGGGCACCAGATGGCAAAGCCTTCTTGGCGTCTGTGTCGCGAGCGGCCGGCTTCGGCATCTTCCGGATTGAGACGGACGGGAAGACTAATCTTCTCCTGGGTCGCGGGACGCATGAGCTTTCATCTCTCGTTCCCTCGCCCGACGGCCGCTACCTCGCTTTTAGCCAGCGAACGCTGGAAAACAATGTCTGGCTCTTGGAAAACTTCTGACTCAGCATCTAGGCCGCCCCTAAGACCTCCTCATGGAGGTAGA
>CAZOOE010000830.1:0-2281 GCA_964581275.1 uncultured Clostridia bacterium
GCCAGTTGCCGGCCTCCACATGCAGCCCGATTAGATTTGAATGGAATTGCTCGCGCAGAGTAATGAATCTCTGCATGAAGGCGGTTCCCAACTCACCTCCAAGGATCCTGACGGTGTGAATGAAAGCTGAATAGGTGAGAACATTTATCGGTGACGACATCGCGCCCGAGTTCGCCGCTTGCTGGACCAACGATCCGACCATGGCAACAAAAGTCACCGAAAGGCCGGCGCCGATTATCAGTTGCGAAGCAAAGAAATTCTGCCCAGCCCAGGCGCTCGTAAGCCGAGTGTTTATCAAACAGGCGACGGCGACGATTGCAAAACCAGCAGCAACCATCAATCTGTTATCAATACTCCGCATCAGCCACGCCGCGATGATGCCAACGACTACCTGCGGCAACACACCCCACACCAACACACTCCCAGTTTCAAGCGGTCGATAGCTCTGTATAGCGCCGAGAAAGGCCGGAATCAGCAAGGCAATGGCGAGCAGCACAAAACGAAACGAGAACAGCGTGGCCGCAAGGATCAATGTGTTTCTGAGCTTCAGAAACGGAATATTGACCAGTGGGTTTGGTGATAGCCAGTGTCGAATTATTGTCGCAGCGATCAGAAATGCACTGGTCACGAGTATCGCGACGATGACTCCCGATTCCAACCAGTTCAATCGCTCGCCTTGATCAAGCACGGCGTACGCCAGGCTCAAGCCCAGGCTGAAATACAAAAAGCCTCGCCAATTTATCGCAGGCTTCGGTCCAGTGCGCGGCGGCGGGTGAGGAATCGCGCGGTAGATGCATACCGTCATAATGGACGCCAGCAGCGCGCCAATCCAGAAGATCCAACGCCACGACAAGTGCTCGGTGAACCAGGCTTCCAACGGTACCGCAAGCGCCGTGGCAGGCAGGATATCCATCGAGTAAACACCGATGCCGTAAATCGCGTAGCGCAACGGCAAGCTCCTCAGCGCATATGTCATGGTGAGCGGATAGAAGGTACCGGATGAAATTCCGGCGATCACTTGAAGCGCGAGCATCACCGTCAGGTTTGGTGAAAACGGCAGCAGGATGGAAGCTGCAATGAAGATAGGCGTTGCGAACAGGAGAACACGCCTTACCCCCAGGAGACCACCGAGGAAGACCGAAAACGGTCCCATAAACATGAGTCCCATACTGTACGCGGTCGGAAGCCATGCCCCTTCGTCGACGCCGAAGCCGAGCGCGCCACGCAGGTCCGGCAGCCCGACGCTTAACAATCTCCCAAAGAGCGTAGAAATCCCTGCTCCAAGAAAGACGCCGAACGTGCCAATGTACGGATTAGCTTTGACTTCGAGCAGACGAAAGGGGCGATAGGCCTGAACCGGTTGGGAGCTTCTGTCAGCTGCGGCGGTCGCTACTGCACTCACGGTTGTTCCCTCTCAGTCGCGTCTTCGCTCTTCTTACCCGATGCATTGATGTCAACGATGACCGACATACCAGGTCGCAACCGATCAAGCTCACGCTGATCGTGCTCAATGACTATCTTTACCGGAATTCTTTGCACGATCTTTGTGAAATTGCCCGAAGCATTGTCAGGCGGCAGCAATGCGAATTGAGAGCCGCTCGCGGGAGCGATTTCCTCAACGTGGCCTTTCAGCCTGAGACCAGGAAAGGTGTCTACGGTGATCAGCGCTGAATCGCCCTTTCGAACGTTGGTGAGCTGCGTCTCTTTGTAGTTCGCCTGCACCCAGGTATCTTTCTCGACGAGGGAAATAACTTGAGTTCCCGGGCTGACAAGTTGCCCGACGCGAACCTTACGCTCTCCAACTATGCCGTCCGATGGCGCGACGATACGCGTATATTCGAGGTTGGTGCGCGCAACTGTCACTGCTGCTTCCTTAGCTCTCAGGTCGGCGTTCAGCTGCAGCTGTTGAGCATCGAGCACCCCGCGCTGTTTACGCTGGGCCTCCAACTCGGACTGCCGGCTGACAAGACCGGCGCGCGCCTGTTGAGATTGCGCTTGTCTCAGACTGAGCAGGGACTCGGTCTTGGCCAGGTCGGCTCTTCGGCTTTCGAGCTGCGCGCCGAATCGCGCTTCATCAGCGGTAACCTGTTCGAGCTTCTGCCGAGTTGCGGAAGCCGACTCAACAAGTGCTGCCTGACGTTCCTTTTCCAATCGCGTGCGAACGACATCGGCATTAGCGGCTTGCACACTCGCGCGCGCGTTTGCGATGTTTGCTCGCGTTGCCTCGATGTTTGCTTCCGCTTGCGCTATCTCAGCTTTCGCGGCTTCGACACCGGCTTGC
>CAZOOE010000831.1:0-2263 GCA_964581275.1 uncultured Clostridia bacterium
ACTTCAAGGCGGTAAGGTGCGGGCGCTGCATTTCGATGGCACGATGGATCGCGGCGTTGTACTCGGTAAAAAGCCGCATTCTCACTTCACATTTGAAGTGAGGGGTTGTAGGGGCTGACATGTCGGCAGATCAATACACCAGCGAGTATGTTGCAAACGGTGATTGTGTTACTGACGCGCCAGTGGATCACGCTCTCGGGTCCGTATTGCTTCTTGAGTCGTTTCAACGCATTCTCCAACGCCGTCTTCTGTCATCTAATGCAATCAGCGCTTTGATTTATCGCTCCCCTCTTAACATTACTCAGTGCTGGAGGAGAACACTATCAACGGAGATCGGATTTCACTCTCGAAATACTTAGGAAAGCGGGTCATACTTTGTTCGAGGATGGGTGAGTTAGATTGGGTTACGCTGTATACAAACCTAGAAAACGTGATCTTCGCAGGGAAGGACTGATTCGTCGCATCTTTCAATCTACAAGGCGATTGTGCACGGCGTAGCTAATCAGGGCTGCTGTGCTCGTCATGTTCATCTTTGCCAAAATGTGAGCGCGATGTGTACTGACGGTCGGCAAGCTCAGATGCAGCTCCGCCGCGATCTCGGTTACTGTTTTCCCTGAGGCGAGCATCCGCAGAACCTCGAATTCCCGCTCGGACAGAGTTTCGTGAAGGAGTCGTTCTGGATTTGCGCGTAAATCCGACGCCAACCTCTCAGCCAACAATGGACTCACGTACACGCTGCCCGCAAGCACTTTACGGACGGCCCCGATCAATTCCTCGGGCGCGCTTTCCTTATTCATGTAACCGGAAGCTCCACCTCTTAGCGACCGCTTGCCCAACTGGTCTACAGGATGCATGCTCAAGACCAACACGGGTAGTTTGGGCCGCAGCTTCCTGAGGTCCCGAAGAACGTCAAGGCCGCTGCGCCCTGGCATCGTCACGTCCAGGATTAACAGGTCCCAGTCATGGCTCTGTACCTCGGAAAGAACCTGCTGTGCATTACCAGCTTCGCCACAGGTCGCGCCTTCGAGCTCGCGCACGAGAATCTCTTTCAGCCCCCTCCGTACGATGGGATGGTCATCGGCGATAAGGATCCTGATCACTTGTCGTCCTTCGGCGGCGTGGGATGGGTCTCGGGAATCCGGACTCTCACGGTGGTGCCCGCTCCGAGAGTGCCGGCAATGGTGACCTCGCCTCCGAGCAGCCGAGCTCGCTCTCGCATCCCAAGGATCCCAAGCGAGCTGCCTGCGGCAAGTTGTTCTTCGCTAACCCCTCCGCCATTATCGTGAACTTCCAGGGTCAGATTGCCGTCGTTCTCGGCGAGGCGCACGTTTGCCTCCGTCGCGTTCGCGTGCCGCGCGACATTGGTCAAGGTCTCCTGGAAGATGCGAAACAATGCCGTAGCGCAATCTTTGCTGATGACGACATCATCCTGCGGTAAGTCCAATTGGCACTTTGTCCCGGTGCGAGTTGCGAAATCGCCGGCCGCCCATTCGACGGTGGCCACAAGACCTACGGCGTCGAGAATCGCCGGCCTCAATTCCGTGGAGATTCGTCGCACGGCCTGAATCGTCTCACCGACGAGTTTAAGGATCGATTCAGACTGGCGTTTCTTATCTGCCGGCAGCCCGTGACTTAAAGAGCTCAGGTCAATCTTGATGGCCGTCAAAGCCTGGCCAAGTTCGTCATGGATCTCACGTGCCACTCTGGTCCTCTCCTCTTCCCGGACACTCTGGACCCGTGCCGCGAGGGCGCGTAGCTGGTCGCGCGATTTCTGTAGCGCTTCTTCCGCCCGCTTAAAGTCAGTGATATCGCGTCCAATGCCGATGGTTGTTCCATCGGAGAGGTGAACGTTGGCCCAGGACGTGTCGATCACCCGCCCGTCTCTTACTCTGGTTCTGAAATCGTCCCAGTCACCATTTGAGCTGAACACGAAATTCAGTATTTCCTGACGGTAACTGGGATCGGGATATAACTCGGCAAAAACGTCCAGGTCTTGTCTAAGTACTTCTTCCAGGGTCCATCCCAACGTGCGCTCCCATTCCCGGTTGGCGAGCTTGATCTTGCCATCTGGCCCGACAAATCCGATCATGGCTGGAACGCTATCAAATATCTTTTGCAGGATTTCCTTCTGCCTCTTTAGGTCATCCTCCGCCCGCTTTCGGTCCTCAATGTCTATACTAGTTCCATACCATTTCACGATGTTTCCGCGCTCGTCGCGCAGCGGCACCGTGCGAATCAGAAACCAGCGATATTCCCCGTCAGC
>CAZOOE010000832.1:0-2259 GCA_964581275.1 uncultured Clostridia bacterium
GCACCGGTGCTTCGACCGATCAATTCGCTGTCTTTGAGACCCGCAAGCGACGACGGAAGCACCTGCTCCTTAAACTTCGCGCCTCGCTCGGAAGAACGATCGCCCCAAGTCATCGGCGCATCGCCGCGGCCGCGATCGACCCCTCCTCGGCCCCAGGAGTTCATCATTTCAGGGACCGTCATGTTGGCCGCGTTCTCTTTCAGAAACTCCGCGAGCCCGGTGCTATCGCATTGTCCGGCCTTCTCACATTGCTTGAGCGTCTTAAGATCGATCATCCCGCTATCGCGGAGCTTGCCAAGTCGCTTTGAGATTTCCGCCTTGTTCTGTTTCAGCGCGCCCGCGAGTTGCCTGAGTTGTTCCTTGCTGAGCGTCCCCGACTTCAAGTCTTTGAGCAAATCGTTTGGGATTGTAGGCGCGCCTCGATCACTACCGGCCGCAGCTTCCATCTGAGATTGAAGCTCCTTCATTGCTTCGGACATTAGCTTCGAATCGATTGCCGATCCACCCTGGGCGAGTGTTTCGCTGAGTGCCTCCGCCTCGGCGAGCCGTTCATTGTCGCGGGCCATCTTTTCGGCCGCTTCCTCCGCGGTTTTTGCGACAGTGTTCTGAAGGTGGTCCAGCGCTTCCCAGGTTTTAGCTGGGTCTTCGCTCCTGGCCTCGGCGCTGATTGAATCGAGCTTTGTTTCCAGCGACTCGACCTGGGTGCTGTCGATGATGTCTTCTTTCTTCAGCAGGTCAATGTCGGTGGCGAGTTCTCCGATCTCCTTGGCGATGTCGAGCGGGCGATCAGCAGCGAGTCCCGGGCGCGAGGGAATCAAGAAGCTGACCGAAACGAACAACGCCGACGCAAGCGCGAGCGCCACCGCCCGGTTCGCTCGCCAGCGCACCCGAGGCTCGAGGATCGAAGGGATCCGCGAATGCCAGTCGCCAAGCTCGACACGTTCGGAAGCCATCAAAAGGCCTCCGCATCGATTACGGTTGTCAAGAAGTGCTCGAACTGCACTGCGATCCGGCAGCCGCGTCCGCGCGAGAAAAATCGCCACCGCCACGCAAGGAACGAGACCCGCGAAAATCCAGATCGACTGAACGTGTGGCCGCCCAGTGGCGGCCCGAATGGCGAGGACTGCAACGCCGCAGAGGAAGCCCCAAATCGTAGTGAACATAAGCGCGTATCGGACGCTGATCAATATCGCGACTCGTCGAATAAATCTGGCTATTGATTGTTCCTGAGGCAGCGCGTTATCGGTGGTTGTCACGTGCATACAATACTGAAACGAGGCTCGATGGGAAAGTCTCAACTTTTTGTTCAAACTCGGTCTGGAAAGTCAACGCGCGAAGGCATAGACGCCACTTCGAGGGTTCTGGTTGCTTTGGGGGGCTGAGCCGTTCGTAGTTCGGCCTTGGTTTCCTTCGCGAGTTAGCTGCCCGGCGTCTTCGCGCGAACCGGTGGTTGCATCGACGAAAACGCAGTCACACGCTAAGACGCTAAGGCGCAAAGACGCAAAGACGCTAAGCCGAACGGGTCTCAATCAAGCGTCAACGCGGATTGTTATTCGTATCGCAGCGCGACCAACGGGTCAACTTTCATCGCCCTGCGAGCTGGCACGAGGCAGGCTCCCAGAGCCAATCCGGCGACAACCAGCGAAATGGCCGCGAATGTCACCAGATCGGTTGCGCCGATCCCGAATAACAGGCTCGACATTACGCGCGTCAGGGCCAGAGATGCGGTGACGCCCACCGCTATACCACCGAGCGTCAGTAACATTCCCTGCCCGACGACAAGCTTCAGCACATCGCCCGTCTGAGCTCCCAAAGCCATCCGTATCCCGAGCTCTTGTGTGCGCTGAGTGACCGAATAAGACATCACGCTGTATATGCCGAGCGCGGCAAGCGTCGCTGCTAAAACCGCCATCGCGCTCAGCAAGACGACGATGAACCGGCGTTGTGCAACCGAGCCCTGGACAAGCTGCTCCATCATCGCGACGCGATAGATTGGCAAATCCTTATCCACCGTCCAGATCGCCGTCCGGACCGACTCGAGCGTGGCTTTAGTATCGGCCTCAGTTCGCACAACGAGCTGCATGTCAGAGCTTGTCCATTGGGCCTCGGGGACATACGCTTGTAAGTCGGGAGGCGTATCCAATGCGTAGTGACTCACGTTCCCGGTGATTCCGACGATGGTACGGAGCGGGCCCTCCGGGCCACCCCTCCTCACGCGCTTTCCGAGCGGATTTTCCTCTGGCCAGATGCTTCGCGCTG
>CAZOOE010000833.1:0-2256 GCA_964581275.1 uncultured Clostridia bacterium
CCACCGACTTACTTAGCCATCCGCCGTTAGGGTTCTTCCTATTGCTGCCCTCCAGATCCTCCACAATCTCCGGCCAGTCTTTTGCGGTCCAATTTACCAGGAGGAGCTCCTGGGGATTGTGCACCGGAAGCGTCTTCAGCATCACGGCGTCGAGAACGCTGAAAATTGCGCTGTTTGCTCCGATGCCTAGCGCCAACGTCAGCACCGCGACGATGGTGAAGCCGGGGTTTTTGCGCAGCATGCGCAGACCATATCGAAGGTCCTGAATGAGAGTTTCCATGATCGGCAATCCTCTTTGGTCGCGATACGCCTCTTTCGTTTGTTCAATGCCACCGAAGTTCCTCCGCGCCGCTCGGCGAGCCTCGTCCGGACTCAGCCCGTGCCCGAGATGCTCGTCGACAAGCATCTCAAAATGCGCACGCACCTCTTCGTCGAGATCGCTGTCGAGTCGATCCTTCCCAAACAGTCCGCGAATACGCCAGGCAAGAATACGAGCTCGATTCACAATGATTCTCCACAGGTCGTTGTATTATCGGACGAGCTCACAAACCGGCACGAAATCCGACCGACTCCGTTAGTCACAGCGCAGCGCGGTCATCGGATCGATCCTCGTCGCACGTCTTGCGGGCAGCCAACTCGCCAGCAAACCGGTTGACAGCAGGACCATCGATACGGCGGCGACAACGATCGGATCCCGCGGCGGCGTGCCGTAAAGTAGATTCTCTAGGACTCCTGTCAGGGTGAGCGCACATCCGATTCCCACGACAATGCCTGCAAACACACACCACATGACTCGACCGACCACCAGTCTGAAAATCGCACGCGAGTCGGCTCCAACCGCGATCCGAATACCGATCTCGTGTCTTCGTTCTCCTACCGAATAGGAGATCACACCGTAGATGCCCACTGCCGCCAAAACGACGGCGAGACCGGCCATCAGACCCATCAACGTCGAAGCCATTCGAGGTTGTTCGATCGACTGCGAATATAAGTCTTCGATCGTCGAAATGCTCGACACCGGCTGGTCTTTGTTGACCGACCAAACGACGCTTCGCACCGCCGAGATCATCGTCGCAGGATCCCGCTCACATCGCACAGCGATCCGTATGGCCCCCCAAAGCATAGGAGGGTCTGTCGCCGCGAGTTGAACAAAGCTCGAGTACACCTGCGGCTCGACTCGCTGATCAAGCGAGTCAAGCTTCACATCTCCGACCACACCCACAACCTGCACGCGCGGAAATCGGAATCCTGGCGGAATGGCACCCTCGACCAGATGCTCGGGTGGTCCAAGTTGGATCATGCGACCGACCGGGTCATCGCCCTCCCAGAAGCGCTTTGCCGCGGTCTCGTTGATTACTGCGACGGGCAGGTTGGACGGCCCGTCGAGGTCGCTCAGCAGCCTGCCTCGAACGAGTGGGATTCGAAGCGTTGAAAAATATCCGGCGCTAACGATGCCAAATCGAAACACCGGCACGTCTTCGATCTTCTGAGGCAACGGCCGGTCGAGCAGAGTCGTCGGAGTAGTCCGGGGCGGGGAGACAAATGGCAGCGTCTTCGAGGCACTCGCCGATGCCACGCCGGGTAACCCCTGGACCCGTTCGACGATGGCCTGCAAATAGCCCGCGGATTTTCGCGCGTCGTGGGACCTTTCAGGCAGGTTGATTCCAACGACTAGTACCTGATGGGGATCAAACCCATAGTCAATTCGGTGTAGCGAGACAAAACTCTTGAGCAACAGTGCCGCCGCGGTCACCAGTACCAACGCAACGGCTACCTCGAGAGTGATAAGCAGATCGCGTAGGCGCGGCGAAAATCGGCTTCGTTTCCAGCCACGAACCCCTGCCTTGAGGAGATCGTTGACGCTCGATCGCGAAGCTTGCCACGCCGGCACAAGACCAAACAGGATCCCGGCGCCCAGCGAAACAATCGCGGTGAACCCCAGCACGCGGCCGTCGACCGAGAACCGGGTCTCCGCAGTGAAACTGGAGGGCGGAATCAGCGCGACTATGGCATTGAGACTCAGGGCCACGGTTATCAGCCCCACTGCACCTCCGAGAAGCGCGAGCAAGATGTTTTCGATGAGCAACTGCCTCACCAGCGCCCAGCGGGTTGCGCCGAGCGCGGAGCGAATGGTGAGCTCTCGTTGACGGCCGGTCACGCGGCTGAGTTGTAGGCCAGCCATGTTGGCGCCCGCAATCAGCAAAACGAGGGCGACCGCGCCAAACAGGATAAAAAGCGCGGGTCGCAAGTCGCGTC
>CAZOOE010000834.1:0-2248 GCA_964581275.1 uncultured Clostridia bacterium
CGCCTGCTCCATACATTGCCGTCCAGAGGCCGTCATTATCACTATCCTGCGGGTCTGCGCTCGATTTATCGGCTTGCTTGTGCAGGTGGGCTTCGGCCACGTAACCTAAAGGTGTCCGTTTTATGTAGCGCTCTATTTCCTGCTCGTAAATTTCCGCTTTCCCGGCCAATGTCATCGTGCGCCGCTCGATAGTGCCAACGCCACCTCCGGTTGCGAACCATGCATTGCCTTTGCTATCAACTCCGACCTGCAGCACTTCATCATTGGGCAGCCAGCAGCGCCCCTGACGGTAATGCCACTCCTTTCCATCGAAATGAATCGCGCCCAATTTCGTGCCGAACCAAACATCACCATCTGGTCCTGCAGCGATGCAGGTGAAATCCGACCAGGGTAATCCATCTTTGCCCCGGTAAAACTTCCAACCATTGGGCGTTAAGCATCCTGCGCCGGCTTTAGACCCAAACCAAAGGTGTCCTTTTGAATCGAACCCAACAGCCAGGACGTTTGTTGCCGCCCAGGCGCGCCCGCCGTCATCCAGGATCTCGAGCCGTTTCCAAACGTCTCCAATTTGACGAAACAGACCACCATCCGCAGCGACGTGGATCTGGCCTTCAGGAGAAATCCCAACTTGATGTATGTGACCATTGTCTCGAGGCCAAGCCAGCGAAATCGCCGTAAGGGCTTGTACATAAATAACACTTACAGTTGATGTCTTCGTTTAGGGGACATTTGACGAATTGTCTCGGGCCCGACCCGTGAGTTCTTTTTATCACAGCGAGAAATAATGATCTGAAAGGGGATTCACACGACCGAATCACTCAACGTAACTTGACAGAATGATTCGGGCCGCGCAAGAGCGCGCGATACGCAAGCGGTATAAAGAGGTCGCTCCTGTTCTGGACGAGCAGGGTCGACGGCGCTTTGCGGCTGCCGAAGCGCTGGCGCTTGGTCGTGGCGGCGTCAGCTTGATGGCGCGGATTACAGGCCTCGCGCGCCCAACGATTTACCGCGGCATTTTCGACATTCGTAACAAAAGTTCTGCTGGGCCTGGACGCACTCGAAAAGTTGGAGGCGGACGCAAGGCCAAGGAAGTTCAGAACCCGACTCTCTTGACCGATCTTAAGCGGCTTGTACAACCAGTGACTCGAGGCGACCCGATGCGGGTCATTCTGTGGACCGCCCGCAGTCTGCGCAATCTTGAGAAGGAGTTGAAAAAACTGGGTCACAAAGTTTCTCCGATGACTGTCGGCAAGCTGCTGCGCAGCATGGACTATAGCCTCCAGGCAAACAGCAAGACTAAAGAAGGTCGACAACATGTTGATAGAGATGCCCAGTTTCAATACATTGATGAGCAGTCAAGGGCCTTCTTAAAGGCCCGTCAGCCAGTGATTTCTTGCGATACCAAGAAAAAAGAAATCATAGGAAATTTCAAGAATCATGGTCGGGAATGGCGACCGAAGGGTCGTCCGGAAGCTGTCAACGTTCACGACTTTATCGATCCCAAGCTAAAACGCGCGGTCCCCTACGGCGTTTATGATCAGCGTTGGCACAGATCACGACACGGCCAGTTTTGCCGTCAACGCTATCCGCCGCTGGTGGCGAGTTATGGGACGCAAGCGCTACCCCAAAGCCAAACGACTGATGATTGCAGCGGACGGTGGCGGTAGCAACGGTTACCGCACGCGATTGTGGAAAATCGAACTACAGCACTTGGCCAACGAGCTTAAACTGCCGATCACGGTTTGCCATCTGCCGCCGGGCACTAGCAAATGGAATAAAGTTGAGCACCGTCTCTTCTCATTCATCAGTATGAACTGGCGCGGTAAGCCTTTGCGCAGCTACCGAACCGTGGTCCAGTTAATTGCCGCGACAAGGACAGATACGGGCCTTACAGTGCGCGCCGAACTTGACGAGAATAAATATCCTAAAGGCATCAAAGTTTCCGATGCTCAATTTACCGCAATCAACATCTCCCATCATTCGTTCCAAGGCGACTGGAATTACACGATATCACCGAATGTATGAATTTACTTATCTATTGTAAATGTTATTTTTGGACAAGTCCTAACCGCTCGTTCTTGCTGCAGTTTCAATTTTGGCCATACGGAATCGTGACTATCAGCTGGATCGGCGACAATACGGTCCGCGGCCTTGCGGCTTTGGCTGCAGGCCGCACGCGAGCGGCCGGTTCTCGTCGAGTGTAGTCCTCATTACGCCGAGGGGTCTGCCAGTGCAGTCAGTGTTGTGG
>CAZOOE010000835.1:0-2241 GCA_964581275.1 uncultured Clostridia bacterium
GCGAGCGGCTATCATCGGTGACGTCGACAGCTTTAACTTCTTCAACGTCCATTCCGATCGCGCCCGGCAAATCACGCGCTCATTTACCGAGCGCGATTTTACTTTCTTTGATCGAGGGCCACAACCGCAGATCCGATTCACCTGCATGACATACTACGATCGCCAGTTCTTGCTGCCGGTGGCGTTTGGGCCCGAGCACCACGATCAGATTCTCGCCGATGTCTTTGCCGACGCCGGACTTAAAAACCTGCGTATTGCGGAGACCGAAAAGTACGCTCACGTCACCTTCTTTTTCAACGGGGGAGTCGAGCCGGTTTTTCCGGGCGAGGAACGAATCTTGATCCCGTCGCCCAAGGTTGCGACCTATGATCTCAAGCCTGAGATGAGCGCGTATGGGATCACCGATGAGGCTGTGAATCAGATTGGAAGCGGGCGCTTCGACGTGATGATTATGAACTACGCGAACGCTGATATGGTCGGTCATACAGGCAACCTGGAGGCGACGGTAAAAGCGATTGAGGTGCTCGACCAGTGTCTCGGGAAAGTAGTGGCAGCGGCGCGAGCAAAGGGCGGGACGGTGATCATCACCGCTGATCACGGGAACGCCGAGCAGATGATTGATCCGGTGACCGTTCAAATATTCACCGCGCACACGACTAACCCGGTTCCGGTTATCTTGATTGGCGGCGATCATCACTGGAAGCTGGGTGAGGGAGGTTCGTTGCAGGATGTCGCCCCGACAGTGCTGGGGATACTCGGGCTACCCAAGCCCGAGCAAATGACGGGGCAGGATCTAAGAATGAGATAGTCAGAAGTCAGAAGTCAGAAGTCAGGAGTTGCGGAACGGGAGATGGTGCAAAGACCACCCGCGAGGACGTTTCAGGATGTGGTGGTTTGGCAGAAAGCGCACCAGTTTGTTCTGGCTGCAAGTTATTCGAGAGCTACTCATCCTCCATTCTGACTCCTGACGCCTGACTTCTTCTTCATGGGGTGAACCATGAAAGTTGGACTCGTAGGTTTCGCCGGGTCGGGCAAGACGACCATCTTCAATACGCTCACCGGACTCGCCGCTGAAGTGGGCGGCTACGGGGCGCGCGAGAAGGCCAACGTCGGAGTAATAAAAGTCCCCGATCAACGTGTCGATAAGCTCGCGGAGATCTTCAAACCAAAAAAGAAGACTTATGCGGAGATCGGCTTTGTCGACGTCGCCGGTCCGCAAGTAGAGGACGCTGAGCAGGCTCAATCGGGTCTCGACCCGAAGCTGGTTCAACACATGCGCGAGGCCGACGCACTAGTCCACGTCGTCCGCGCGTTTGACAATCCGATTCTGTTGCAAGAGGTCGATCTCTCGCGCGATATTCGCTCGTTTGACGATGAACTGATGTTGACCGATCTCGTACAGATTGAGAATCGAATCACACGTTTGAAAAAGGAGAAAGACTCTGCGCGGGAGAGCGAGTTGATGGAGCGACTGAAGGCTGCTCTCGAGACCGAACACCCCCTCCGGGATGTAGAACTCACTCACGAGGATCTCTCGCTTGTCGCCGGGTTTCGGTTCTTGAGCCTAAAGCCGTTGCTCTTATTGCTAAACCAGCGAGAGGAGGCGGTGAGAGAAGGAGTGCCCGGGCCGATCCAGGAACTGGCTGAATCAAAGAAGTTAAGCGCGATCGCGATGGCGGGAAAAGTCGAAATGGAGATCGCACAGCTGGCGCCTGAAGAGCAGCGCGAGTTCCTTCAAGATCTCGGAATCACCGAATCGGCGCGGCACCGCTTTATTCGCGCGGCGTACTCGCTGCTCGACTTGATCAGCTTTTTGACCTCAGGGGAAGACGAATGCCGTGCGTGGTCAATCAAGCGCGGAACCAGCGCCCACAAGGCGGCCGGCGTGATTCACTCGGACATCGAGCGCGGCTTTATCAGGGCCGAGGTTACTCGGTTTGAGGACCTCGCGGAACTTGGCAGCGAAGCGCGTTGTCGCGAGCTGGGCAAGCTCAAGTTGGAAGGTAAAGATTACATCGTGCAGGACGGCGATGTGGTTCATTTCAGATTCAATGTTTGAGTTATCCAGTGACACGCGAGTAGTGCTGTTCGACGTCGACGGCACGTTGATAAAGACCGTTCGCAGGGGCGAGTATCGGCGACTCATCCATGAGATGCTGCTCGACGTCTTCGGAACGTGCGGTCGTATCAACGAGGTCGATTTTGCGGGCAAGAATGATCTGGCTAGCCTACGTGAAGCAG
>CAZOOE010000836.1:0-2234 GCA_964581275.1 uncultured Clostridia bacterium
GTCGTTCGCGTTTAAAGGGCTCGCTATGCTTGTCCTGCGTTTCAAGGATAAATCACCTCGTGAGTGGAAAGTTCCTTTCAATATCAGACTTGATGGCAACGAGCTTCCAATCGGATTGGGTCTAATTGCGGCGGCTCTCTTTTCGGTGGCCGGAATCAATCTGATCACCAAGGAGGTGGCGACGATCTGGGGGCTGAGTTTCACCATTGTCTTCTTCACGATCTTCACGGTTTCGGAACACATCAACCAACGCAAACTCGACAAATCAATCGCGGCCCTGGATCAGTTCACGCTCAACTATCAGGCTGACGTAAGCCTTGACACCGTTCACGTGCGTCCGGGCAGCGTGCTGGTTGCCGTGCGGGATTTCAACACGCTGTCTCATCTCGATTACGTGCTCGAGCGAACCGATACCGAAGCCCAGGACATAGTGGTAGTGACCGCGCGGCTGATCAAGGGACCAGATGCCGGAGAACGTGATATTTATGACAGCGCCCCATTCTCTGACTACGAGAGACGACTGTTTACGCGAGTTGTTGCCCTCGCAGAAAAGCATGGCAAGCCGGTTGAATTGGTCGTCGTTCCGACGACAAATGTCTTCGACGCGGTCGCTCAGACCGCTGTGCGGCTGGACGCGGCTGAGATCGTTGCCGGTTCATCACCCAAGATGAGCCCACAGGAACAGGCGCGAGAGCTTGGCCGTGCCTGGGAGAGGTTGCCGGAAAAGCCACGCCGGCAAGTGTGGTTCAAAATAGCAGGACCTGACGACCAGGAGCACAGTGTTTACCTCGGAGCGCATGCTCCTGATCTGACCGTCGATGACATCAGTTTGATACACAAAATCTGGCTGCAAGTCAGTAAGGTTCCGGCCCGGCAGCGCGTGCGCCATCGAGATGTGGTTCGAGTCGCATTAGATCGGCTCGAGCGGGACCTGCGCGGTCAGGCGGATGTAATGCTTGACTTCTACAAGCTTGAGCATAAAGACCACGACGAACAGATTCGCAGCAAAAATGGCCGGAGCGGCACCGTCAAACCCACCCGCAAGTAACACAGGCCTTCCCCGAATTCTTTACGAACTTTTGATGAAGCTTTGACACCATACTTATGCGCTTGGTGTTAGCCTCAAACTGTCTCGACCTCGTGCCGCCGATTGCACTTGTCTGGAAGAGAGCTCGGATGGAGCATCATGAGCAATCAAATGATCGGAATCGCGGGCGTGTTCTTGTTGACTTTGGTCCTGTTTGTCCTTCTCCACTGGTTCCTTTCGCTGGGCCGGTCCAAAGGGGGACGTTACGTCAAACCGATGAACCTTCATAGAGATCGCGAGTCGCCCCCAAAGTTAGCCGACGATAATGCCTGGCTGCTGTGGAGCCCGGACGTTGATACCCGCGCAGGTCCGCCAAAGTCCGGTTTCGATGACCACCCTGATCCGGACCCCTTCAGGCTAGGTTAGTGAGAATTGTTAAAAACGACGTTCGTTTCACAGGAGGTGAAACACGATGACTTGGTCAGAAATAAAGAAAGCTGTTGAGGACGCTGGCATTGCCGACGAAGACGAAGTCTCAGTCATTGAGTGTCAGCAGCATAACGGAAACAAGACGCTTCACAAACTCAAACTTGGGAGGTTTGTAAAGCTTGCAGAGGATTTTTCAGAAGATGCGCGAAAAGACGCTAGCGGATGCTCTTGCTGACTTCGTAGGAGGATTCACCATGACGCGGTTTCGCAACTATGTCCAAACCCACGAGCGACTCGACATTGCCCGCAAGCACGAAACAGCCCTTAACTCGAGCGGCCAAAATCCCCAAAGGGAGCCGGGTTTCAGCAGGATAGCTTATCGAAAAGACGCATTGCGTAATCATCTAAGATCCCGCCTCAGGCAAAAACTCGGCCATTTTAAGGAGAACTCACCCAAATGAAAGCCTTTCTCATCAGATCTATCAGCGCTGCGATTATCACTGTTATTTCTGTTTCATCCGTCGCGCGGGCTCAACAGGCGGGCGAAAGCAGGTCGAAACCCGTTACCACTACAACAGTGTCCAATGTGGCAGTACCGGCGCCATCGGCCCCATCATCTGAGTCGACGGAGCGTGAGCGCCTGTTGCTCGACCGAATTGAGAAGCTGGAACGGCGTTTGGCCGAGCTCGAAGTTCGATCCGCAAACAGGACAACCGGAAACAAAGCCAACGAGGCCAAGTGCGGCGAATATGTTCTCCGAAAAACTGAAACAAAACGG
>CAZOOE010000837.1:0-2233 GCA_964581275.1 uncultured Clostridia bacterium
GGCGGCAGCTCTTTCAGCCATGTATTAGCTACACTTCGGTTCCGGTTCGAATTGTCGTAGTTCTTGCCACCCATTCTACGTCGCCGTTCCCTGGTCTTCCCTCGCCGATGGGAACGGCAGGTAGATCTGTTGTATCTCAATCCACACAGCGAGGAGGCGGATGGGCTAATTCTTCCTGTTTTTCGCGCCGTCGGCTGTGTTGCGGTCGAGTAGGACGATGGCACGAAGCTGGCTTCGAAATGATCCCGATGTTTCCATCGTACCTCTAAAATCCGCAGGCGTCATTTTGCAGCACGAATCTCGTGCAAAAGCTCTTCACGAAAATATTCCGGGGGAACTGTGCCGAATCTCATGAAGAGCAGATGGAACGTTTTGGCGGAAAAGTGGTCACCGAGCAGCTTTGAAGCTTCGTCTCGCAAGGCGTAGATCTGCTCCTTCCCAAGCCGATACGTAATAGCTTGAGTCGGCCATTTTGAATAACGAAAAATCGCGGCTTCGGACGACTTGCAGCTTGCACGCTTATCCGCGTTTCCGATCGCCTTGGGGTCGCGGCAAGAGCCCGGGAGGAAATCGACAATTTGCGAGAACAAGTCAACGGCGTCGTCGTAACTGATTTTACCTGTGTGGACTCCCGTATCAATGCGAACCCGAAAATCACGAAGCAATTTACCCTGCAACTGGTAGAGCCTTTCTCCCGGAGTGTACGCGCCTTGGGGCGCTCCCGGCTGTGGCTCTCCCATCAGTGCTTCTGCGTAGAACGCCCAGCCTTCTGCTGCCATCGAGTCTTCCCACATCGACGAGGAATCCTCCACTGCTCCCGGAGTCAGCCAACGAACGCCTGAGATCTCGGCTCGATGTTTCGTCATGATCTTGTAATGCCAATCGTGACCGGGAAAGCCTTCGTGTGAGGACAGGTAGGGCAGCGCAGACCGATTGTTAGATCTCAGGGCGCCGATGTCGTTGTGCGTTGGCGTTAAGTAGTAGTGGCCAACACCGGTCTTCTTGAACGGAGGTGCCGGATAATAAGCTGCCCCGTCGATGGCAGCTTGCAAGGGTGGCGGTGTCTCGATGACGTCGAGTTTGTAGTCGGCTGGTACTTCGAAAACTCCCGTCTTTCGCGCGAAATCCACCAGGCGAAACGCCGCATCGCGGTACCATGAAATCATCTCTGCGTCCGACTTCGGATAGTCTTTCGATAACTCGTCGAAGACGGCTCTAACCAGGAGTGGACCGTCGGTACGAAGCCTCCAACCGTGCGTGTCGGCTATTTCCCGTGCCAGATCGATCATCTGCCTTTGCGTCCCTTCAATAATCGGCAAAGCTTCCTCGTAGAGTTGAGACGCCGTCTTGTCGATGCGGAAATTGTTCTTTAGCGACCAGTCGTATTCGGCTTCACCCATCGCGAATCGGTCTGAAGCAAAGTCGGCCTTGATTTTTCTGGCCTTTAAATCCTCGAAGAAAGTTACGGCTATGAAGTCGCGCAGACCTCGATACGCCGCCGCAGCCTCTTTTGAGTTATCTCGGATCTGAGAGAGCAAAGCTGCTCGCTGCGGACCTCTGATGCGCTCGCTTGCCAGTCTGGGAAGTGTTTCGGAAAAATACTCCGCGTCGAGCGTCGCGGTCTCGATACCGTTGCGCTTGAGCATCCGCGGATCTGGTACGTTTTTCGACTTGATGCCTGCGAGTAGCTGTTCTTCTGCCGTTTTCATGAACTGCGGAATGGCTTTCAGGCGTTTGGAAACAAGCGACCATTCCTCGTCCGTACCGTAGGTCTTATCGCCGGTGAGCGTCATTCCCTGCCGCTGCCAGTTGATGCTTCGGAATGGCTCATCTGTATAAGTGTCAAGCGCCCGTTCCTGATAGCGCCTGACCTGATGCTGATGCAATATGAAACCAATCTGCGCCAAGGCCACGTTGCGGTCGATTCGCAAATCTGCCGACAGTGACGCCGGATCGACATTCTGCAAACACTTTTGCGTACTTTCCAACCACAGGTCTTCCACTTTCAGGGCTGCTGCCGAGTGATCCCGCAGCATTCCATCAACCTCCGTCAGCGCTCGATCGAGGTCGGCGCCTCCCAGATACGTGCTAACAGTCGGGTTTCGTTTTAGAAACTCTACAACATACGCCTCCAGGCGTTTCTTAAAAAGCTCGCTGCTGGTGGCATAGCCCGCAGATTTCGCCTTAGACGCTGGTTTGAGTTGCTCCCATGATGCGATGAGCCAGTTATTAT
>CAZOOE010000838.1:0-2229 GCA_964581275.1 uncultured Clostridia bacterium
CCCTTTACGTCAATCGGCTCGGGTTTGGCTGCCGAGTCGCCGCCGGCGTTTGCAGGAGGAATAATCAACGAGGCGGTGACTCGATGGCGCAACACGGAAGGCGGAGATGGTCCATCTATAGTAAGCCAGACGTAAACGATCGCGCGCATCCCGCCGCCAACTCGATGTTTCTCCTGGTTACCGGGCGACACTCCGGGTCGCGCGAGACGCGTGGTGAGCTCGGCTCCCTCATACGCAGCGAGCGGGTTGCCGTCAACGCCCAGAACCTCGACTCGCGTGAGCGCCAGCTCGCTCGAACCAAAATTGGTCAGATGAAGCTCGTAGACCAGATGAGTTTTGCGATCGGCCTTGAACGGCGTCGGCGCGATCGGAACATCCATCTCAACCGGGAGATCAATCGGGCCTCTCACTTGCGCGGAACTGAACGCCGACGACGAAACCATCAACAAAACAATCAACCACAGAGTTCTCACGAACATTTCCGCCCTCCTGTCCGACAGACTTCAGTTTGTCGGCGTGATTTCACTGCAACTGTCGGCAGATCGCGACAAACTGAAGTTTGTCGGACACGCCGGCGTGCGGAAATCCGAATTCTATCTCGCCGGATTAGCGGGTCCCTAAAGCTGCGGTCGAAGCGCCTGTGTATTTTTTCATCAGATCAATCGCGCGATCGGCGAGCTTGATCAGATGCGGATGCGCGCGATTTCCGTTAGTCAGAATCGCGAAGCCCAGCTTTCGATCGCGATTTCCGAGGAGAAAAGCGGTATAGCCCGGCACACTACCGCTGTGCGCGAAGTATCTCTCGCCTTCACGCACCTGCACCCACCACGTCAAACCGAATCCCGCCGTCTCATTTCCCCACAAACCCTCCACCGGCCCTTTAAACTGATCGTATTGTCGAGTGAGCATCTGCTCGAGCGTCGCTTCATTGATGATCCGTTTGCCTTTGAAGACTCCGCCGTTGAGATTGGCGATTAACCAGTTTGCTTGATTGAGCGTCGTGCCATAGACAAGGCCCGCAGGCCAGACTGCCGCTTTGAGTCTGGTGGTCGCAAGCTGACCGCCCGTCTTCTCATCCACCGTGTAGGGAATCGACAATCGCTCCTCCATATCCAGCCTCGGCTCAAACCAGGTGCTCGTCATCTCGAGCGGTGTGAACAGGTGCTCCTGGATGTACTGCTTGTAGGGCACCCCCGAAAACTTCTGCACCAGATACCCGATCAACGTGTAAGCCATGTTCGAATAAACTTCCGAGGTCATCGGTGGCTTCGCCACCTTGAGCGATTTGCGAAGATAGTCTTCGAGCGTCGGCGGCGCGTTGTCACTCCACACCGGAACCGGGCCGAAGTCCGCAGGCAAGCCCGATGTGTGAGTCAACAAGTGACGAAAAGTCACCGGATGCTGCGGGTCTTCGTTTTGAATCTTGAAGTCGGTCAGGTAATCGTTGACCCGATCATCCAGCTTGAATTTGCCTTGTTCCATCTGTTGGAGCAACGCGACGGTTGACATGGCCTTGAAGGTCGAGCCGATCAGATAAACCGTACTCGGCGTGGCAGGGGTTCGCGCCCAGAGATTCGAGTAGCCGTAAGCGCCACTCCAGATAACTTTGTCGCCGGCGATCAACGCTATGGACGCGGACGGGATCTTTCCTTCGAGCAAGGTTCGCTGAATCTCGAGCTCCAGTTCGGTAACGACTCGATCGACGTTGATACTCTGAGCGAATGCGCTCCCGGAAGCGGTCAGAGCAATCGCCGCCACGCTGATCGCGATCAGCAGCCACCGCTGTGTTAAAGTTCGTCGATCCTTGAATCTATTCATTGAGTCACTCCTTACTCCCGCCAGAAGGATCTCTATTACTGCTGTCTCCCCGGCGCAACAACCGGGACCGCAATGTATGACGCGTGCGGGCCCGAACGGTAGACTCGCTGAGTCGCCCGCTGGAAATCCGATGCCTTCGCAAGAAAGATGTTCGGCACGAAGCGCTGAGGATTCCGATCGATCACAGGGAACCAGGTGCTCTGCACCTGCACCATGATCCGGTGTCCTTTCAGGAAAACGTGATCGTTGGCCGGAAAGCCGACCTGGTAGTTTCCTATTGAATTCGGCACGATCGGTTCAGGCTTCTCGAGGCTGGTGCGATAGCGCCCGCGCAAAACGTCGCCCGCAATCATCAGCTGAAACCCGCCCATCTTCGGATCGGGAGCATAGTTGTCCGGGTACACGTCAATC
>CAZOOE010000839.1:0-2221 GCA_964581275.1 uncultured Clostridia bacterium
GTCGTTCGGTCTCACTAAACTCATTTCGGGGAACCGACAAGCTGGCAGCTTGTCGGACATCTTCAGAGGAGAAGAGCAATGAAAGCAGTAGCTGTATTCCCGGGAAAAACCAACACCGTGCATCTGGCCGAGCTTGCTCAGCCTTCGGTGCGCGAGATTCCAAACGGCCGCGGCGTGCTTGTGAAGGTTCTGCGGGTGGGAGTCGACGGCACCGACAAGGAGATCAACGCCGCCGAGTACGGCGCGGCACCCGAAGGTTATGACTTTCTGGTGCTCGGACACGAGAGCTTTGGCCGCGTCGAAACGGTCGGGCCAAACGTTACATCGGTCAAACCGGGCGACTACGTTGTGGCGACGGTTAGACGGCCGGGCAAGAGCATCTACGACTTGATCGGCACAAACGATATGACCACAGATGACACCTACTTCGAGCGCGGGATTAATCTGCGCCACGGGTATCTGACCGAGTACTACGTCGACGACGCCGAGTTCATTGTCAAGGTTCCGCAGGGGCTCAAAGAAGTGGGCGTGTTGCTCGAACCAACGACCGTTGTCGAGAAGGGCATCCATCAAGCGTATGAGATTCAGCGGCGAATGAAGGTGTGGCGGCCGAAGCGAGCCGCGGTGATGGGCGCGGGAACGATCGGATTGCTTTCGACCCTGGTGCTGCGATTGCGCGGGCTCGAGGTGACGACCTTCGGTAGAACCGAAAGGCCTTATCTGAACTCGGATTTGATCGAGGCGATCGGCGCTCGTTACATCACCACTGTCGATAAGCCGATCCTCGACGCGGCGAATGAACTCGGCCCGTTCGATCTAATCTTCGAAGCCACCGGCAATTCATCGGTTGTGTTTGAGAGCATGCAGGCGCTCGCGAAGAACGGTGTTTTGGTGCTGTCGAGCGTGACCGGCGGCGATCGGATGATCCAGGTCCCCGCTGACAAGATCAACCTCGGTTTTGTGCTTGGCAACAAGGTAATGGTCGGGACGGTGAACGCAAATCGCGAATACTTTGAGATGGGCGTGGGCGATTTGTCACAGGCCGAAGCCGAGTATCCCGGCTGGCTCAACAAACTGCTAACGCATCCGGTGAAGGGGCTCGAGAACTACGGCGACTTGTTCGAGAAGCTGACCACCGCCAAGGGCGCGATCAAAGTGTTCTGCGAAGTGGCGGAACTGTAGGCCTCGCGAGAGTTTTAGCGTCTCTGTGTGACTTTGCTTCTTTGCGCGACCGATAAATCAATCTAATCAACTCAGTTTCGCGCAAAGACGCAAAGTCACAGCAAAGACGCAGACATATTCTTCCAATTGAACCGAGAAAAGCGATGAATCAATTCGACAAGAACATCTGCGGCAAACTCCCCAGCGCAACACGACGCGAGTGGCTTGAGACAAACGGCATCGGCGGCTTCGCGTCGTCAACGATCGCAGGCCTGAACACCCGTCGATATCACGGGCTTCTCACCGCCGCGACAAAGCCTCCGGTGGGTCGTCTCGTGCTGCTTTCGAAACTCGAGGAAACGCTGGTCATCGGAGAACGACGATACGAACTGTCCGCCAATCAATATCCCGGCGTTGTTCACCCGCAGGGCTATCAATACTTGAAAGGATTTCGCCTGGATCCGTTTCCGGTTTTCAATTACGAAGTCGAAGGCGTCGAAATTGAGAAGGCGGTCTTCATGGTCTACGGCGAGAACAGCACGGCCATTCGCTACCACGTGCGCGACAGCAACGATTCTCCAGCGAATATCTCGCTCGAGATTCGCCCGCTTGTTGCCTTTCGCGATTATCACGGCACCACACACGAGAACTCGTCAATCGACCGCCAAATTCATGTAGAAGCCGAACGTGTTAGCTTCGCTGCATACGAAGGACTCCCAACGTTGCACTTCGCCCACGATGCCAATGAAGTGAACGGGGGCGGTGACTGGTATCGCAACTTCGAGTACCGGGTCGAGCGAGAGCGCGGACTGGATTTCAACGAAGACTTGTTCAACCCGTTCCTTTTGAAGTTCGACATGACCGACCGGCCGAGCGCATCAATTATCGCATCAACGGAAATTCACGACGCTAGGGACATAGAAGAATACCAGCAAGCAGAGATCATGCGGCGCGCAGAAATAATCGCCGCGAGTCCAAACGAAGATCAGCCCGTTTGCGCTCTAGTAACGCCCACCGATCCGCCCACAGTGCCCCGATAGCCCGGCCACGCGGACAACGC
>CAZOOE010000840.1:0-2220 GCA_964581275.1 uncultured Clostridia bacterium
AGCCGGTTACGACCGGATCTATTCGCTTCTCTCTTACGTACCGGAGCACCGCTGTCTTCAAACCGCTGAAGCTGAAGTCAAGGTTAGGCGACTCCATCCGAGGTAGGGTAAACACCAATTCAGCCGCGCGCGAATCTCCACGCTTCGCGAGCCGGTCAATCACAGGCCCGCCTGGATACCCGAGTCCCAGCAGTTTCGCAACTTTGTCATAGGCTTCACCAGCGGCGTCGTCTCGCGTTCGACCGAGCACGGCGTAGCTGCCCTCTTCCGGCACAAGAAAAACCGTAGTGTGCCCGCCAGATACGATCAGGGCAACCGCTGGATACTCGACCGGCGGATTCTCGAACACCACTGAATAAATGTGACCCTCGATATGATTCACACCAACGATGGGTTTGTCTGCTACCATCGCAATCGATTTCGCGAAGCTGATACCAACCAGCAACGAGCCGATCAAGCCCGGCCCTTTGGTGACCGCGATGCCGTCGACCTGTCCCAGCGCGACGCCGGCCTCGTTCAGCGCTCTCGCTACGACGGGCGCAATGCGATCGAGGTGTTCACGCGAAGCAAGCTCCGGCACCACTCCACCGAATGGGGCGTGAGTCGCAATCTGGGAGGCGATGATGCTCGAACGAATGACGCGACCAGCGTCGATCACCGATGCCGCCGTTTCATCGCACGAGCTTTCAATTCCAAGAACAAGCATCAACCGTCATTCTAGCAAAACCACCGCCGAATCGCGTTGTTCGCGGATGGTCTTTGCGCTAAGACTCTCGGCGTAGTAGCATACGCCGCTCAGGGGAGAGCCAATGAAAGCAGCCATCGTTCGGGAGTACAGACAACCACTACAAATTGAAGAGACCGAAACCCCAGTTCCCGGCTCCGATGAGGTGCTGATAAAGGTCGACGCTTGCGGCGTCTGCCATTCTGATTTGCACATTGCCGAAGGCGACTGGACTCATCTGCTGCGCATCATGAAACACCCGCTCATCCCAGGTCACGAGGTCGTCGGACCGATAGTCCAGAAGGGCGACGCGGTAGAGAGCCTGGCGATCGGCGATCGTGTCGGCGTCGCCTGGACCCATTGGACTTGCGGCGAATGTGATTTATGCAAGGAAGGCCATGAGAATCTTTGCCCCAATCAAATGATAACCGGAGCAACCGTCGACGGCGGCTACGCGGAGTTCATAAAGGCAAAAGCCTCGCATGTATTGAAGGTTCCCGACGCGCTAACTTCAGAAGAGGCCGCACCCCTTTTCTGCGCGGGGGTCACCGTTTACCACGCGATAAAGAAATCGGGCATTAAGCCGCGTCAGCGGATGGTGGTGTTCGGAGTAGGAGGCCTCGGCCATCTCGCAGTCCAGATTGCAAAGTGCTTTGGGGCTCAGGTGATTGCCGTCGACATTGCCGATGACAAGCTGGATTTTGCGCGACGGCTTGGCGCGGACATCACAATGAACGCGGCGAATGAAGAGGTCGTGAAACAGATTCGAAAGCTGGGCGGCGCTCACGTAGCGGTGGTCACCTCAGCCGCAAAGAAAGCCTACGATATGGCGTTCTTCGCAGTGAGATCGAGCGGTACTTTGATGGTGGTTGGAATGCCCGCTGAAGACCTATCGTTCCCCGCAATCATGATGCGCGAGATGAGCATCATGTCTTCTGCTACCGGCACTCGAGAAGACATGCGTGAGGTGTTAGATCTCGCGTCGGCCGGCAGACTCAGGTGTCAGGTTGAAACTCGGCCGCTTGAACAGGTGAACGACGTCTTTCAGGAAATGCGCGACGCAAAGATCACCGGCCGGGTGGTCCTGACGATGTAGCTCAAGCGCCGAACAGACGCCGGCTCATGCCTCGGTCAGTCTTACGCTGGTCATCGAGTCGCCTGCCCGAAGCTGCTTTACCACATCCAGCCCGTCAACGACCCTTCCAAAAACGGCGTAGTTCATATCGAGAAATGCCGCCGGCCCCAGCGTGATGTAGAACTGACACGATGCGCTGTTAGGATCGTTAGATCTGGCCATTGCAAGCGCTCCCGCTTCCCCATGCTTCAGTTCCGGTGTGACCTCCAGTCTGATCGTGCGCTTGCGACCAGTCTGCGGATCGACAAAATCTCCGGTGCCGTTGCCTCGCGGATCGCCGCCCTGGATCACAAACCCAGGCTCGTACCGGTGGAACTTCAAACCGTTATAGAATCCGCGGTCGATTAGATCGATGAAGTTT
>CAZOOE010000841.1:0-2220 GCA_964581275.1 uncultured Clostridia bacterium
ACCAATGTCTCTTTGGCCAAGTGCGGCCCGATCATTTCCCCTGTCTTAGTGACAAACGAGATATCCGGCTCGCGGTTCTTGGTAAGTGGTGTGGGCACACATATGATCACTGCTTCCACCTCATTAAGGCGGCTGAAGTCCGTCGACGCAGAAAACTTGCCGGACCTGACTAACTCGGCAATAGCCGATGACTCGATGTGCTTTATATAACTCCGACCGCTGTTGAGAAGTTGAACTTTCTTAGCGTCAACATCTAATCCCAACACGTTTACACACGAGCTGGCAAATCGAATCGCCAACGGTAAGCCAACGTACCCGAGACCGACAATGGCTATTTTCACTAGTTCGGGGCTGATGAGGGGCCTGACCCGCTTGCACCGTCTGTTGTGCCAGAGAATACTGTGGCTGGATAAAAGAAAAATCTGGCATAGATGTAGGCAATGCTCTCGCCTACGACTTCTCGAACGCCATCACTGTAGCGCCACCAACGGCGCGCATCGTAATCGGGGTTCGGCACAGCGATTATACCTACCGATATTTCAGGGCCGAGAGCCTTGGAGAAGAGAAGACGGGTTCGCCGCGCATGGACGTTCTCCGTTAGCACATTAACGCTACGGAGATGAATGTTGTGTTCTCGAAACCAGTTTCGCAAGGCGACGGCTGAGGCGTACGTTCTGTCGCGATCCATGACACGCGACGGGACCATCTGTAAAAATTCCTCTGGAACGGCGTATTTTTTCAGGAGATCCACGCCGACGCTGGCATTCGTGTGGTAATCATTGGTGTAGCCTCCGCTTCCCTCCACGGGTCCGCCGGTCGTAAAGATGCGTTGATAGGAACCATTTCGGAATTCTGTCACCGCCGCGCGAAGTGCATAATCATGTATCCATCCCTCAACCACCAGAGCTTTTGTATTTACACGATGCGTTAGGGCCAGAAATGGATAAACGCGCCATATGAATACGAGACTCATGAGTGTCATCACAAGGGCGACCAACAACCAAGCACGCCAGGAGAGCGACCAACGTTCCCTTAGTTCCAGAGTTCCCCAGAACTTTTGACGTGTGGAATCAATCGGATACATCGTTCGAGCGGCGGTTTCCGAAAGAGCAGGCGAGAACTTGCTTCGCATTGAATCGTTTTGTGCCTGTATTACGTTCGACTTCACGCTCGCGAACTGGCGCAGGATCGACTCTCAAGCTGAGACATCGCCTTGTCCCACCCGATAATTAATGATGCCCGAGGGCTCTCTCTTCTTCTATTCACACGATGCGTGTCACCGCCAGGGAGAAGGAAGCCAGAGAGCAAAAGGGCGAGCTCACGCGGCCGAAGATAAGAGCTCTAAGTAAGTCCCTATCGTTATCTCGGCTACCTTACTCCATGAATAACGTTGGTTCGCGTAATTCCTGATTTGCGTTCGTCGGATTTCGCGATCGCGAAATAATTCGCTGTTGAAGAATTTTTCAATCTTGCTCGCCAGATCGGACGAATCCTGCGCTCTGAACACCAGGCCGGTCTTGTCTTCGATGATCTCGTCTTTCAGCGGTCCAACATCGGCGGCAATAGCAGGCAATCCAAAGCTGTAGCCTAAAAAAAGTACGCCGCTTTGGAATACTCGAGTGTATGGGAGAATCAGAACGTCGGCCGCTTTAAAATACAATTCGGTCTCCTCATCAGGGATATACTCGATCTTCTCGACGATGCGATCACCAATGTCACTATTGACAATCGTCTGCCGAATTTGATTCCAGTAACTCTGCGACCCCTTCGGTTTTCCCACAATCAAAAGACGGTAGCTGCGATCTTTCTCTAACAGTTCGCCAAAGGCAGAGATTAAATATTCCAGTCCCTTGTAAGGCGCAATGTTACCGAAAAAGAGCAAGCTCCTATCGCCTTTACTAATGCCGAGTTGATTGTACAGCGTCAGCATTATGAGTTGGCGCGCAGTGGCTTCCCGCGTTTTGCCGGAGTACGTGAGCAATGGGATGCGCCAGCTCTACGTTATCGTCTGATCGAGGGGGATACACAACTACTGCCAGGGCTGGATCTCATTGAGACCAGTGGACATGTACCCGGTCATCAATCGGTCCTGGTGCGCCTACCAGAAACGGGGCCAGTCCTGCTTGCCATTGATGCTGTAACGCAGCAGCACCTTTTCGCCCCTGCTAGAGAGGCTGGTCCTATGGATATGGATCTGGATACGCTACGTGCCAGCACGCG
>CAZOOE010000842.1:0-2207 GCA_964581275.1 uncultured Clostridia bacterium
GGGCTCACTAAGAGTTAAGCAGGATGTGGCCGGTGTGTTGAAGATAGATATCAGGTTGCTCGTTGAGTAGACCCTTGCTGGTTGGATATGAGCTGCGAACCGCGACGGTGAGCACTCCCGCGTTCTTCCCCATCTGCACGTCTTCAGGAGCATCCCCGACATAGCAACATCCCTCTCTTGCGCTGTTCAGCGCTCGCATCGCTTTCTCCAATCCCTCCGGATGAGGTTTCTTGTTTACGATGTGCTCGTTGCAAATCACGGCTTCGAATTTCGAGCTCAAGCCGAGTTGTTCGATCTCGCGCGCAACCCGGCGCTCGGTTCCGCTTGTGACAATGCCGAGGCGATAGCCTCTGGACTGAAGCTCGAGGACTGTTGCGGCGGCGCCGTCCACCATCTTCGGCGGCTGTTCACCGTAGTGCTCAAGCCATAGCTCATCAGCCTTGTGCCATTGTACTTGCGGAAGGTTCAGAGCTTCGTACATCGTGTACCAGTTTGGTGAGTACCGCGCTTCGTAGAATTCATGAGTGAAGCTGACCCCGAGATCATCGAAGGTTTTCTGAAAGGCGCGGAATCCGGCAACCGCGGAATCGAAGAGAGTCCCATCCCAGTCGAATAGCAATGTTGTGATCAAACTCGACCGCTCTTTCATTTGCGCCCCTCGTCGGTGCATTGGCCGCAGTAGTCACAAGTTTTGTGCTTGCGGTTGACTCTAGCTTAGCCCGCTAGCCGGGGCAAGCCGGCGCGCGCCGTTTTCACGTTGGCTCGTAAGCAAGCGCGCTCAGTTCGCTTGTCAGGATGGCGCGGGCAGCCATCTTTGATTGTTGCAGGCGCCCTGCTTGCTCGTGCCCTTTAGCGGCTTGATAATCTCGCCATCCTCGTCGATGCTCAGTTAGTAAAAATCGACAGAACACGAATTAGGAATCAGCCATGTCTGAATATCAAAAGATCCTGTTCGCAGTTGACCAATCCGTTGCGCGCATAACCCTCAACCGCCCTGACAAACGGAACGCGCTGGATGACGGCATCGTCTGGGAGTTTAAAGATGCGCTTCGAGCCGCCGCAGACGATGACAACGTGCGAGTGGTGTTGCTCGGCGGGGCGGGCAAGGACTTCTGCTCCGGCGCCGATCTGGCCTCGCTTCAGCGCGTCAGTGAAGCCGGCGTGGAAGAGAGCATGGCCAGCGCGCGAGTTATGGGCGAATTGTTCATCGAGATGCGCCGCCACCCTCGACCCATAATCGCTGCAGTGCGAGGCCGAGCGCTTGCCGGGGGCTGTGGGCTCGCGACTGCTTGCGACATCATACTCGCTGCTGAGACTGCGAAGTTTGGCTATCCTGAAGTGAACATCGGCTTTATACCGGCGATGGTTATGGCAATTCTGCGGCGCTCGGTTTCGGAGAAACGCGCGTTCGAGTTGATCACCCGGGGCGAAATCATAACTGCAAATACTGCTCTCGAGATTGGCATGATCAACCGTGTCTTCGCAGACGACCACTTCGATCAACTAGTCGAGACCTATGTCGCGCAGATGACGGCGAAGTCGGCTTCGGCGGTGAGCCTTGCGAAGAACTTGCTTTATCACATGGACGGGATGACGTTTGAGACCGCGATTGAAGCCGGCGTCCAGTTGAACGCGATCACGCGGATGACCGAAGACTGTAAACGCGGCGTCGAGCGATTCTTGAAGAGGAGCTAAGTAACAAAGATACGAGCGAGTAAGAAAGTGATTTGCTTCCAACTTTGCGCTCAGGATTTGCCTGGTTGCCAAAAGACCACGAACAGCGCGGCTCCCGATAACAGCGCGAGGCCGCCTGCAATTGCCTGGGCCTGGCTGACCCCGGTGAGCAACCAGATCGAGATCACCGCCGCGAGCGCGGGAACGATCACTCCGCCCGGCACAGTGAAGGTTCGACCTGCGTTCGGCATCTTTCGCCTCAACACCGGTACCGCGATGCATGTTGTAGCGCTGAAAAGCAGACGAGCGATCGCGCTCACCATTACGAGTTGAGCGAAGGTACCCCACAATGCAATGGCCCACGCCGCGAGAGCAAATACGATCACCGAAATGTGTGGCGTGCGATAGCGCGGGTGAATTCGAGCCAGCGCGCGAGGGAACTGCCCCGCTTCGGCGAGCGCGTATAGAATACGCGGTCCGACGAGAATAACCGCACTATCGCTGCCGGTCGTTGACACTACCGCACCGATGGT
>CAZOOE010000843.1:0-2195 GCA_964581275.1 uncultured Clostridia bacterium
GGTGGCTCATATATCGCGGCAAAGGACACGGGATGACAGGCCGGGTGGCTTGATTCCATAAATCCGTAGCTTACCCAAGGTTCCGTCAGAATGTTTCGAGGCTTCGCAGCGTCCGGCTCGATCTTCTTTCTAAGGTAGGTGATGAAGACGCGCAAGTATTCGATCTGATCGCCGGAGTCCGGTCCCCACACGGCTGAGAGCAGTTCTCGGTGTGGAATAGGTTTCCCAGCATGTGACACGAGATACCGGAGCAAGTCGAACTCTTTCGGGGTCAGACGAACATTGTTCTTGCCGGCGCGGACCTTTCGATTGACGAAGTCAATTTGCAGGTCATCGGAGATGAATGTGCTGGCCAGATTTGCGGCCGAATCGTGCATTTGGCCCGCTAGCTTCTTTTGTGGTGAAGAATTGTTTTTCCGGCCGCGCCTTCCGGGCATCAACCCTGCTAGACCGCTTTGCTGAAACGCAAGTCGCGCCCGATAGAAGGATTGACGCGACGAGAAGCCGAACGCACGGATGGCTTCGTCGATCGACTGGCCATTAGCAACCCGACGAAGCATCTCATATTTGACTTGAACGATATCGCGGGCGTCGAAAAAATTGTCGTTTGTAGTGAATTGTTCGTCCAGAACCGCTTCGGGGTTGGGATTGAGCGCCCCCTGCTGGCTCAGATCCTTGCTTTGACACCCGATATCGCCCTTCGGACTGAAGCGCACCGAGTTTCCCGTCGTCGAGGCAGAATTGAAACCCACATAGCTTTGCCTGCATTACCAGCGATCGTACATTCCAACCAACAGGCTGCGGTCGGGTGACCGTGCCTGTAATAATCAAATCAGGCGGCTCGTCTGCGATCTGGCGGTAGACGCGAAAAGTAGCACTTGAAATATTGTGCAACGCGTAGAAAAGCAACTCGCGTACGATGATCGCGTCTTCCAGCGCCTGTATTGATGCATTTCCATCTTTCAATGGCGGCGGCAAAGCTTTGTCCCAGTCGTCGTTCACTCGCGCTATCCAATCGCACTCGACGTGATCGCCACGCCATTCCAATCGCAAGAGGCGCAATGGCGCCCGAGACAATCGCCCGAATCGCAACTGTACTCTGAGCCTGGTCACGACATTGCGGATGTCACATAGCTGCTTGATCATTCCCCTCTCCCGTTTCAGAGGAGCTTCAGTTTATTTTCTGGAACGAAACCACGACCTCAACGCGGTCATTGCTGGCACGAGCACACAACCGGTGATTACCGGTATGATGGGCGCGCCTCCATAATAGACAAGAATGAAACCCACGACTAGCGAAGAGCCCCACAGGGCTCGCTGTTGCTTAAGCGTTTCGTAAGGCGTTGTCATGAATGCCGAACCCATCCCAAAATTCCTCATCGCATATGTGCCATCACGAAAATAATCGCGGCTGCGAGTGCGCTGCCTGCCAGGAAAAACACCCGAGTACTAAACGGTTTGGTAAACGTTGGGCGGGCCATTCCATTGCGGTCTCGTTCTCTCGCATCCTTGAGTAATTGTGTGAGCATTTTTCGTTGTTCGAGGGTCTGTACGCACTTCAACGCCCGTTCCGCTGCCGCATAGCCTGTTTTTGGAATGCGCAGCTTGAAGTTGAGCTGCGCGAGCGTGTACTGAGCGGCGAAGCTGTCTGGAGCCAGCTTCGCCGCTTCTTCAAGGTGATCGATCGCGGGATAGATATTGCTCGTCAAGGCAAGAGCAATTCCCAAAAATAGATGACCTTCCGGGAAGGCAGGCGCATGTTCAATACTTTGCGCGAGGGCCGCGACAGCTTGGGCGGCCTCTCCACTCTGCAGATGCGTGACGCCCTCGTGAAAGTATTCCCGCGCTTTAATGGATATAGCAGGGGGCGATGCGCTTTGCGGCGCGATCGGAAATTCCACGATGTCAGTTTTTAGTAATGCACTACCTTTCGTCATTTCATTTCCCCCTCTTTACGGACTCCGCTAATCGCCCGCAGCCATCACGGGTTGCATTTCCGGCTCCGGCTTCAGAACGAAGTCGGGATAGCAGAGAGCTCCCATTTCTGGGATATCCAGGCCTTCGAGTTCATCTTTAGCGGCAACACGATGACCGATGATGATGTCGATAATCCAGCCGACAAAATAGGAAAGCGTGAATACGAAGCCAATCAATGTGCCAACGCCAATTAACTGCTCAACGAAACGGTCAGGATC
>CAZOOE010000844.1:0-2188 GCA_964581275.1 uncultured Clostridia bacterium
CCGGCGCGGCGCCGGTATCGATGACTGATCAAGTCTCCACTCAGTTAGGTTTGAAGCGACTGTCTCCTAATGCGCGCTCTGGCGATGCCAGACTTCAATGGTCTCTCCAAATCTCAGCTTGAGCGGCTTCACGTGAACAGGCAGCGAGGGCCCCGGCTGGAAACGATGATCGAGCATGAACGCTTTGTTCACTGAGCTCAAACCGCACTCCCCGGTGGAAAGCTTCTTTATTTCTTCGCCGGATCTCGGATTGCCGGCAGCATCGCAGCGAGCCACGATCCGCTCGACCCGGTCGAGCCTGGTTCCCACCGGAAGTCGCACTGTGGTGCGGAAATACCCGCTGCGGTCGATCTTGTAATAATTGATTCCGAGATCCGAGGTGTACCATTTCGGGTTCGCTCTGAGCTTGACGCCAAAACTCAGCGCCGTTCCGCGCAGTTCGGAGTCGGCATCGATGAAGAGATAGTGACGCGGGTCCGCCATTTGATTTCCGCCGCGGCTGGCCTCTGAGATCTTTCCTTCACGCTCGAGCTCCGCCGCCATCAGCTGATAGATCCATGGATGACGATCCATGATCTCTTCGCGCGAGCAGTGACTCAGATCGAAAGGGATGGGTCGCAACGCAAACCGTATCTCCGACTCACCGTGATCCGAGACGTTGTTGTTGTCCGACACCACGATAAGCGTGGGGTGGCCCAACACTTCCTTGCCGTGAAACGAGCGAGTCTCGTGTTCGACGCCCTGAAAAGTCGCGGTTGTTTTGTTCCCATCCGCGTCGATCTTCACTTCGTAAATCCATTCGATGTCGGTGGTCCGTCCCCAGCGGGCCATTAACGCGCTCGTTTGGGTGCCGCCATCTTCGTTGGTGAATATTATGCTGTAACGGAAAGTGGTTAACCGCCCGTCGTGTTCGGTCTCGTACCACATCAACAGCGGGATATCGCTGAATCGGCCGATGGTATTAGGGCGGGCATAGAGTAGCGGCGTCTGCGACAGAGCCTTGTACTCGGGATTCGTTCGGTCAACGAATGAGATCCTGGCGTCGCGGATCTCGATTGACGAGGCCCTTGCCGCCGATTGCTTGCGATTGAACTCGATTCGTAGAGAGTGCTGTCCCGAGTCAAGGTGACCGAGCATCACTCGATAAACAAAGAGGCGTTCTCCCTCAAAAAGAAAGATGTCTTGATCGTATCGGCCATCGACCAGTACGGTCGCAACCGCAACCTCTTTTCCGGTCTCACCCCACGAAGTGTGAGGCGCTGTTGCGGTCAAGTCCAGCAACACTTCCGCCTCCGTTTTCACGTTGAAAGTTTGTTCTTTCAAGATCTGTGCCGAGACGGGACGAACGAAAGCCATTAGGGTAAGTGCCGCAAGAAACACGCTTAGAACGAACGGACGCAGTTTCATGGTGAAGTTTCCGGAGCAGCGTTTTCGCGCAGCGACAGGCTTCACGCTCGCTGCCGAGTACTGGAGAGCGGGTATGAGATGGTCAACAGGACGCAGCTCGAGCAGAAGCTCTTGCTGCGTCCTGTTTCCTTGCGATCAGAAGACAAACTTCAACGCAAACTGCATCACCCGCGGATCGCCCGAAAGCGTCGATATGCGACCCGCCGCGCTATTGGAGATATCATTCTGGGGAAGCCCAAATTGAGGCGTGTTGAACATGTTAAACATCTCCCAGCGGAACTCCAGGCGCCGGCCCTCGCCAAAGTACTCAAACGTCCGACCCAAACCTAGATCGAAGTTGATGTAATCAGGCCCTCTCAGCGTGTTGCGGCCGCAGTTCCCAAGCCTCGCCTCAACTGCATTGTTCTTGGTTGGATTTGGCGCGGTGGGCACCGCATAGGAGGAACCCGGCGTCGCGTCGTACCAGCGGTCGATGTTCTGAGTTGGGCTGTCCGACAAATCGCCATTCTTAAGACAATCGGCAAAAGCACTAACCAGTCCGCCACCGCGAGGTCCACCGATGACCCCGTTGTTACTGCCAGCCTTTAGCGTAAACGGCCGGCCGGATCGAAGGTTAGCAAGACCGCTTAAACGCCAGCCGCCGACGATATGGGAAAGCGGACCGTCAGCGAGATAACTGCGACCACGGCCAAACGGCAACTCGTAGAGGTAGCTTGCCACAAAACGATGCCGCACGTCGAAGTCGCTGAGGCCTCTGCGCTCACCCAGAATGTTCGCCGGG
>CAZOOE010000845.1:0-2155 GCA_964581275.1 uncultured Clostridia bacterium
GAATGGAAACAGAGCTCAAAGACCTTCGCATCGATCGCTCCAAGCGACGCCGGGACGAACCCTCACCTTGGGCTGTGCGTTGGATTGTCGGAGGCATCCTGCTGTTCGTGCTTCTCGGTACGGGGCGCTTCATTTATGGGCGGCTGAACGCTCCTACAGAAGTCGATGTGGTTCGCGTGCGCTCCGCCGCCACCGTATCCGGTGCCGAAGGCAACGTCATCCTGAACGCCACGGGGTACATCGTTGCGGCTCACAAGATTGAGTTGGCCGCGAAAGTCGTCGGCAAGGTGGCTTGGATCGGAGTCGATATCGGCGACAAAGTGAAGACAGGGCAGGTATTGGTTCGCCTGGAAGATGATGAATACCGTGCGAATTTATTGACGACCCAAGGAAATCTCGAAACCCTAAAAGCACGGCTTGCTGAAGCGGAGCATGGCTCGCGGCCTGAGGAAGTTGCGAAAGCGAAGGCTGAAGTCGACCAGGCCCGAGCCGACCAGGAAAATGCGCGTATCACGCTGGAGCGCTCGCGCGATCTGGTGGCACAACAGATTCTTCCACAACAAACGCTCGATGACGCTAAAGCGCGCTATGACTCTATGGCAGCGAAGGTGGCTTCGCTCGAACGCGCCTACGAGCTTGTACGGCTCGGGCCTCGCCAGGAACAGATTGACGCGCTGCGCGCGCAAGTCAATCAGGCTAAGGGGACGCTCGACTACTCTCAGATCCAACTCGACAATACGGTCATTCGCGCACCGATCGACGGCACGATTCTCGAGCGAAATGTCGAGAAAGGCGAGTTTGTGACGACGGGATTTGTCGGCGACAAAGGTGCGAAGGGCTATGTGGTAGCGCTCGCCGACCGGAAAGATCTGGAGGTCGAACTCGATATCAACCAGAACGACTTCGCGAAGCTCGATCCGAAACAACCAGGCCTCATCACCACCGATGCCTACCCTGACCGGAACTATCCCGGCGTTATAAGAGAAATCTCTCCGCAGGCCAATCGCCAGAAGGCGACGGTGCAGGTCAAAGTGAAGGTGTTGAGTCCGGACGACTACTTAAGGCCCGAGATGAATGCCAGCGTGGCCTTTTACTCGCCGGAAAAACCCGGTGCCGGTAAAAGCGCAACTCGATCTCTTGTGACTGTCCCGGTTTCGGCAGTTCGTGACGGCAGCGTCTTCGTAATCGTTGGCGGCAAAGCGGTTCGAAAGACTGTCAAACTCGGCGGGACCACTTCACTAGGCGTGCAGATCTCCGAGGGTCTGATTGGAGGCGAAGATCTCATCGCCAACCCACCCGCAAATCTCAAAGAAGGGCAAAAGGTACAAGCGAAGCCGTAACGACCATGGCCGAAGCCGTCATTGAAACACGCCAGCTGACCAAAGAGTACATCCGCGATGAATTTCACGTTGTGGCGCTCAAAAACGTCAACATGACTGTCGCGCGCGGGGAGTTCGTCGCGCTGATGGGACCTTCCGGTTCCGGCAAATCCACATTGTTGCACTTGACCGCCGCGATGGATCGTCCGACGGACGGCGATATTCTCGTTCTCGGTCAAGACTTGCGCGCTCTTGGTGACCGAGCTATTGCGCGGTGGCGTAATGAACATATCGGTTTCGTATTTCAGTCTTTCAACCTGATTCCAGTGCTCACCGCTATTGAAAACGTGGAGTTGCCGCTGAAACTGACAAATCTGAAGAAGAAAGAGCGGCTTGAACACGCTGCAACAGCCCTGAAACTCGTGGGCCTGGGAGATCGGCTGCAGCATCTGCCAAGGCAACTTTCGGGCGGCCAGGAACAACGCGTAGCGATTGCTCGAGCCATTGTTACCGATCCGGACCTGGTTCTTGCCGACGAGCCCACCGGTAACTTGGATGCCGCGTCCGCGCAAGAGGTTTTGACATTGTTATCGCGCCTAAATAAGGAATTTCATAAGACGATCATCATGGTCACGCACGACCCCCACGCCGCCACCTTCGCCAGCAAAGTGCATCATCTCGAAAAAGGAGAGCTGCTGTCTTAATGCAAACTCCCCTCCTAAGTTAGAGCATCAACATACTTGACGAATCCGATATTCTCCGTTTTCAGCCGCGGAGCGGGGTCAGACCTTAGCCCCGGCCTACGGCCGGGGCTAAGGTCTGACCGGGGAACCCAG
>CAZOOE010000846.1:0-2137 GCA_964581275.1 uncultured Clostridia bacterium
CGCGACGGCCTCGGTCGGTTTGGGCGTGATCAACCTGTCTCTGCTACAGGCTGGCGTTGGCAGCACGGGTGGCTTGGGCGCGGGCACCGGCCCGGCAGTCGGCGGACAGCGTCCGCGCGACAACAACTTCACCATCGAGGGTGTGGACAACAACGACAAGGGCGTTACCGGCCCCGTCGTCTACGTCTCTAACGATGCGGTGGAGAACTTCACCATCATTCAGAACCAGTTCAGTCCTGAGTTCGGTCACTCCGCCGGCGGCCAGTTCAACACGTCACTCAAGAGCGGCACCAACACCTTCCATGGATCGGCCTACGAGTACTTCCAGAACCGGAATCTGGACGCCGTCGATAACATCATCGTTCTACAGGGAGCCACCACGAACCCGCGCTACGACAACAATCGGTTCGGCGGAACCTTCGGCGGCCCGATTTTGAAGAACAAGCTGTTCTTTTTCGTGAACTACGAGTACAACCCGATCGGGCAGACGGCGGCTTCGGCGCCGATTTTCGCGCCGACCGCAGCCGGCTACCAAACCCTGCTGGGAATCTCGGGAATCTCGACGGCCAACGTGAACGCACTGCAGAAATGGTTGCAAGCGTCGACACCATCGGGGGACACTGCCACGGTTTGCAGCACTGCTCCGGACGTCAATGCTGTTTGTTCGGGGGGGAGCACATCCGTTGAACTAGGCCAGGTTCCGGTATTGGCTCCGAACTACAACAACTTTGGCGCGCTGGCGTGGTCGGTCGACTACAACATCAGTGATCGCGACCAGTTGCGCGTTCGTGATGTTTACAACAAGAACACCCTGATCGATACGGCACCGTCGCTGCCGGCATTCTATGAGCCCTGGGCCTTCCCGTATCACCTGGCGAACATCACCGAGTTTCATACGTTCAATCCGTCGCTGAACAATGAGTTCCGCATTGGTTTCCACCGTTCGGCACAGAACTTCACGATTGGGAACCAAACGTTCCTGCCCACTCTGGACGCTTTCCCGAACATCACCCTCGACGATCTGGGCGGAGTCAACGTGGGCCCCGATCCGAACGGCCCGCAGTACGCGATCCAAAACCTCTATCAGGCGATCGACAACGTAAGCTTCATCAAGGGCAATCACACCATGAAGTTCGGCTTCGAGGGTCGCAAGCACATCTCGCCCCAGAAGTTCATTCAACGCTCGCGCGGTGACTACGAGTACTTGTTGAGCGATTTTGCATGGGACCTGGCTCCTTCGCAGGATGGCCTGTTTGCCGAGCGCAGCTTCGGCAACGTTGGTTATTCGGGAGACCAGTACGGGCTCTTCGGGTACGGAAACGATATCTGGAAGATCCGCCCCAACCTATCCTTAAACTTTGGTCTGCGCTACGAATACACCAGCACGCCCTATGGCTGGACTCAGCAATCGCTGAACAGCATTTCTGATGTGCCTGGCCTGATTACCTTCGGAGTGCCACAGGCGCCGAAGAAGGACTTCATGCCCCGCATTGGGTTTGCCTACTCGCCCGGAACCAGCGGCAACATGTCAATCCGCGGTGGGTTCGGTATTTCCTACGATGTGTTGTATGACAATATTGGAGTCCTGTCCCGTCCGCCGCAGATCGGTTCGACCATCGACTGCCCCACAGCGTGTACGGATGGGGCGTTCCTGGCCAACGGTGGTATTCCGCCGCAGAATTTGAGCGGCATTACCGTGCTCGATCAAGCCACGGCTCGCGCGAACACCTCTTCGTCCCTGCCGAACAAGGTTAAGTATCCTTATGCGGAGTCGTGGAACCTGGGTGTTTCACGTACCTTCCTCTCCAACTACACCGGAGAGATTCGCTACGTGGGCAGCCGCGGCATCGACTTGAACGTTCAGAATCGGCTCAACATCATTCCGGTCGTGACGGCAACCAACTCCTTGCCGACGTTTACTGCGGTAAAGGTCTTCTCGTATGGCTCGGTGATGATGGCGGGCTGATCGTTCTCATCCGTCTGCCAGAACACCACGCCGACCTTGTGGTAGGCGAAGTCCTCACGCCGGAAAATCTTCACCTGCCCGTCGGTGTAGCCCTTGGCCCAGCCGTTAAAATAGCGTTCCTTCACCCAGGCGCGGTGGGCGTCGGTCATCCGGTTGCGTTTGAAGCTGAAA
>CAZOOE010000847.1:0-573 GCA_964581275.1 uncultured Clostridia bacterium
GAGAGTTCGGACGTATTACAGACACCTGTCAACGTTCGGAGTGTTTTCAATGGATAGCGAATCAGTGGCCAATAGTTCATTTCAGGTTCACGCCGAGACCACGGAGATTGGTCTCTGGTCAGCCATCAAAGAGTCGATCAGGGGAACGCACCGTGACTACACGATCGGTCCAATTGGGCGAGCTGTGATTCTCCTCGCCATCCCGATGGTGCTTGAAATGTTCATGGAGAGTCTCTTCGCGGTCGCGGACATCTTCTGGGTATCGCGGCTGGGACCGGAAGCCGCGGCCACGGTTGGTCTGACTGAGTCTCTCCTGACTCTGATATATGCGCTGGCGATCGGTTTGAGCATCGGCGCGACTGCGATGGTGGCGCGTCGGATTGGCGAACGAAATCCCGACGGTGCCGCGCGCGCTGCGGTGCAGGCAATCCTCCTTGCGCTGATCGTATCGGGCGTCATTGCCATCGGCGCAGCACCATTTGCGTCGAGGCTGCTTGCGCTGATGGGCGCCTCACCGTTGGTCATTGAGAAAGGTTGGGCTTTCACTACCGTTATGCTGGCTGGTAACGCCAC
>CAZOOE010000847.1:583-2130 GCA_964581275.1 uncultured Clostridia bacterium
GCTCGGCGGCAACATCGTCATCATTATGCTGTACATGATCAACGCCATCTTTCGTGGAGCGGTAGATGCCGCCATCGCGATGCGCGTGCTGTGGCTGGCAAACTCAATGAATATCATTCTGGGACCACTGCTGATTTTTGGCGTTGGTCCGTTTCCAAAACTTGGGGTGGTCGGGGCGGCGATTGCGACGAACATTGGACGCGGTACGGGCGCACTCTTCGCTTTCAGTAAGCTCGTTCGCTCAGGTGGCAGGTTTGATATTCATCGCCACCATTTTCGACTCGAGCCTTCGATCATGGGCCGGCTCATTCGTCTGTCATCAACCGCAACATTTCAAGTTTTCATCGGGATGGCCAGCTGGATCGGGCTCGTGCGGATAATTTCCGGTTTTGGCACCGAGGTCGTGGCCGGATACGTTGTGGGCATCCGCGTCATTCTGTTTGCGCTGTTGCCTTCCTGGGGCATGTCGAACGCAGCTGCGACTATGGTTGGCCAGGCACTTGGTGCACGAGATCCGGACCGTGCTGAACGCGCGGTTTGGAAAGCCGGATTCTACAATGTGATATTTCTGGGAGTGGTGGGCCTAATCTTTGTTGTCTTTGCCGGGCCGATCATTCATCTATTTACTCAGAATCCCAAGGTCGTTCCTTACGGTGTTGGTTGTTTGCGCACGATTGCCTGCGGTTTCCTGTTTTATGCCTACGGCATGGTGTTGACGCAATCGTTCAATGGTGCGGGTGACACGTGGACCCCGACGATTATCAACCTCTTTATCTTCTGGCTGCTTGAGCTGCCGCTGGCGTATGTGCTTGCTTACAAGGTAAGACTCGGACCGAGCGGCGTCTTTCTCGCGATCACAATCGCGTTCTCAATGTTGGCTGTGCTGAGTGGGATTGTGTTCAAACAGGGAAGATGGAAGAGGAAAGTGGTGTAGTGAGCTGTTGCCTCTCTCAGCAAAGTTAAAGACCGGATCTAGCCTCGAATGAACGGATCGAACGAAAGAGCTCAAGAAGCTTGAGGTTTCTGTTGCCTAATTTTTTGCCGATCCGCGAGTATTTGCGTTCATCCGCGGTAGTTCCTTTTCATCAGTTCTGTTGTGGTCGTATGAGCAGGATCGAGCTCTTTCTGAGAGGAGATGCACCGCGAGCATATCTAGTCAAACTGCTTCCTGAATTCCTGGAACTGCTGACGCAGTTCATCCATCCTCGCGTTTAGATTTTCGACCTGTTGTTCCAATTGCATTATTCGCTCAGCCGCATCGTGCTTTGCGATTCCGGATGTTCGCGGAACTTCCACCTGCGCAGCAAGCTGCTCAACATCGATGTCGCCGCCGATCAAATGCACGACTCGAGCTTCTTTCTGACCGGGTTGCCGTGGCAGACGCACTACCAGCGGCTCCGGCTCTTTATTGATTAAACCCTCGAGAGTTTGTTCGACCTCTTCGAGGGAAGAAAAATCAAACAACCGTGCCGAGCTGCCTCTTAATTCGCCAACCGTTTGTGGACCGCGCAGTACGAGCGAGCACATCAGCGCGAGCGCAGGGCGAA
>CAZOOE010000848.1:0-2127 GCA_964581275.1 uncultured Clostridia bacterium
TTACGTCCCCTATCGCCCAGGTGATGTGGAGCGAAACTATTCCGGGATCCAAAAGGTGGGCCGCCTCCTATCGTGGTGTCCGCGCGTCGATCTCGCCGAGGGCCTGAGAGAAACTTGGAACTGTTTTCGCGAATGGCCGGCGAATTAGGCCCGGCGGCGAGAATTGAAGGCGGATCCAGTGGCCTCTGGCCGCTGCTGAGAGACTCGCTGGACGCTGGCCGCAGTCGGTCGAAGGTCCTGAAGAACTTCGCGGCGTTGCTCGGGGCGGACGGACTCACCAAGGTCCTCACGCTCGTGGCGCTTGCGTACCTGGCCAGGACGATCACGCATGAGACCTTCGGCCAGATGGCGTTTGCCGAATCGCTCCTGCTGACTGCGCTGCTCGCCTCTGACTTCGGCCTCGAATGGCACGGGGTTCGCGAGATTGCACGCGCACCGGATGCGATACGCGAGCGCGTCGCCCTCATCTCCTCGTTGCGGTGCGCGTTGTTTTTGTGGGGGGGTGTCGCGTTGGCGTTGGTCCCGTTATTTTTCGACAAGTCGACTGACATCCGGATCGTAACGTGGCTGTTCGGACTCAGCCTCCTCCCGAACGCCATGCTACTCGAGTGGGTTTTCTGTGGCCTCGAGCGGATGGAAATCGTCGCGGTAACTCGTGTCATCCGAGCCGGGGTCTACTCGATCCTGATTCTTACACTGGTTCGAGACGACGGCGCCGCCTTGACGATACCGATTGCCTACTTCATCGCCACATCAACCGGGACGGCAGTCCTTCTCGCAGCATACGTTTGGAGTTTCGGCTGGCCCGCGCTTCGGTGGCAGCCGCGAGCCTGGCGATACGTCCTCGAGAGGTCGCTACCGTTCGCGTTCAACGTGTTGCTGTTTCGTGGCTTCTACAGCGTGAGCATGCTGGTGCTCGGTCTAGGTCTGAGTGATCGCGCCGTCGCCTTTTTCAGTGCCGCCTACCGCCCGGTTCTCGTCCTCATTCCGTTGGGGGGCTACCTCATGACGGCAGTCTTTCCACCCTTGGCTCGGGCAGGAACGTCTTCACCCGGTGAGTTGCGCAGGCACTCCAGAACATTGGTCGCGATTGTGACGATCTGTGCAGCGCCCATACTGGTCGAGGCCTCCGTATATGCGGAAGAAGTGATGCGGACGCTTTTTGGTTCACAATACTCGGCGGCCGGACCTGCATTCCGTATCCTCGCTCTTTCAGTCCTCCTCGTGTGGGTGAGTATGGTCTATGCGACGCTGCTCATGGCCATGGACAGGACGGTAAGATTTATGCTTGGGGTCATTCTCGGACTGTCCGCGGGAAGCATCGTCTCGATCGCGCTCGTTCCGGTCTACGGCATCGAGGGAGCGGCTTGGGCGGTTGTGCTGGGTCAGCTCATGTGCCTGACCTTCTTTTGGGTTTCCCTGCCGGCGACCCTTCGATCGATCCCGTGGACGGCGGTGGCGGCTGTTTCAGTGGCGAGCATCGTGATGGTCGCCGTGATGCTTCCTCTCCAGTCATTGAGTCTCGTCCTTTCCGCTGGCTCCGGATTGGTCGCGTACAGCGTAGTTCTCGTTTTCTGTCTGGCGATGCGGGTTGGCAACCAACGACCGTGGGGCACTCGGTTCCGCACGGCTCCTGACTGTTGATCGCTGGGACATGAATATCGGGGTGGCCCGGGGGAAATGGAGTGACCTAGTCGAGGGCGGGCACCTCGCCGGAACGTTGCATGAGGCGAGGGTGCGATACAGCAAAGTCCTGCGCTACCTTCTGAACGTCGACCGTAGGCTGTCGGTGATCGATGTCGGATGCGGTACTGGAACGTGTCTCAGTCTGGTCGAGCGGCTCGGATTCGCCCGATTGGTCGGTGTCGAGATCACGGAAGCCCACGTGCGAAAGGCGCGCGAGCGATGCCGGACGGCGCGTTTCGTGGTCGCCGACGGGGAAAGGCTGCCGTTCAAGAATCACACTGTCGACTGTGTGATATCGACGGGGGCGATCGAGCACTATGACAATCCGGGCGCCGGGGTCGCGGAGCTCTGCCGCATTGCGAGGTAGGCGCTGATCCTGACTTACGATTGTTACATTTGGCGAGTGCGTCAACTGCCTGGCCTCTATCAAAACTTTATTGC
>CAZOOE010000849.1:0-2126 GCA_964581275.1 uncultured Clostridia bacterium
AACCCGACCGATCAAAATAGGATTCATGTATATCAAACAGTCTGTGGACCAGGGAAAAGGCGGCGCCGATGATGACCGCAGGAAATTCGCCGAAGAATTCGGCTGCTGTTCCGCCGGACCGGAATGCAAAGGATGAAGTGAGCGCAAGTGCTCGACTGACCAACCGGGCGTTTGGCTCATCGCCAGACTTCTCGATCTGAGAAATCACTTTAGGTGCGACGAGGAACAGGTCGTAGCTATGCTTGACGGAGTGTCGCGCGAGTTCAAGGCAAATCGTGAGAACCTGCGCGACTTTCTCGTGGTCGTTGATGGAGCCTATGACTTCGGGCGCCGATTTGAAGCTCTCGGTCGCAGTGTTAGCCGAGAGGGCGGCCTGCTTATTAACTAGACGTAGAACGGGCGATCGCATGTCCTCAGGGATGGATTCGAGGATTACGGCGCTTGATTGGAAAAAGCTCACCGCGCTATCGTTGCTGGTAGCCGAGAGCCGCTTACCTACTTCGCCCCATACTCTGATATCACCTGCTTCGATCAAGCGCGACACCTCGGGTGCCGCCTTGAGCATCTCAACTCCAGCCCGGAGATTGGTCCCGGCCAGCATCACGGCAATATCGGTGGTGAGCAGGACGCTTTCGTAGGGTAAGCCGCCAAGTCGCTTAACAAGATTCTCAATAGTCGGCCCGCCGACGCCCCTCAAGTGTTTCTTGAGCTGCTTCTTTACTTCCTTCTCCAGCTCTTCCATGTTGGGAGGATGATAGCAAAACCAAACAGGGAATCAAAAACTCGATCGTCTCCTGGAGCTTTCGATCGAGGTTTTTCTGATCGGATTGAGGTTTTTGCTTGCGCATACCAGTCGTTCTGGCGTAAAAGTGAATGAACCATCATTCAGTCTTCTTTTGGGTTACTGGAAATGGAAACTGCAAAACGTGATTCTTCGCTTCAACGGAAGACTAACGGTAAGTACGAGGCAATTCTGCGCGCCGCGATAAAGGTTTTCGCCCGGAGCGGCTTCTTTAACTCCAAGGTCGCCGATGTCGCGCGCGAGGCAGGCGTCGCCGACGGCACCGTGTACCTGTACTTCAAGAACAAGGACGACATCCTCGCATCGATATTCAACCAATATATGAACGAGGCCCTCACCGCAGGACGAGCGCGCCTCGCCGAAATAGACGATCCTATTGAAAAGCTTCGACGAATAGTTCACGCGCACCTCGAAGGCCTCGGGCGCGATCGGAACCTCGCGGTAGTGTTTCAGGTTGAGCTGCGCTCCTCCACCAAATTCATGGAGCAATTCTCAGCCACCAAGGTCACTGAATACCTCGATCTCATTCGCGGCGTTATCGAGGACGGCCAACGAGACGGTGTGTTTCGTTCGGGACTCAGCACAAAGATCGCGGCGAAGGTTTTGTTCGGCGCGCTTGACGAGATGGCAACTAACTGGGTGCTGAGCCGCAAGCGCTACAGCCTGGTCTCGACCGCGGAGCCAGTGCTTGACGTTTTCCTGAACGGTCTCACAAAAACGCGACCGAGCAAACACACGCGTAAGACCGTCAGCTATTTGGAGAAATAGTGGGCACAGAGCCCAAAACACTAAACGAGCTGTTCAACTCGGCGGTAGACCGCCATCGTGAGTCGGAGTTTCTCCGCTCCAATGTCGCGGGCACTTGGCACTCGCGAACGTTTGGTGAAGTAGCGCGCCGAGGGAGAGAGCGTGCATTGGGTCTGCACTCACTTGGGGTCAGAAGGGGTGATCGAATTGCCATATGGTCTGAGAACCGCCCGGAGTGGAACCTGGTTGACCTCGCGGTGCTGGCGCTTGGAGCCGTCGATGTCCCAATCTACTCGACGCAGGCCCGCTCGCAGGTCGAGTACATATTGACGGATTCGGCTGCCAGAGCCGTTTTTGTGTCGGCAACGTTTGCGGCGGACGCGCTCGCTATTAAGTCTCGACTGCCCGAAGTCGAGTTTGTCATCGCGCTCGACCAGTTCTCTGGGCCGGTAGTGGGCGTTCAAGACCTCGTCGACAAGGGCCGGGCGCTTTACGGAGAGCAGCCGGGTCTCTATGAGAGTTTGTGGCGGGCAGCAACGGGAGAAGACCTTGCTACCATCCTCTATACCTCTGGTTC
>CAZOOE010000850.1:0-2121 GCA_964581275.1 uncultured Clostridia bacterium
GTTCTTGCTTGAGCTGATGTAGCGCAAACAGAGGCCGTTGAGTTCGAAGATGGATACAAGGAACCCAACCACCAGTGCGACAGCGACGAGGCATTCAATCAGTGTCACACCTGCGATCGAATTGTCGCTCCGGCCTACTCGTGGCGCACCATGGGGGCTGTTGAAACGCATAATCGCCTCAGGAAAAAGCAGGTGCGGTACCCCGTAGTCGCTACATAAGTGCGATCGCAGTGTAAGGGTAAACCTTATATTTCAAGCTGCTGGAGTTGAGGGCGCAAGCGTCTTGGCCCTCGCTTACCCAACGAATTGCCTAATGGCAAAGGATCAGGCCGGAGGCACGGAACTGACCGCTCTTACGCCGCGGACAACGGGCGACCGCTTCGAGCGAAACAGGTTTTGTGAATGGTTGATGTAACCGCAGCCAGCGCATTTCCAGGCAGCTGCGCGTTCTTGGCTGGCCCCGTTTCTTAATAAAAAGAGCGCGTGGTAGCTTGGCGTACGAATTCTCTCAGGGATCTGCTTAGCTGGCAGCGCCATTCGCAATCAGCTTCATCGTAATGCGCACACGCGGCGCGGGCGTAGCGGAAAGTTTAGATTCAAATAGGGTCGATCGCTTTGTGGCCTAACGAATAGTCTTTGTAATACAAAAACCCCGGAGCCTGAGCAGACGGAGCTAACCAGTTTGCTTGAGCACGAGCACGATTATGAGCAGGAGCACGAGTCGCGGCTTAAGCCGCGGAGCCTACGGGGTCCGGTACCTTTTTGTCATTTGCGGCTTTTCTTCAGCCGAAACGGAAAATCTCGGAAGTCGATTTCTCCTAGGAAGGACCCTTGAACCCGACCATTTGGAACCTTTTTGACATTGGCTCCAAACCGAAGGGCAAAACCTCACAAAAATGAGCCGATCTGCGGAGTTACGGACCCTTGGTGATATCTTTGTGGCAATTGCTCATGTGTCGGACCTCAACCTTATATCTGGAACTGGCGATTTTTGTATTCCCACAAGCGCAGAGCTAAGCGCACCAAACGCTCGGCATGCTCAAGTTTATCTGCCACGGTGTAGGGTCGTAAGTTCACATTAGCTACTCGACGTCTCTGAGAATGGGATGAGGCTTTCCCAGAGCCGAATTTCTTTTCGCTCCATGCCGACAGCATATCGCCACGATCATGCTTCATTGTACACATGTTGGTTGCATGAAGCGGAGGGCTGGGACCTCCGCTTCGCGCTACGCCTTATCTGACCTAACCTCGAAGAAATTCTTGGTGTTTGAAATCGCGTCTGTCCCATATCGTTACCGACGTCATATTAAGAGAACGGAGTTCGCCGTTGTCGAGAAACGCGCTGTAAATATTTGCACACATGGACGTGGCATTTCAGTGACGGACGCGTACTGGAGACGGCGCCTAATGTGAGTGGCCCCGAAATTGTTTCGGCTATGCAGCGGCTGCGTAATCGCTTTATGACGTCCGAAATATTGCACCGGTGCTGAACTCACTAGTTAGAATCACCGCAGTCCAACCCTGAGATTCGGCAAAATCTCGGATCGCTTTTTCCCGTCGGGTCGACGCCATCTTTTCGCTTGGCCAACAGCTCTAGATCCGTGTCAAAAACTACACAGAATGATCGCTCCCTAAGCTGCTCCCTGATGTGCGTAGTAAGCGCTTCCAAACCAACATTTTGAGCTATTCTAGGCAAAAGGGCGAGAACTTCTTCGGAGCGCGAGGAGACCACAAAAGGCAGGCTGCGAACCAAGCCGTGCGCTTAGACTTCGCCGTCTGCCAAATGCTTCTCATTCTCATTTTGTTCTTCGTTGCGTTCGGAATCCATTAAAGTGGAGAGTGGACTTCGCCGTTCCGAAAGACGAACGGCTCTGTTCTCTTTTTCGAGTCGCGACTGAACACCGACGGTAAAACGCGCAAAGGGAAGTGCTTCGAGGCGCTGATGTGGAATCGGTTTGCCGGATATTTCACAGATGCCGTATGTCCCCAATTCGATCCGCTGCAATGCTTGGTCGATCTCATAGAGCGCATCCTTTTCGTGGGACAACAGGCGCACGGCGAACTCACGATCGTAAGTATCGCTTCCCGCATCCGCTTGATGCGTTTTGAAAAGCGACGTTT
>CAZOOE010000851.1:0-2116 GCA_964581275.1 uncultured Clostridia bacterium
GATCGAGCCGTGAGTATGATTGCCGTCTGCTTCACAAAGCAAGGCGTCTTTCCCGATCAGCGTTTTCTTTGCCCGAAGCGCGGTTCTGACCACCTTTGCCGGCATCTCGGTCATCGGGCCTGCGCGCCGCGGCGATTCATGGAGAAAAAGCCAGAACGCCAGGACCCAGGCTCTTCGCGATTTCAAGTCTGGCAAAACCCTTGTCTTGGTGGCCACGGACATCGCAGCCCGTGGTCTCGATATCGAGCAACTTCCGGTGGTGATCAACTTCGATTTACCGACGGTCGCCGAGGATTACATCCATCGCATCGGCCGTACTGGACCCGCAGGCGCCGAAGGACAGGCCGTGTCCTTGGTTTCACATGACGAAATGGTTCAAGCTCCGCAGCACACAGCGCCTCATCAAAACGCGTTGGTTGCGGGTTTTTAGAATCAGAAAACGATGACGCAACCGTCACTCAGCGCGATGTTCCACGATCGTCGCGATAAACGTGCGGCCGCGGATTTCGAGGTAGAGTTCGCGCTCCGTTACCGAAATGGAGAGAGTTGAGCGCCGCTCAATCAGCCCCGCAATCTCATCTACAAAAGACCGGTCGAATTCATACACCGGGACAGCGGACAGCCGGTCGATCTTGGACGCCGAAAGTTGAGCAAGCACTTTTTGAACGTCGCGATGGGTATAGACTGCTGCGCGGCCGGCGAGCTTCAAGCCGCGATGCAAACGCTCGGGGTCGGGCATACCGACCTCGATCCATGCCGTCACGCGTCCGGTCAGGTCTCGAATAAGTACAGCGGGTTCGTTGCCCGCTGCGACGCCCTGCGTGAGCACAATCCCGTCGCCATACTCGAGACAATAGGCGATAACGCGCATGAACATGTATTCGATCGTTTCTGAAGGTTGACGCGCGATGCAGACGTCGAGCTTTTCATAAACACCGCGATCGATATCGGCGAGGTCGACGCTGAGGTGGTAAATGGTCGCGGTCAGAGCCATCGTTCAGAGCATCAATCATAGGCTTCGCTTGCGTATCCCTACTGTAGAATTGCGATCTGTGCTCACGATTGGCCCGCTCAAAATTCACATGCCGGCGATCCAGGCGGCGCTTTCCGGCTTTTCCGACCGACCCATGCGGGCTGTGGCCCGCCGCTACGGCGCGGAATTTGCGATGGCCGAGGTCGTACTCGATGAGCTTGTAGTTCTCAAGGGAAGACTCCGGGCGCGTTTGTTCGAGATCGCCGAGGACGACCATCCGATCGGAGGGCAGCTTATCGGCAGCCGTCCAGAGCAGTTTTCTGAAGCTGCCAACGATCTGGTCGAAGCGGGATATGACTCCGTCGACCTCAATTTCGGTTGCCCCGTCAAAAAGGTTCTCGGCCGCTGCCGCGGCGGTTTTTTATTAAGCGAACCGGAGAATGCCCTGGCCATTGTCAAAGCGGTGATCGGAAGCGTGAATGGCCGGCGTCCGGTGACGCTGAAGATGCGGCGCGGATTCGACGAGTCCGCAGAAAGCGAGCGTCATTTCTTTTCGATCCTCGACGGCGCGTTTGAGCTTGGCGCATCCGCTGTGACCGTCCATGCCCGTACGGTGAAGCAGCGCTACATCGGCCCGTCCAACTGGAACTTCCTCACCCGAGTGAAGCGCCATGCCGGATCTCACACTATTCTTGGCAGCGGCGACTTATTTACTTCAGCCGACGTGCGCCGAATGATGAACGAAACGGGTGTCGACGGCGTCTCAGTCGCACGCGGAGCGATCGGCAATCCGTTCATCTTCCGCGAGTGCCATGCCTTGTTGAAGGGATACGCGATTTCGCCGCCATCGGTGGCCGAGCAGCGCGACGCCATCGAGTTCCAACTCACAGAGACGTTGAAACTCCACGATGCCGAACACGCTGGCAGGATCTTCCGGAAATTTGGAATCTCCTATGCGAATCTGCACCCGATGCGCAATGAAGTACGTCAGGCATTCATCGATGCGAGGAACATTCACGCAATCCACCAGATCCTGGCTTCGTGGTACGACAACCAGCGCGAGTGGCCAGAGCCAAGACCACGCGAGGTGCTGCGCGATCTGATCGCTGCGGGAGCGGAGCGCTAGGCCGAGTCTTGCAACCT
>CAZOOE010000852.1:0-2116 GCA_964581275.1 uncultured Clostridia bacterium
GAGGTCTGCATATTCCATACTCGCTTCTCTACCTTCTTTATAATCTTAAAGCTGTCAACGGAGTGGCGAACCCTCAACGCGGGCTCGATTCGCTCGATGTGCTGATTGAAACGATACTTTCGCAGTCGACATCGAACGCTAATAGCAGTCGCGCGTTCGACACCTTGCAGCGGCGGTTTCCAAATTGGGACCGCGCGAGGCGCGCCCGAGTCACCTCTATCGAAGCCGCAATAAGATCTGGCGGACTAGCAAAACAAAAGTCGGCCCGTATCAGAGAACTGCTTAACGAAATTCACAAGCGTCAAGGCTCGCTTGATTTGTCGTTTCTCAAAAGCGCGCCGATTGAAGAGGCCAAAGGATTTCTCGCGAGCTTCAAAGGCGTCGGGCCCAAGACAGTCGCCTGCACTCTGCTGTTTGCGTGCAACCGAGCGGTCTTTCCGATAGACACTCACATCTTCCGAATAGCTCGCAGGCTCGGGTTGATTCCTGAGAAGTGTTCCGACGAAGATGCGCACGTACTGATGGGTAGGATGATTCCACAGAAACGATACTTCGAAGCACACATCAATCTGATCCGCCTCGGACGCCGGGTCTGCCGACCTCGAGATCCCCTGTGCGAACAGTGCTGTCTGGTTGATTACTGTGAGTATTATGACAGCCGATAGGCAGTGCCAAAGGCCGGAACCAACGAACCACGGGGGGCGTGGACCTGAATAGAACCGCAAGAGCTTGTTCGCAAAGTGGACCGGCCAGCGCTTCCGATGAAACGAACATCGTAGCCTCCACCGGTTGGCCGATGTCATACAAAGGGTGTTTACTTGCTCGGGAGCGCGCTAATCTCTAGGGCCAGTTCTTCAGGGGAAGCTCGTCTGCTTCGGCAACGAAGTCCGCTTGAGCGTAGGCCTCGCGTCTTTGTGCAAACAGCGCGCTCATCGCGTCTTCACGTCCAAGCAGAGGGCGCGATTTGTTGCCTCGGATCCTCTCGAGACACACTTCAAGCGGACAATCGAGCCAGACGGTTTTTCCGATCGCACGGAGCGAGTTCCGATTTTTCTCGGAGACATAAGCGCCGCCGCCCAGAGCGACAACTGAGCGGACCATATCGCGGAAGCACTTCATCGCGTTGCTTTCGTGAGTTCGAAACGCCGTTTCGCCTTGCTCGGCGAAGATCTGTTGGACCGATTTGCCCGTTGCAACTGCGATCAGGTCATCAAGGTCGAAGAAGTCGTAGTGGAGTTGACGCGCAAGCGCGCGGCCTACGGTTGTTTTGCCCGCTCCCATAAAGCCTACGAGAAAAATGGGAGCGTCGCCTGACAGCATCTGTCGCTCTGGGTCCATTTCAATCAGTCTCTCTGGCTTGGATTAACCGTATCCGGCCCGCTCAACAACGCGAGCGACCCATAGAACTCTGGAAACGAAACGCCGGCACAGTCAGGGTCGACGATCTCGGTCGTGCCTTCGGCCATCAAACCGGCGATCGAGAACGCCATCGCTATTCGGTGATCGCTTGCGGTCTCGACGCGGCCACCGGCCAGCCGCTGTGGACCTCTTATCGCAAATCCGTCTTCGAACTCTTCGATCTCGCCGCCAAGTGATCTTATGCCGTCGACGACGGTCCGGATGCGGTCGCTTTCCTTGATTCGCAATTCTTTGGCATCGCGAACCTCGACCTGGCCTTCGACCTGGGTGGCGACAATTGCCAGAATCGGTATTTCATCGATGATATTTGGGATGGTTGTGCCCGATAGAAGAGTTTGTCGCCGCTCGCTTCGCAGCGTCGCGCTGGAAACAACTATGTCACCTATCCACTCGCCGTGTTGCTGCCTCCGGTTCCGCGTGGCGATAGACGCGCCAAGATCCCTCAACACGTCGAGAAAAGCGGTTCGTGTCGGGTTGATGCTTACATCTTGGAGGAGCAGTTCAGAGTCAGGCAGGATGCTGGCGGCCGCGATGAAGAAAGCCGCTGATGACAGATCGCCGGGCACCTGATAATCCAGCGGCGTCAGATCGTGCAAGCCTTCGATGGACAGCATGCTAAGGGACGAGCCGTCAATCAGGGCGCCAAACTCTCGAAGCATCAGCTCGGTGTTATCGGGTTACGGGAACGGTTCCGAAA
>CAZOOE010000853.1:0-2108 GCA_964581275.1 uncultured Clostridia bacterium
ATCCTTCGGCGATCGATGGACGAAACCGGTAAGTGCAATCATCCCGAGGCCGATCGTGTGCATTTCTGTTAGCCCAAGTTGGGTGCAGCTTTCTTTGTCCACCTGAACCACCACCCTCCCGGGCATCGCCGCGGGTTCGAGCGGAAAAACTGAACCGAGCTGCCCCTGGAAGATCACCATGCCGCCCGAGTGCTGACCGAGAGGCCGGGCCAGGTCCTGTACGGACACATACAGCTCGAAGAATTTCCTGATGCGCAACTCGTGTAAGTTGAGCCCGGCATCCCGGAATTGGCGCTCGGGTGTGTCATTCGGATCCTGCCATTCAAACGCCCGAACAAGACTCGAAAGCCGGGTGATAGTTTCTTCGTCGAAGCCCATCACCTTGCCGACCTCGCGCGCCGCCGAACGCCCGCGATAGGTGATTACGTTTGCGGTCATCGCCGCGCCGTGTGTGCCGTAGCGCTGATAGACGTATTGAATGACGCGCTCGCGTTGATCGCCGCTCGGCAAATCGAGATCGATGTCCGGCCATTCGCCGCGCTCTTCAGAAAGAAAGCGCTCAAACAACAATTCCATGCCGACCGGATCGACCGCGGTTATTCCAAGCGAGTAACACACCGCGCTGTTGGCCGCCGAGCCTCGGCCTTGAACGAGGATTCGCTGGTCGCGGCAAAAGTTGATTATGTCCCAGACGATCAGAAAATAACCCGCGAGGTGGAGCTTCTCAATCAACGCCAGCTCACGATCGATTTGCTGAAGCGCGCGTTTATAGCTGGGCGTTCCATTCTTGCCGGTGTAGCGCCATCGCGCGCCCTCATAGGTGCGCTTGCGAAGGAACGAGTCCATCGTCTCGCCGTCCGGGACTGGATATTTAGGGAACTCATAACCGAGATCCTGGAGCGTGAAGCCTAGTCGCGAGGAAAGCTCGCGAGTGTGTGCGATGGCTTCAGGCAAATCGGCAAACAGCTTCGACATCGCAGAAGCCGGCTTCAGAAATCGCTCGGAATTCCGGGCGAGCAATCGCCCTGCGGTTTCAAGCTGCACGTGGTTTCGAACACAGGTAAGCACGTCGGCAAGCTGACGACGCCCGGCGCTGGCGTAGCACACCCCATTGGTGGCTAGCAGCGGGAGCCTGAGCCGGCGCGCCATTTCAACCACAGCCTGATTGCGCGATTCTTCTTCGCGATTGAAATGGCGTTGAATCTCGGCATAGATGTTTCCTCGACCGAATACATGAACAAGTTTCTCAGTCGTCATAATCGCTTCGTCCAGACCGCCGCTTCGGAGCGCCTGCGCGAGCGGCCCGTCATCTCCGCCAGTCAAACAAATCAATCCTTCGGAGTGCTCAGCCAATTCATTCAGGCTCGAGGCAACTTCGCCGGGCTTTGCATGCTTAGGTGCGCGCAGCTTCATCAGAGTGATCAAGCGGCAGAGATTCTGATAGCCCGTGCGGTTCTGGACTAACAAAGGAAGGCTAACAGTGGTAAGTGATGAGTGATTTGTGATGCGCGATGGGTGACCGTTTTCCAAGGCCAATGTGATCTCTGAGCCGATGTGAGCCTTGATCCCGATCTTCTTTCCAGCCATATGAAACCGTGGTGCGCCGTAGACCCCGTCGCGGTCGAGCAGCGCCATCGCCGAGCCTCCGAGGTTCGAGCACACGGATATCAGCTCTTCAGGAAGCGATGCGCCTTCCAGAAAGCTGAATGCCGAACGAGCGTGGAGTTCTACGTAAGCCATAAACCAACTTTGGGGCTTTGCTAGTCTTGGCGATCTTTTAGCGCGAACATCACTCTCGAATCTTGTTTCGCGCAAAGACCGCCAAGACTCGCAAAGCCCCAAAGACTCCTTTTGGACGATCAGTCATAAACTCCCTCGACAAACCATGCATCGTTTCGCAGGTCGCGATAAATTCGATACAGCGTTCCCTTTTCCTGTGAAGCTTCAAAACCGGCGACCGCCACATCCCACTCATCGCGAACCCAGACCTCCTCACTCCTCCACCAATCACCCGACGTCCGCTACGGACCTGCCAGCCTAAGGACTTTGCCTCGTATGCTTCGACCGGCTGCAGCTTGCACTTTGATTCGAGTTGGCCAGCCGCCCGG
>CAZOOE010000854.1:0-2107 GCA_964581275.1 uncultured Clostridia bacterium
GCAAAATGATCTCCCTGAATCGCCGCGACTTTAACGTTGTGGGAGTCGCTCAAAATGATTTTGCCGGGACGGACATCGGGGGCGGTCCCGATCTGTGGGTGCCAATGATGATGCACGATGTCATCCAGCCCGGCTTTGACTGGTACAACACGCGACGCGGACTTTTCCTCAATATGATCGGGCGGCTCAAGCCCGGCATCAGCAACGTCCAGGCCCAGGCATCGATGACCGCGCTTGGCTCGCAGCTTGAACAGGAATACAAAAAGGACAACGAGGGCCGCAATGTAAGACTTGTTTCACTGCTCACCGCCCGCAAAGATCCGACCGGCGACGGACAGGTGGGGAAGACCTTCGGAACGCTGATGTCCGTCGCAGGCATGGTGCTGTTGATCGCTTGCGCGAACGTGACCAACCTGCTGCTTGCTCGGGCGACGAAGCGAAGAAGAGAAATTGCAATTCGGCTGGCGATGGGAGCGAGCCGCTCGCGACTGATCAGGCAGCTGATGACCGAGAGCCTGATGCTCTCCCTCGCGGGGGGAACGATCGGGTTCTTTGTTGCGATTTGGTCGAAAGATGTACTCCGTTCGCTGGTGCCGTTTGGCGGCCGCGGGCCGAATCAACAGGCGGCAAGTATCGACCCTCGAGTGCTGATCTTTGCGCTGGCGGTCACAGTGCTGAGCGGCCTGCTGTTTGGTCTCGCGCCGGCGGTGCAGGCATCGAGGCCCGATCTGGTGCCGACCCTGAAAGGCGATATCACCATGCCCGCCGGTTCGCGCGGATTCAGGCTCAATCTACGAAAGGCGCTTGTGGTCGTGCAGGTCGGGCTCTCGCTGTTCGCGTTGATAACCGCCGGGCTGTTCGTACGCAGCCTCGAAAAAGCTCAAAACGTAAATCCGGGCTTCAATCCGGAGAACGTTGTGCTGATGGCGTTTAATCTCGGGCGGGAAGGATACACCGAACCTCAGGGTCGGAATTTTCATCGGCAGGTTGTCGAGCGCATTCGCGCTTTACCGGGCGTGTTGAACGCGACTGTAGCGCGCGACCGCCCGTTTGGCGGAGGGTTCCAGAGAAGCGTTTTTATCGAAGGCCAGGAGCCGCCGCCCGGCGGCCGCGGTGTGCTGGTGCAGACCAACAACATCGCGACTGGATTCTTCGATACCCTTGGCATTTCATTGTTGCACGGCCGCGACTTTACCGAGGCCGACAACCAGCCAGCTCCGAAGGTGATGATCATCAACGAAGCGATGGCCAATCGCTTCTGGCCGAGCCAGGAAGCGGTGGGCAAGCGGCTGAAGCTATTTGGCGATCAGGATTTTCGCGAGGTGGTTGGCATCGTCGCCGACAGCAAGTACAACAGCCTGACCGAGCCGCGCAGGGCTTTCATGTACATCCCGCTGCAGCAAGAGTACGTGCCCCAGATAAATCTGCACGTGCACACCTCGTCGGACGCCAAAGGGTTGATCGCCGCGTTGCGCAACGAGATCCAGCAATTGGATCCGAGTCTTCCGGTGTTGAATATCCAGACCCTGAGCGAACGCGTCGCGAACTCTCTGGGCGGCGAGCGAAGCCAGGCGACGCTGCTGGGCTCCGGCGGCGTCCTGGCGCTTATCCTTGCAGCGGTCGGCCTGTACGGTGTGATGTCTTACTCGGTCGCTCAGCGAACGCGCGAGATCGGCATCCGGATGGCGCTCGGCGCCGGGCGGCGAAACGTGATGGGCCTGGTGCTAAAGCAAGGTCTGACGTTGGTCTCAGCGGGAGTGGTACTGGGACTCACAGCGGCATTTGCGATCACTCGCATGCTGGCAAGCCTGCTGTTCGGAGTGAGCGCGGTCGATCCGATAACGTTTGTTGGGACCTCCGCGCTATTGTTCGTTGTCGCATTGTTGTCAAGTTACGTTCCGGCTCGCCGTGCCACCAAGGTAGATCCGATCATCGCGCTGCGATACGAATGATTGGATTGCGGATGTGATCATGGAAACGATTCTTCAAGATCTTCGCTATGCCGTTCGGATGCTCGTCAAGAAACCAGCATTCACCGTCGTTGTCGTTGCCGCGTTAGCCCTGGGCATTGGCCCCAACCACGCAATCTTACGTGTGGTTAATTCGG
>CAZOOE010000855.1:0-2102 GCA_964581275.1 uncultured Clostridia bacterium
TATCCTACTCCTCCATAAGCATGTGGAAGAACTGAGCGCGCAATTCACCCTCCACCAACTGACCCAGCTGGTAAGAGGTATAGGCTGCCCAATACCGATCCTCGACCACCAGCGGGAGGCCCATCCGTTGCAAGGTAACATTGCAGCTCTTGAACATGCGATCTTTAACTTCGATCAACGTCCCATCGAGGTCGAAGATCACCGCTTTGAGTAAGGCTGTCATATCACTTTGGCTCCCAAGCATCTCCAAAGCGGAATGCGCTCGCTTGTTAGCCTAATGTAAACGGGCCCGATTCCCAAACGGCCCCGGCGAAGATATGATAACAAATTAGGCGGCGGGGTAAGTCATGACGGGAGCATACTAATGGACAATCGAATCGCTGTGTTTATCGATTTTGAGAATATGGCGCTCGGCACGCCCGACGGGCAGAGCTTTCGCGTCTCGCTCGTCCTCGATCGGTTGAAAGAGAAGGGGAAGATTCTCTTCAAGAAGGCCTATGGTGACTGGATCCGCCTGCAGCAGTATCAGCGAGAACTTCAGGAAAATGGTGTCGAGATGCTGGAGATGCCGACGCGCGGTATGCGGCAGAAGAATGCAGCCGACATCAAGATTGTCATCGACGCCCTGGAGACGGCGTTCTCGAGAGACTACGTCGATATTTTCGCCATCGTGTCGGGTGATAGCGATTTCACGCCTTTGGTCTCGAAGCTCCGGGAATACAACAAGACGGTAATCGGTTTTGGCCACCAGAAATCGACGCATCGCTTGCTGATCGAGCAATGTGACGAATACATTTTCTATGAGAGTCTGGTACGCGCCCGAACTGCGCGGCGGACCCCTGCAAAGGACGAAGGCGGTTTCGCCCTATTACGGGAAGCGCTGCAAGCGCTCGATCGTGAAGGAATCGCGGATCCGCATTTTTCGCAGGTAAAACAGGCGATGATGCGCAAGGACCCGGCTTTTGATGAAGAGAGCGTGGGTTACAAATCTTTTGGAAAGTTCCTGGAAGCCGCCGAACGCAAGAGCCTGGTCAGGATCATTCGCGACAAAATCAACAACATCGCGAAAGTCGTTCAGCCGGAGTGAGAATCCCCTGAGTTCGCTCGGACTCGGTGAGCCTGTGGCCACCCCAGCTATCCGGAATGTCTTCGAGTCTCTGTCAAACCTCGTCGCCAAAGAATCCGCGGCTTCGCCGCCCTGCCGTGCGGAATGCCTTCGGCTTTCCGTATCGATGTACCTCCCATAAATAGGAGGCTGCGCCTCCGAAGGCTTAGTCGTCGGCAAGGCACAGCCTTGACCGGTGGAGATACGTTTTGGGCCCGGAAAGGCATAGAGCCTGTGTCAAAACTCGGATAGTTGACGAAATCCTGACGCCAGAGAATCTATATCGACACCAGATGGCGTGCGTGATGGACTTTGTTCGACATTGCGCCTGATCTCCTGCGTCCCACAGTCTCCTTCAAGCCTGCGAGCTCTCCGGACGCTATGGCCGCGAGGGTGGGCGTCCGCATTGATTCGGTTCTCCGATAGCTTATCAAGCCTACACAAGCCCTACCTCAAGTCAACTCCCACGGGTCTGCGAATCCCGCCAATGAACACGAGACCTATCCGTGGAACCGTTGGGTGATCGGGCGATCGGACTTCCCGTTCTCTACGGATCGTGATCCGTACTTGCGGCGAGGTTTTGACTGGCCACGAAACCGAATCTCTATTACAATCCAATTCACACCCAACTCCTTGCTGGCGAGACCGTCCGGCAAGATCCCTATTCCTCCTGGTTTGGCTCAGTTGATTGGATACAGGTGTTGATCGGGACTCGTCCCGTCCTTCCGGGTTGACAGGATACTAGGAGAAATCAAATGAAGAAGACTCGATCTATTTCCATTTTGCTCGTCACCGTCTTATTTGTCTGGATAGCTGCCACAGGTAGCTTGGCGGTAGTGAATAACAATTGCCTGATAGGAGGTGGTACCGAAAACCGACTGTGTCGCGGGGAATTGTCGGGATTCTATCGTGGCATGCAATCTCTAGGGTTCGTCTGGGGACGGTCAGGCTGCGAGTCGGGGGCTTTGGCGCCCAGGTCGGTCAATGACATGCAAGC
>CAZOOE010000856.1:0-2101 GCA_964581275.1 uncultured Clostridia bacterium
TCATACTCGGTCATAACGCGAGCGTTCATAACCTCCGCCAACTCATCGGGCGTGAGCAACCCCTCCTCTTCTATCGTCTCGACGATCGTTTTGCCCTTGGCGATTGCGCGCTTCACGATCTCGGCCGCGCGAGCATATCCAATTCGGGGATTGAGAACCGTCACCAGCGAAACGCTGTGCTCGGCGTACCACCGGCACCGCTCTTCGTTTGCTTTTATGCCTTCAACACATCGGTCGCGCAGAACGGCCATTGAGCTCGTCAATATAGTCAGCGACATTGAGAGGTTGAAGGTTATCACCGGCATCATCACGTTCAGCTCGAGCTGGCCGGCCTGCGACGCAGTCGCGATGACCAGATCGTTGCCCATCACTTGAAAGCAGACCATGTCCGTCATTTCAGCGATCACAGGATTAATCTTGCCGGGCATGATTGAAGAACCCGGCTGAACGGCTGGAAGGGTTATCTCCGCAAATCCGGTGTTCGGCCCTGAGCTCAGGAGTCTCAGATCGTTCGTTATTCTGATGATGTCCGTCGCCAGCGTTCTAAGCGCGCCCGACAACCCGACAAAAGGTGACATGCTCTGCATCGCTTCGAAGTAGTCTGTCGTTGCGCGAAGCGTCTGATGGCTCACACGCCCCAGCTCTTCGACTACGAGCTTGCGGTAGCAAGGCGGGGCATTCAAGCCGGTCCCGGCTGCCGTCCCTCCGAGTCCAATCTCCCTAAGCTCCTCCGCTGCCCGGCCGATTCGATCCGCATTTTTGCGCATCGCCGTCGCGTACGCGCCAAACTCCTGTCCCGCCCTCACCGGCACGGCGTCCTGCAGATGAGTCCGACCCGATTTGATGATATGATCGAACTCGCTCGACTTGGCCTGTAACGTCGCCGCCAGCAGGCCGAGCGTATCGATCAGGTTGTTCGCTTCTTCGAGTGCCGCAAGTCGCATTGCCGTCGGGAACACGTCATTGGTCGACTGTGACATATTCACGTGGTCATTTGGATGAACGATTGAGTAGTCGCCCTTCTGCCCACCGAGCAACTCAATGGCGCGGTTCGCGAGCACCTCGTTCGCATTCATGTTGTGCGAGGTGCCGGCGCCTGCTTGAAACGGGTCGACGACAAACTGATTACGCAGATTGCCGGCCAGGATTTCGTCAGCCGCGGTGTCGATCGCCTGAGCTATTCGTGGACCGAGGGCGCCAAGAGATGCGTTAACACGCGCGGCTGCTTTCTTGATCTGGATGGTTGCAGTAACAAGGGAGGGATAAGGCTTCCAGCCCGAGATAGGAAAATTCTCAATAGCACGCGCGGTCTGAATACCGTAATAGACATCCGCCGGCAGCTCGCGCTCGCCCAGCGAGTCTCGCTCAGTCCTTGATTGGGTCGAAGGTGACATGTGGGATCATCTCGACGTCTTCTTTCAGCGTCACACGGCCCGCGAGTCTCTTCGTTGCTTTGTCTTTCGGCGTGAACTTGATCGTGCTGTCAACCAGCGTCTCATTTGGCCGATAACCGAGCCCAAACTCCGGAAGCTCGGGTCTGCTCATCAGTCGCTTTATATCCCACATCGTCTCTTGGCGCGTGTAAGCGCATAGCTCCGACTCGCGGCTCATGATGATCGCTTCTTCAGGACAGGCATCGACGCAAAAGCCGCAGAACACGCACCGAAGCATATCGATATCAAATCTCGCAGGATACTTCTCGATTAACGGATCGGGATGTTCCGCGGGTTCGATGTAGATGCAATCGGCCGGGCAAGCGGTCGCGCACATATAGCACGCGACGCAGCGCGGTGAACCGTCTTCGCGCGCGGTCAGGATGTGCGCACCGCGAAACCGGCCCGAGTACGCGCGGCGCTCTTCGGGATAACTGATGGTCGCGTTCACTTTTCCAGTCAGGTTGTCCACCATTCGGTTTATGGTCAGACTCATCCCGACGAGCGGGCCGAGTACGTCTCTAGCAAACGACGACTCCTTTTCCGCGCGGTCCCTTACGTCAACAGCTTTTGCTTCCTTCTTCATAGCAAATCTCAATACTTGAACGGCCCGTTGGAGCGGGCATCCCTGCCTGGTTCTCTTTCCCGGCTATTCTTCTCGCGCGGCG
>CAZOOE010000857.1:0-2094 GCA_964581275.1 uncultured Clostridia bacterium
ACCCGCCGGCAACTTGCGAGAATAGACGGGCACCAACACCAGCCCGAACGCGCTGTTCACCACGCTGCCAATGCCAAAGATCAGCGTATGCTTAGCGGTCTTCTTGATCTTGTCGTAGATCGTGGCTGTTATCCCGTCTCCGGTTTAAGGCTGAGAGAATCAGCGCGACTAGTGCCAACGCGGCTGCCGCAACGCTGACATACACAGACATGAAAAAAGTCGCGGGCATAAACACGAATGATACCACGTGGCGACCCGCTGGAACGCTGACCGCGCGCATCGTGCAATTCGCCCTCAAGACTTCGGCAGGCAGACCATCTACGAACACCCGCCAGCCAGGATAGTAGTTGTCGCTCAGGACTAGCTGCCCTTCGGTCTCATTCTCGGTTTCAATCCCGACGCGGTTGCGCTTGTCCTCGACGATCGTTGCGATGGCCGGCGCAAGAAGAAATTTCGTTTCGACGAACAGGGATTTGTATTTCTCGCTGGGGTCTGCATGCACAGCGCCAGTCTCCCGATTTGCCGCTCCGGAGGCGTCGGCGCGTTCAATGACCACCGTGGCGTGGGGATCAAAACCGTATTCAGAAAGGAATTTGAGGGCTTCCGCGTGACTATTGACCTCGATTGTCGCATTGGCAAAGAACGCGCGCGGCATTGTGTCTTTGTTCTCGTAGAGCGAAATACCTTCGGCCGTGGCAAGCAGGTCGTACCCGGTAAGCGGCGGCGCTGATTCGCGGGTCATTACGTATCTCACGTTCAGAACATCGAAGAACGGTGACCGGTATTGATCAAAAACAACGTGACTCAGATTCTGTTGTGGTTCTATAAGCGATGCGAATTCCCGATACCACTTCGGAAACTGCTGGTTCTTTCCTGTGACCGTCGCGATTTGATAAGGCAACAACGTGTTCGGCGGAGCGATGATCTTCTCCAGGCCTGCTCCGGCAGCCGTGCTGCGATTCGTGTCCAAATCGGAGGGCACAACTAACACTCTACCGGGTGGAAGCGAGTGCAACAGATCGGTGATTTCGGTCCGAGGATAAACCAGGGAACGATCAAAGGAGTGATCGAACTGATTGCTGTTCCAGTACAAATCAACAACGAGCAATAGGATGATGCAATATAGAAAACGCCTGCTGCTGAGTCGTCCTTGAACAAGCGACCACAAAAGCAGCGCGACCCCGAAAAGCAGCGCAAGCGGGATGAGTATGGCCGCGTTTGGCGGAGTGAATTGAGCGCTCAGGGCAACAGCGGTTCGCCGGATGAAGGCCGAGTATCCCCTCTCGCCGGCATCAACCGTGACACCCGTGGCCTTCATCAAGTAAGAACCAGCTATCGCAACCAACACCAAAGCCACGACGCCAAGCACGAGGGTCCTCGCGTGCCGGCCAAACTGGCGAACCGCACCTGCGCCAGTCTTTAGGAGTAAGTCAGTTCCAAACGCCGCCAGCACCGACGCCGCAACGAGAAACAAGACCCCGGCGCGCACGGCCACGCGAATAACCTGCAAAACCGGGATGAATCGAGTAAAGTGAACGTACAACGGTGCCGCCATCATCAAGACCAGTGAGCACCCTCCCAGGACAACGAAGAACACGGCGCGACGTCGAGCGTGGTCGTCGAGGCCGCCAAACTGAAGCTGCAAGTCCTCGCTCTCTCTTTGACGAGTCTTCCTTAGCCAGTAGAGACAAAAACCAAGCGGCAACAGCGCTGCGATGCCAAGATAGAGAATGTGATCGTGAGAGACCCCCAGCCCCGTGAACAGCTTGACCAGGTTTGCGTCGTAAGCCGATCCGAACAAGTTGGGAAACACGAGCGTAGCGGCATACCACGGCGGCAAATAAACATATCCAAGTTCAGAACCCACGATCTTGCGATTCGAGTACGCGAGGAGCTCCATTGACGGGACCCACTGGGTTGCCGAAAGAGCCAGTCCGACCGCGAGCGTCACTATCAGCATCGCAAGCACGCAAGCTACCGCGCGATTCCCGCTTCCTCTCCGACGCGCAACAAAAGCAAAAAACAGATCGTACAACACCCATTCGCAGATATAGTAAACCTGATTTCGGAGGTAGCAGAAAAAAAACTGCGACA
>CAZOOE010000858.1:0-2082 GCA_964581275.1 uncultured Clostridia bacterium
AAGAATTTTGCGTGCCGTCGGAAGAGGACGCTTTTAACAAAGGAGTCCGCGATCCGGCAGGTAAGAACGTGCCGGTTGTTCCTGTTCCGCCCAAGTAAACGAGAGGCATTTTCATGTCGGCTGTGCCCCACGGGACGCAGTTGTTTCTGCTTGCTCATCTCCAGTCCTCTTCATCGAAGGGACGCGAAATGACCTGGAAAGACCGCTCAAAAACCAGCCCGAGAAACCGCATCAGACGCGTCAGAGGAACCGCACGATCGGCGCGCCGTCGTGGAACGCGACCTAAAGACGCAAACCTTGATCAACTTTCCGCCGATCGGCGCTTTGCGACGGCTTACAACGCTGTCCTTCAATTAACGAAGATGGGTATAGCCTGCGAAGGATACGTGTAACCGGACTTGTCATCACCAGACGACGTTTGAGGCACTCAGGATAGACGATTTAAGGGCGATACTGAAATACGGAGGTGTGGGTGGCGAATTCCTAAAATCATGCGGCAATCGGCGTCTGATAGAGGCCGCGACAATTGTGCCTACTGAAAACGTGTGGGTGGCGAATTGGAAAATCGGCGTGAATTCCGTCGTTTTGTGATGGTCTGAAACGATCGCCGAGTGCGCCACATCCTTACGCTTTTCATTCACGTCGTGGTTACTTTGATCCGGCTCTCGACGCCAGGCGGCTTGCGGTCCGTCGGCCTGTCAGCGGATCTTCATAGCTGCCGCCAGTGTGGATGCTAGCGACGATTCCCTCTGGCGGGCGGCCGTTCCACGCGTGTCAAGACAACAGGTTTGGTGCGATGGGTGATCGGTCGATGCGGTAATATCAGGTACAAAATATGCCCGCGGCATTTGATGCATTTATCAGCCACGCCTAAGAGGACCGCCGCACGGCCGAGCACCTCGAGGCAGCCCTTAGTTCAGAGCGCGCCTGGTTCGATCGGTCTGACATTCGGCTGGGAACGCTACTCGGTCGCGAGCTGTTGTCGCAGATCAAAAAGAGTCGAACACTCGTGCTCGTGTGGTCCAAGTACGCGGAGAAGTCGCCATGGGTCCAGTGCGAGTGGATCAGCGCCGTCAACCTGAAGAAACGCGTGATTCCGGTCAAGCTCGACGGAACGACCTTGCCTCAGGCCTTGGCCAATACGCTCTGGCCGTCGCTGCACAGTGCACCCAGACAGGCGATTGCCGAACTCGTGCGCACCGTCCGGGGCCGCCTGTGCTCCGCAAAAACCAAACCCGCTTTGATTGAATAAACATTCTCAGGCCGCTGCTCTTTCCAATCCGTACTCGTGGTGTAACCCGCCGAGTATCGGTTTTACGACGATGCGATACTCGTTCGGAATGCAATGTCGCCTGATCTGCAGTTCCACTGTCGGAACCGTTCGGTCTGGAATGCCTGGCCCGAGACTCGAATGCGGGCGCGCCTTGTTGTAGTGGACTGTCCATTGTTTCAGGATCCATCGCACGTGGTCCTCATTTAGCGGAATCATGAAATCCAAGCACTCTCGACGTGCGCTGCCAATCAGCCGCTCGCAGAAAGCGTTTGCTTGAGGTGAGCGATAAGGCGCTTTCAACACCCGCAGTCCCAACGTTCGAAGTGACGAATCCAAATCGCGTGAATAGATGCTGTCGCGATCGTGAACGATGAACCTGTAGCCGTCGTCACCAGCAACACACGCTCGGAACTGTTGTAGCGTCCATGCGGCAGTTGGATGCTGTGTCACATTGAAGTGCAAAATACGCCGGGTACCGATTTCCATAATCAAGAGGACACACACCACTCGGAATGTCGCTGTCACGACGACGAGAAAATCGGCTGCAATGATGGCGTTGGCGTGATTACGAACGAGAGTCATCCATCGCTGAGTCGGTGTCTTTTGTCCTTTGGGGGACAGCGGCATATAAGGACGGACGGTACGCGGCGAAATCCGAATTCCAAGTTTCAATAGAAGTTCATCGGAGATCCGTTCCTCGCCCCAAGTCGGATTGTTCGTTGCCATATCGCCAATCAATTTTCGAAGGTCCAAAGGGATGCGGGGCCGACCTCCCCGTCGCGATTTCCATTTCCAGAACCGCCGAAATC
>CAZOOE010000859.1:0-2079 GCA_964581275.1 uncultured Clostridia bacterium
TTCGCTGGGCTTGTAAGCCTTGAAATTTATCAGATTTAACGGGACAGTGTCTAGAACTTTTTTTTGCTTTTTTTCGAAGCTGCCCATTTTTCGGGCACTCTCGCAGCCATTTGCATCTGATCCCGGCCGGGCATATCTTTGTGATCGGGACGAAACCAATCGCACTAATCCACGCGTGAGGAGTCAATATGCAAAGAATAGCCGAACTTCACGTCAACGGAACTGCGCTCAGAATCGATGCCGACGCGGATCGAAGTCTGCTCAGCGTTTTGCGTGACGACCTGGACCTGACCGGGAGCAAATACGGTTGCGGCGAAGGCCAATGCGGCGCGTGCACGGTGCTGATCGACGGGCAAGCTACTCGTTCATGTATTACCAAACTGAGTGTTGCTGCTGGTAAGAAGATCACCACAATCGAAGGAATCGAGAAGAGCGGGCGGTTGCATCCGCTTCAGGAGGCATTCCTCGAAGCCGACGCTCTTCAATGCGGTTACTGCACGCCCGGGATGATCATGTCCAGCGTCGCGCTGCTCAGCAAGAACCCGAGTCCCAGCGACCAGGAGATCGTGCGAGTGATGGAAGGCAACATCTGCCGCTGCGGGACATATCCTCGAATCTTGAGCGCCATCCGCAAGGCCAGCCAGTCGATGAAAAGTGTCGCCGTGTCGTCCAGGACGAGTTCCTGAAACAGTTGTTGGAGGTATCGGAGGCAGAAGATGAGCAACCAAATAGACGATTCGATCGAACTTGAGCGGTACGAGCTATTCGCCGAGCCGCAGTACCTTTTCAACCTCGAACTCGAACGGCGTAACTTCGTCAAACTCCTGGGCGGCGGTTTGGTGCTGGTGTTCACGCTTGACGCTTTCGCTTTGCAGGAATCGGGTGGTCGACAAGCGGGCGAGTCCGGACGCCGCGCTCAGAACAGCTCGACGCCGAGGGAGATCGGTGGGTGGTTGCACATCGGCGAAGACGGCTCGATTACGGCGTACACCGGCAAGGTGGAGTTCGGCCAGAACATCCGCACATCGCTTTCTCAGGTGGTGGCCGAGGAGCTTCGCGTTCCAATGTCATCGATCCGCCTGACTATGGGCGACACCGATCTGACTCCGTTCGATATGGGAACATTCGGCAGCCGAACTACGCCTACAATGGGCCCGCTGCTTCGCAAGGCCGCCGCGGCGGCACGGGAGGCGTTGATCGATCTGGCAGCCGAGGAGTGGAAAGTAGATCGCGCCTCGCTCGAGGTGAAAGATGGAAAAGTGATCCAAGCGGGTTCGAAACAATCGATCGACTTTGGCAAGCTGACCAAAGGACAGAAGTTGCTTAAGGTGATCTCTGACAACGCCCCCACCACCGCTCCCGATCGGTGGAGCATCACAGGCAAGTCCACCAGCAAGGTCGATGGGCGGGACTTCGTTACCGGCAAGCACCGCTACACATCCGACACCAAGCTTCCGGATATGCTTTTCGGGAGAGTAGTTCGGCCATCTGCGTTCAACGCGTCTCTGGGTTCGGTCGATTCACGCGACGCCGAAGCCATGCCGGGAGTGAAAGTCGTTCGCGACGGCAGCTTCATCGGAGTCGCAGCTCCGAGCGCGCAGACCGCGGCTCGCGCGGCGTCGGCTATCAAGGTTGAATGGAAAGCGGAACCGCAGCCGCCGGCAAACGAGCTATTCGATTACTTCAGAAAACAAGCTGCGACCTCATCACCAGCAAACGAGCGTGGCTCGATCGCCGACGGACTTGCGAGCGCGCATAAGAAGCTTGCGCAGACGTACACCGTGGCCTATATCGCTCACGCGCCGCTTGAGCCTCGTGCTGCGGTCGCCGAATGGAGCAAGGGCAAACTCACGGTATGGACTGGAACACAGCGCCCGTTCGGAGTCCGCGGCGAGCTCGCCGAGGCGTTTCGAATTCCCGAGGAGCGCGTTCGAGTGATCGTACCCGACACCGGCGCGGGCTATGGCGGCAAGCCCACCGGCGATGTCGCCATCGAAACGGCTCGACTAGCGCAAGCGGGCGGGAAACCGGTGAAACCCGGTTGGAACATAGAGGAGGCAATACCCTGGGCGTAACTTT
>CAZOOE010000860.1:0-1450 GCA_964581275.1 uncultured Clostridia bacterium
TCCGCTCGCGAATTAGGCCTCAAGTAGTCATCGAAGCATAGCAAAGCTTCATACTACATCTAGGCAAAACCGTGCACGCCTGCGGTGGCAGTGTCTTTTGATTCTCAAGACTCAGCCTGGTAGCCGTATCTTTGTGATGCCTCCCCGAACGCCGTACTGTTTACGTATTCGACCCACTTGGACAAATAGTCGCGTAACCGGAGAAGTGCCACTTAGTAGGTCGGGACCGGAAGCGCTGTGCCGGTTTTGTGCTGGAACTCCAGCCGAAAGCAACCGAAGCCAACCAAAAGTCAGATGCTGAAAACCCCGTCGTTATTGGTTCTCGTCGGTCTGCAATGGTTCTTATCACTGCCGATTTTGCCCTTGAAAACCGCTGTACGGGGAACCGTACCGGGGGTTCGAATCCCTCTTCCTCCGTTTCTAGTCGCGATTTTTCAGGGATTTGCCTGCTGTTTGCGGCTTTCATCCCACAGAATATCCATCAGTCGGAATAGGATGTTCGCCGACGAAATTGGTCGCTTTCGGAGATCACTTTCCTCTTGACGGCATTTAGCTGTGATCAGTCTTGCAAGTCACCTTGCGGGTTTGAGCGAAATCGTGGCCGCGAACGAGCGGGATGCCCATGGTTGCGATATAGCCGGGCCCGTCAGTCGGAACCCCGTATGCGGGAGCAAGCGAAAGTCGCCGGAGAAGCTTTGCTTTCCTTCAACGGCATAGGAGCCATCCGAGTTGTAAAGAGCGCCTGTTTGCTATCCGCGTCTCATAAGATAGCCAACGAAACCAGAACGCTATTTGTGCCGCACTGTCTGAGCGGCCACAGTGCTGTAATGTTTGCACCACCACAGCGACAATTTGCCAACAAAATCATCATCCGTCCCCTTCGCCTAGTCACTTGTTATCAGGTTTTTCGATCAATTCTCTATTTTGGGAACAAGAAGTCCATGGCTATAATGCCGGTCGAATCCCACAGCCATGAAAACATGTCCCGAATGTCCTGACGAGACGGACCGCGACAAAGATGACTGCTACCCGATCCATGGTGGTGTTCTGTGATCAACCTGGAAGCGCTCGTACCTCGAATCAGCGACAAATATCGAATCAAAGAAGAGTTGGGACGCGGGGGAATGGGTGTCGTATATCTGGCTCAGCACATCGAGCTCAAAAGGGACGGAGCGCTGAAGTTGATGAATCAACGTTACGCCTCCGATCCTGCAGCCGTGGAGCGGTTTCGAAACGAAGCGAGGGTGGTTAATCAAATCGATGATAAGCATGTCGTGCGTGTCTACGATGCTGGCCAAACACAGGACGGACAGCGATACATTGAAATGGAATATGTTCCGGGCTCGAGCCTCCGCCAACTTCTCCGCTCCGCAGACAACGTTCGGCAAGCTCCACTCGATCCTCTCCGTGCCATCGACATCGCATCACAAGTGTGCGAAGCGCTTGCGGC
>CAZOOE010000860.1:1460-2052 GCA_964581275.1 uncultured Clostridia bacterium
TATCCACTCGAGCCGTCCCGCGGCATCGGCACCGGATCCCATGCGTGGAAAGGGCTTAAGGTGGGCCATACACGGTCAACCATTCACCGGGATATCAAGCCCGACAACGTTCTCAGCGTCAAGGACACCGATCTAGCAAAGGTCGTCGACTTTGGCTTGGCGAAGGAATTACACGGGTCAGCGCCGGATGCCCAGCTGTCAGACAATGGCCGACTTCTGTGCACGCCCCAGTACTGCTCGCCCGAGCAAGCGAGAGGAACCAAGGGAAACCTGCTCGATGCTCGGTCTGACATTTATTCACTCGGCGTTGTGTTGTACGAAATGCTCGTTGGACAGCCACCGTTTCGTGGGGAGAATCACGCAGACGTGCTCTATCAACAACAAACTGCACGTCCCCCGAGCCTTCCGCCCGATCTTCCCAAAGAAATCGTGAAAGTGACCATGAAGGCCCTCAACAAAGACCCGAATCAACGCTTCTCCTCAGCGGATGAGATGCGCGAGCAGCTCGAAGAAGCCCGTGCTGCAATTCGACGGCTGCGCGACGTTCGTTTGATGGATGAACCCACGACTGTGGTCGGCAGGCCCGCACAAG
>CAZOOE010000861.1:0-2044 GCA_964581275.1 uncultured Clostridia bacterium
CCATTAACATCACAGGTTATCCCACATCATGAAAAAGCCGGCTGTTGTTCGAGAACGCTCAAAACCTTTGCGGCAGCAAGCTGAGCGGTTGATGACCGCCAGTCGCTCTGAAATTTCCGAAATGCCCGCCAGGAAAGTTCGGGCCCTGGTCTATGAGCTTCAAGTTCATCAAATCGAACTCGAACTGCAAAACGAGGAACTGCGCCAGGCGCAAGTTGAACTGGCCGAATCGCGCGACCGGTATTCCGACCTCTACGAATTTGCCCCGATAGGCTATGTGACACTCGATAAGAAAGGTTGCATTGTCGAGGCGAATTTTGCTGCCGCCGTCCTGCTGGGCACGGAGCGCAAACACTTCATTGGTACGGATATCTTCCACTTTGTTGAGCGTGAATCTCGCGATGAATGCTACTTTCATCTTCAAGCGGTCTTTGACAACGGCACAAAGCAAGTGCGCGAATTGGAGATGCGCAAGAAGGACGGCGGCACATTGGTGGTACGCCTGGAGAGCATTGCCGAGCAATTCTCCCTGGCTCAGACGCACCGCTGCCGTACAGCCATGATTGACCTGACCGAAGCCCGCCTGGCACGGCTTCAACTCCAGCAGCTCAACGAAGTACTGGATCAACGCGTCAAACTTAAGACCGCTGAGCTTGTCAGCCGGACTGATCAACTCTTGAGAAAATCGGACGAACTGGAGCGCAGTGAGCGCCAGTTCCGCGCCCTCGCCGACAACGTGCCGGCGATGTTTTCCTACATCGACCGGAATCAACGTCACCGCTACGTCAACCGGATGTATCAGGCGTTCTGGCATCGCCGAGTCTCCGAAATCGTTGGCACGACCCTTGCTGAGCTTCTGCATCCGCAGAGTTTTAAAAAGCTTCGACCTCATATCGAAGCGGTGTTGCGTGGCGAAGAATCAATGAACGAGGCCGAGATCGATGCTCCGGATGGATCACACACGCTCGAATTCCGCAGAATGCCCGACCGCGATGAAAAGGGGGACGTCCAAGGTTTCTTCCTCCTCGCAACCGATATCACGAAGCGGAAGCAGATGGAGATAGATCTGGATCAAAATAGGAAGCACCTCCAGGTCATGTCGTCGGAGCTTATGCTTGCCGAAGAACGAGAGCGTCAGCGGCTGGCTGAGGACCTGCACGACAGCCTCGGACAGTCGGTGTTTCAAGCCGCGCTGAAGCTCAATCAGAGGCCGTTCGACGACCAGGTTGCAGGGGAGATTCGCTCGATTCTCGAGGAAGTAAAAAAGAACGTAAACACGCTTACCTATGAACTTAGCCCTATCGTATTGCGTGAGCTGGGACTGATGGCCGCTCTCCGATGGCTAAGCGAGAACTTAAGACAGCGGTATGGATTGCAGGTCCGTATCCATGGCCATGATGAGAACTTCGCGCTTGAAGAGCGCGTTGGATTGGTTCTCTTCCGGTCGATTCGCGAGAGTCTGATTAACGTCGCAAAACACTCTAAAACGGATTTCGCCAGTGTTTCCATACGCGAAACCAATCACCAGTTGAAAGTCGATATCAAAGACCGGGGCAAAGGCTTCGACCTGAATGATCAATCGCGTCACCTGGTGGAAGGTCACTTCGGCTTGTTTAGCGTCCGTGAACGTCTGGGATACCTCGGCGGTACTTTCAAGATCACGTCAAAACCCGGTAAGGGGACTACTGTAACCTTGACCGCTCCTCGCAAATCAACAGGCGGACATAAAGTCGCCGTTTGAACAGTGAAATCGGCCCGGAAAGCTGTTGCAAAACTCGTTCAGGGTGCGGGTTCGCACTGTAGGCGCGGTCTATGACCGCGCGTATTTCGTTGATTCCAGGAGAGCGCGCGGTCATAGACCGCGCCTACAGCTTCGAATACACCGGCCATCAAGAAATGGTCCCGTTCCTTTGACAGGCGCGGACGGGGTGGTCGGTGGCTTGACCAACACCACCCCCTCTGCGCGAGCTAAGGTGGCTTTCCTCCGCTGAGGAGGGGAATGAGAGATCTCTATCCTGCGCTATTGCGCTTATGTTTCCTCGCG
>CAZOOE010000862.1:0-2020 GCA_964581275.1 uncultured Clostridia bacterium
TTGGTGGTGGGCACAGACAGAGACAATGGTCGCCCTGCTACGGGTTTATGAAACGACCCGCGACGAGCGGTACTGGATAGCCTTTGAAAAGGTGAGAGGCTGGACGTTCAGACACCTAGTTCCAGACCGGTCCGGAGCTTGGGTGCCTTTCGCGAACCGTTGGGGATTTCGTCGCGCCCGTACCCGTGCGGGAGGCTACTGGCAAAGCGGGTTCCACGTGACCCGCGCCTTGGTGCAGTGCACGCAAACCTTCGATCGGATTACAGCTCACGGCCGAACATAATCGTGCCTTCATAGCGGAGCATCCACGTCGAAACAACCGCGATTTTCCGAACCATTCTTTCATCCGAAACGATCTTTCGGTGATCGTTAAGGCCTTTGATCACAGTCTGGTTTGCCGCGAGCGCGATGTCCTCGGAGGTTGTCTCAGTCTGCAACCAAACAAACAGGTCACCAAACAGGAGGAACGGTCGTGACACAACCGCTCATTAGCTGTATTGTCCCGGTATTCAACGGCGCTCGGTACTTAGCGGAGGCGCTGGAAAGCATCTTGAATCAAACCTGCCGTCCTCTTGAAATTATCGTCGTTGACGACGGCTCGACGGACCAATCCGCTGCTGTTATCCGCCGTTACGGAAATCGAGTTCGTTCTTTCTTTCAGGACAACGCAGGGCCGGCGAAGGCGCGAAATAGGGGACTCAGTGAGTGTGGCGGCGATTTTGTGGCGTTTCTTGATGCCGACGATCTGTGGCATCCGGAAAAGCTAGAGCGACAAGCAGCGCGCTTTCGCGCCCGGCCTGATCTCGATGTTTGTCTCACGCACGTGCAAAACTTCTGGATCCCGGAACTAGAGAAAGAGAAAGTCCGGCTTCAGAATCATCGTTTTGCTCAGCCGCTGCCAGGATATACCATGCAAGCGCTCCTAGCTCGGCGGAGCGTGTTTGACCGAGTGGGTTGGTTCGACGACTCTTTGAGAGCGGTTGACGATACGGACTGGTTCTTGCGCGCCTTTGAGGTGGGAGTCATTTTAGAAATGTTGCCGGATGTCCTCGTGCATAGGCGGTTGCATGATAAAAATCTGTCGCGAAGTGAGTTGGCCTACGAGGCACTTTTTGGTGTCATAAAGAACTCCCTCGATCGGGCGCGCCGTCAGAACGGAGGAGTTCCTCAAGACTATGAATTCCCGAGGTCGGCGCGGCCCTAGGAATCGAGGTGATTTCATATCGCTTAGGTCGTCGCTACGGCCTCGAGGCCATTTCGGGGAAGAGCTGGCTGGTTAACGCCGAATGATGAGCCGCTATGGCGCCCTTGATAAGCTGCATTGTTCCCGTCTTTAACGGTGAACGTTATTTGGCAGGAGCTCTGGAAAGTATTTTAGATCAGACCTATCAGCCTCTTGAGATTATCGTTGTCGATGACGGGTCATTGGACGGAACCGCGACGGTCGTCGGGAAGTATGCAGAACCTGTCCGCTACATACGACAGGACAACAAGGGTCCGGCAAGTGCTCGCAATCGAGGGATACTGGAGGCCCACGGGCAGTTTGTCGCATCTCTCGATCAAGACGATCTCTGGCATTCGGAAAAATTGGAGCGTCAGATGGCTTGCTTTGCTGATCGTCCGGATCTGGATTTGTGTGTCACCCACGCACAAGTATTTTTTGGTTCCGAACGAGGCGGTAGGAATGTTCACTTTCGCAACCATCGCCTGTCACGAGCGCTGCCGGGTTACCTTATGGGAACACTTCTGGCGCAGCGGTCTGTGTTTGAGAAAGTGGGTATGTTGAACCCTCGATTGCGATACGGCGATGCCGCGGATTGGTTTTTGCGCGCGGCTGACCTGGGACTGAGGATGAAATTGTTGTCCGAAGTGCTCATGTATCACCGAATCCACGAGGGCAATTACAGCCGCCTTAACACCGCCGCTAGTCAATACGAATTTTTACAGATCTTAAAGGCGTCGCTCGACCGACGACGCGCGTTGGGGTCGGGAGTTACGTCGTCATATAACTTTACCCCAG
>CAZOOE010000863.1:0-2016 GCA_964581275.1 uncultured Clostridia bacterium
TTGGAACGGCGGCAAAAGTGACGGCTGATATCATCGCCGGAGACGTGGTGGTGTACGGCAAAGTGAAGGGAAACGCGCGCGCGAAGGGCCGGATCGAGATCAAGAAGGACGGTTCGGTGGACGGAGATTTGACCACGCCACAGATCACGATCGAAGACGGTGGGTACTTCAAAGGGTCAATCGAGATCGAAAGGAGCGTGGAAAAGCAAGCCGACAAAAGCGTCTTCCCGCCGGCGGCGTAGTCTGCGTGAACGTCAGAGGGGTGACATGGGGCCGATTTCTCGTGAATGAAAGGAGAGGAAGTGAGCACTGTTTTCATCTGCTGGCTGTTTGACCGAGGCACGCCACCGATGCCGCCGAATCCCAGTCCATCGGAGCCTCTGCCAGAACCATCAGAGCCTCTCCCGCCGGGTCCGCAGGGGAAATCTTGTTTGGTGCGCCTCGGGCCGTGAGGGGTTTCGGCTTACGGAGAGGTAAGCGATCCTACGATTGCGCAGTATTCTGTGAAGGCGCGGGGTAATCTACGTGAGTTTGTACAGCATCCGCTACGCGCAGCACGGTAAGGACCTGATCCGCGTGGGACACGACGAGTTCCTTAGGTGGTACACGAGTCTGGACGGCAAGAAGTGGACGCCGGTTGACCGCCACACGTTGAAATCAGCTCTTGATCGCGGGCACTCGTGCTTGCATCGGGCGAGCGAAAAATGTAGCGAAAAGCTTGAATGGAAGATAGATAGATCTACGCAGATGAAAGTTCTTGGCGAATGCCCCCGGTGCGCGAATCCGAGCATGGAGTCAGACCTTAGCACGTTTCGTAGATGTCCAGACTGTGGTTGGCGGATCGATTTCACCACACAGCAGATTGAATGGATTGAGGACAAACTGCACGTAAGGCGCGGGCACTCTTCTTAAGAGTTGGGTGTGATTTTAGAGCAGCGTTGGTGCAGTCGCCGAATTTGGCGCGTGCGACCGATATCCAACTGGCGAAGCGCAGATCGCTAGCATCTAGCTCCCTAGGACACTGCTAACTTCTAGCGTCGAATTCGGCCAACGTAAACCCGAGCTGACGTGCACGCTGAATGATCTCCAGGCGGTGAAGCACCGTGGGATCATAACGCCGCTGTCCGCTGATCCGTTGTCACGTGGCAGCAAGCCGATTTGCTCGTAGTAGCGAATCGCCGAAGCTTGAAGTCCGATCTGCCGCGCAATCTGCGAAATGGTGAGTTCGGCCACACGTCAAGTCTACCTCCTACGAACCTGCCCTTGTCAGTTTTTCGTTAACACCAACGCTTGACTTAAAGTCCACTTTAACCTGTAGCGTGCCTTATAGCGGGCGAAGCAACTCGTAACGCTCCGCTTGAAGGAGAGATACGCCGTGCAAAAACTGACGTGGATCGTGGCACTCCTGTTCTGGATGGCACCAGCCAGCGCCCTGGGACAAATCCGCCAACAAGCTCCGGACAAGAAACCTGTCGAACCTCTCGACGCGCAGCGAGAACCGCGCGCTCTGCAGACTTTGTGTAACCTCGCCGAAAAGCTGCTGATCTCAGCGGTGGATGCGATGCCCGCCGACAAATTCGGATTTGCACCAACGGATGGGGAATTCCAAGGCGTCCGGACGTTTGGACAAATGGCCAAGCATGTGGCGGCAACCAACCATATTCTCGCTGCAGCTGCCTTGGGAGAGGAGCCTCCGCCAGACGCAGGAGATGAAGTCGGACCTGAGCCCGTAAGAACTAAGGACGAAATTCTGAATTATCTGAAAGGCTCGTTCGTGCATTTGGGCAAAGCGATCAGTGCCATCGATCAAACGGACGTGCCTGCCACTCCATCTCCGATCTCACCGCTGAAAAGGAACGAAGTCACTCGCTCCGCGCTGGTCGTGGAGTCCCTGTTCCATGCGGCGGACCACTACGGGCAAATGGTCGAATATCTTCGCATGAACGGAATTGTTCCGCCCGCGAGCCGGCCATGACAGATTCCCTCGATAGCGGGACGCCGGCTTGCTCTCTCACC
>CAZOOE010000864.1:0-1998 GCA_964581275.1 uncultured Clostridia bacterium
CTACGTGATCTTCGACGAAGGCACGGACATCTACTGGGGCCGCACTCGCGTGCTCGAATACATGAGCAAGATCGGCGGGCAGCTTCCTGAAGGCGTTTCGCCGAAGCTCGGTCCAGATGCAACAGGCGTCGGCTGGGCATTTCAGTATGCGCTCGTCGATAAAACCGGGCAGAACAATCTCCAGCAGATGCGTTCCTTCAACGACTGGTATTTGCGCTACTGGCTTTCGAGCGTACCAGGCGTCGCCGAAGTCGCCACCATCGGGGGATTCGTGAAGCAGTATCAGGTCAACGTCGATCCCAATCGGCTGTTGGCCTACAAGGTTCCCCTGATGCAGGTGATGGACGCCGTTCGTAACGGCAATAACGAAGTCGGCGCCCGCAGCTTGGAGATGACCGGAAAGGAATACCTGATCCGCGGGCGCGGGTACATCCAGTCCGTAGCGGATATCCAGAATCTCGCAGTGGCAGTCGGCGATAGAGGAACGCCAGTTCGAATACGAGACGTGGCGCGAGTCGAGCTCGGACCTGATATGCGGAGAGGAATCGCCGAACTGAACGGGGAAGGCGAAGTAACCGGCGGAACGGTCGTGGTGCGCTATGGGCAGAATGTTCGGAATGTGATTCAGGACGTGAAGCACAAGCTGGACGAGGTGAAGTCGAGCTTGCCCCCCGGCGTCGAAGTCGTCACGACTTACGATCGATCGGACCTCATCGACCGGTCGATCGATACCCTTCGGCACACACTCATCGAAGAGTTGATCATCGTGAGTATCGTCATCCTGATCTTCCTCTGGCATGTGCCGAGCGCGATCATTCCGATCATGACGATTCCGATTGCGGTCATTCTTTCCTTCATTCCGATGCAGGCCACCGGACTGACAGCGAACATCATGTCGCTCGGCGGGATTGCAATTGCTATCGGCGCGATGGTGGACGCTGCGATCGTAGTTGTTGAGCAGACCCACAAAAAACTGGAGCACTGGGAGGCCGAGGGTCGGCCCGGCTCAGCAACCAGCGTAATCATCGAAGCCGTAAAGGAAGTCGGCGGTCCCAGCTTCTTCTCGCTGCTGGTGATCGCCGTCTCGTTCACGCCGATTTTCGCGTTGCAATACCAGGAAGGCCGGTTGTTTAAGCCTCTCGCATTTACCAAGAACTTCTCGATGATGATCGCTGCTGTGCTGGCGATCACGCTGGACCCGGCCATCCGGCTCCTGTTGATGCGAACGCGAGAGTTCTCGTTCCGGCCGAGGTTCCTCTCGCGAATCACAAACGCCATTGTTGTGGGCAAGATCCACAGCGAAGAAAAGCACCCAATCAGCCGGCCTTTGATGAAGATTTATCATCCTGTGGTCCGCGTTGCGCTCAAGTTGCGCTGGCTCGTCGTGCTGGCTGCCATTGTCGTCGTCGCGGTAACAATTCCTGTTTACAAAAGGCTCGGCTCGGAGTTTATGCCTCCGCTCAACGAAGGCTCGATTCTGTACATGCCCATCACATTGCCCGGCATTGGCGTCACTGAGGCGGGAAAGTACCTTCAAATCCAGGACAAGCTCCTCCATCAGATCCCAGAAATTCAAAGCGTCTACGGAAAGATCGGGAAGTCGGAAACAGCAACCGATCCGGCGCCGATGAGCATGGTGGAAACGACGGTTGTTCTCAAACCGGAAAGCGCTTGGCGCAAAGAGCACAAGACCCGCTGGTATTCGAGTTGGGCTCGTGAATGGCTGAAGCACCAACTGGCGCGGTGGTGGCCCGAGGACGAGCCAATCACTTGGGAGGCGCTGATCGAACAGCTCGATCGCGCGGTACAGATTCCTTCGTTCGCGAATGCGTGGCTTTTTCCGATTCGCACGCGGATCGACATGATCACCACCGGAATTCGCACGCCGGTCGGCGTCAAGGTGATGGGGCCGAAGCTCGAAACCATCGAGAGTGTCGGTCTTCAGGTTGAAAAGGTGCTGCAGGGCGTCCAAGGCACGCGCAGCGCTTTCTTCGAGCG
>CAZOOE010000865.1:0-1992 GCA_964581275.1 uncultured Clostridia bacterium
ATTGATTTTATGGCGCTCCCTACGGGATTCGAACCCGTGTTACAGCCTTGAGAGGCTCGTCAGGGCGTCAGGGTAACCCGACCCCTTCCCGCCACCAAGAACTGACGTAATGCGGTTACTCTGAGCGGTGACGGCGTACTCTTAAAGATTATCGACGGCCTCGATGTGCAGGAACTCGACCAGCGCCTGCTGTGAACCGGTCAGCCGATTCATGCCAGCTGGCATCAATCGCGGCCGCGGAATGTCGGTGACCTCGCCAGCCTGAGCCTGGAGCTGCCAGGCAAGATATAGCGCTCGATAGTCGCCGCACATCAATTCGTTCCGAATCGGTACAAGGGCACTGAGCACACCGGACTCGGTGTCCTCCCAGTCATAGCCGGTTTCGTTCTCCGACCATAGGTCCAACACGAGATTCTTTCCGCAGCGCGCGACAGTGGCGACACTCCGATTGCTGTGCTTTGCCTTGGTGCGAAGACGGCAGTATTGCTTCGCGACCTTGAGGTCGAGGCGCGCGGCCGGAATGCGCAGTATGAGGCGACGTGCCCCCCAGTTGGCGTAGTAGAGAAAGGCATCGAAGTACTTTGCGACGAGTTCGTGCGGGTCTCCTTTGAAATCACCCCATTCGTACGTGTTGACGAGCCGGGTCGAGGTGATCGTAGCTCGGGTCGTTATCACGCGGAGCCGCTTACGTTCATTCAGGCCAAGCGGACGATCGATCGCCACGAATTCATAGTACTGAAACTCGCTCATCAGTTGTAGAAGCGGCGAGCAAAATCACCATTTACCAGTTGCCCATAAGCGGTACGCCTCAATCCACTCGGCACCGTGCGGGCGGGGACTCGGGAGAGGGAGCGCGAGAATCGGAATCGCCTGTCGCGAGCGGCCGCGTCGGCAGATCGCTATGAGCTGCTCATCATTCGTCATGTCAAGGCGTTCAACAGTCACCGCAGCACCAAACACTTCAGTGTCGAACGGGGTCTCAAGCCGCTCACTGAGCAGCGTGTAGAAGCCCGTGCGCTGCTCCGAGTCGTTGTAGGCGTCAACGACTGCTTCCTTGATCATGGCGACGAGCTTGGCTTTCGCGGGTGGCCAACTCGTGCCCTTCCGGCTTCTTTGGCGGGCTGTCAAAGGTCTTCCTCAAAATGCCGGAGGGCTTCACGGTCGTACTCAATGGTCAGGTCCTCGACCGGCTCGGCAAACCCGAGCGGGGCCTCGCCGCGGGCGTAACCAATTGCTCGGTAAGTCGAGAGGCGCTTCTCGAACATCCGGAGCAGCATCGGGACCTCTCGATCCACGTAGTCGTAGATACGTACCTCCGTCTTGCCGGGATGGTGCCGGTGGAGTCGGCCGCTGTACTGGATCAGTGTGCCTTTCCAGGAGATCGGCATGGCAAGAAAAAGCGTGTCGAGCCGGCCATCGTCGAAGCCCTCGCCAATATACCTACCCGTAGCCAGGACGAGCCGCTCGGCTATACCGGGAATTGCTGCGAGTTGCCCGAGGGAGCGCTCCCGCGCTTTCCTCGTCATCCCACCCTGCAGCACGATCAGTTGGCGCACGAAGCCACTGAGGTGCTCGGCAAAGTACTCGAGATGATCCTTGCGCTCGGTGAGGAGAATTGGCGAACGGCCCTCCTGAATCGCCGAGATCACATCATTGAGAATGCCCGCGTTCCGAACTGCATCGTTCGCGATTGATCTGTAAATATCCTGGATGCTGGCATTCGCTGTCTCGGTGGCAGTCTGAAATTGGGTTTCCCGGACGATGAGCGTGTGACGGAACGGGCTTCGTGCCACCTGGTTCTTTGCATCCACTCGGAAGCGGATGGGTCCGAGCTGCATCTCGACGATCGGGTGATGTCCATCGCGGCGCTGCGGCGTTGCTGTGAGACCGGCGATGAAGCGCGCCTTCACCTCGGACAGCACTCGCTCGAAGGAGATAGCCGGCACATGGTGACACTCGTCCACGATCACGTGCCCGTAGCCGGCGACGAGA
>CAZOOE010000866.1:0-1990 GCA_964581275.1 uncultured Clostridia bacterium
CGCCTATACGAGACGTTCGGCAACGGCGGAGCCGATACGGTCGAGCGGACACTGTCGCCCCAGGAGTATTCACGAACCTGGTACAAGCAGAACCCGCCGCTCCCGAAAGCCAAATGGTCGCAGCGCAACAACAACAACTACGAACAGACCGGTCTGCTTACTGCGCTCTCGTATTTCAACGCCAACAGCAAGCTCTTCCTGCACAATTTCTATTTGAAAAGCAAACGCTCAATCCTGAAACCGGGCGCAGAAGGCCCGGCGGCATATGTGTTTCCCGGTGATGATCCGAGGCCCGGCGGACAGGCCGAGCTCCTCAGAACCCTGCAGCTTCAGGGATGTGAGATATCTCGTGCGACCGCGGCATTCTCGGTCACTGTTAAGAAGAAGAAGACTCAGCAACCGGCAGACAAAAACGCCGCGGCGGCTTCGGATCAGAAACCGGCTGACGACAAGAAGAAGCCGGAACAAACAACCGAGACTCGCCTGTTCCCTGCCGGCAGCTACGTCATCCGGATGGATCAGCCTTACAGTCGAATCGCCGATATGCTTCTGGATTATCAATATTGGAGCCCTAACGATCCTCAGAAGCAGGTATACGATGACACCGCGTGGACCTTTGGTGAGATGGGCAACGTTCAAGTAGTACGCGTCACCGAGACGAAGGTTCTAAGCGTCCCGATGGAGCACGTCACCGGCGACGTCCGCGCGCCCGGCGGAGTGAAGGGTAGCGGCGCGATCTACGTCGTGAATCACAACACCGACAACGCGCTCGCGACTCTTCGTTATCGGTTCAAGGACGCAGCGATGGAAGCCGCCGAGGACGCATTCGAAGCCGCCGGCCAGAAGTTCAATCGCGGCTCGTTCGTCATTCGCAATGTGAACGGCCCTGAGCTTGAGCGCGCGGCGTCAGAACTTGGCTTGCAAGTACTCGCAATGCAAACCGCGCCTTCGGTCAAGACCCATCCAATCAAGGCGGCTCGGGTCGCGATGATGCATACGTGGCTAGGCACGCAGGACGAAGGGTGGTGGAGACTGGCGCTCGACAACGTGAAGGTACCGTTCCACTACATCAGCACCCAAGACGTCGCGAAGGAAAGTAACCTGAGGGCAAAGTACGATGTGATCCTGTTCGCGCCGGTCGGACGCGGGAACCCAATGGCCATCATCGAAGGTATGCCGATGTGGGGAAACCCTTTGCCCTGGAGGGTCACGCCCGAGACTCCCAATCTAGGCAAGACCGATGAGACCGACGATATGCGACCAGGGCTAGCGTGGAGCGGAGTCGGCAACCTTAAGACCTTCGTCGAGAAGGGCGGTCTTTTGATTAGCGTGATGGACTCCGCGAACTTTGCTGTTCAACTGGGATTCACTCCCGGTGTTTCGATTCAGCCGGCACAGAGATTGAAAGTGACGGGCAGTGTGTTGCGCTCCAAGTTTGTCGACTCGGCGAGTCCCATCGCTTACGGCTACGGCGAGGGGCTTTCGGTGTACACATACGATGGCCCTATCTTCAACGTGAGCAACATGCTTGGGGGAGGGCGCGGCCGTCGGCGTTCACCTGAAGACCGCGACCGCCCCACCGGGCGGGGCACCGCCGACGATCCAGACACCCCTCAAGGAAGACCGGCCCTGGAAGCGCCCGAAGAGCCTCGTCCGGAAACCTGGCAGGCCTTCCCGGTCACGGACGAACAGCGCCGTAATGGAATCAACGTGATTCCTCCGCAGTACCGCCCGCGAGTGGTGCTTCGATACGGCGACGCTCGCGACCTGCTCGTCTCGGGACTCTTGGACGGCGGCGGCGAGATAGCTCAACACGCCGCGGTGATCGATGTCCCGCTTGGCAACGGTCACGTGGTGGTGTTCTCCAACAATCCGATTTGGCGCGGCGAGACCCAGGGGAGTTACTTCCTGGTGTTCAATGCAATTCTGAACTTCGACAGCTTGAACGCTGGAAGAAAGCTTGATGAGAAGTGATGGGGCTGAGGCCCAG
>CAZOOE010000867.1:0-1977 GCA_964581275.1 uncultured Clostridia bacterium
ATGTGCTTACGAGCAACGTGACCAGGGAGCCGGCGACCGAGCCCCATGCGAGACTCACGTATCCAAGTCCCCTCCACGCCAAGACCACTGACACCGCCGCCGTGGTTACAGCACTGGAGGTTTGAATAATAAAGATCGCGCGAAACGCCATGGTCCGCGCGAGCAGAGCATTTACGGGAGTCGCAAAGGGTATGACCAAGAAGTTGAGTGACAAAACGGCGATCAGCAGTTGTAGACCGGGCTCACGATAAAAGTCTGCAATGAGCCCGCTCGCAACATTCAATGCAACGGCCATCGCGATACCCATGGTTAGCGTGACGCCCATGGCTGCGCGGACACGTTCACGCGTCAGTTCCCGCTCCTGAATCAGGTACTCGCCTATTCCGAGGTCCCGCAGGACATTGCCGATGCCGATGAAGGCGGCGCAGAGCGAATAGACGCCTATCTCAGACGGTGTCAGAAGCCGCGCAAGGATCATCGAACTCGCAAACGCGATTGCAGCTGCGAGGTTGTTCTGCAAGAAAGACCAGGCCAACGAGCGTCGTATGCTGATCATCTGAGAAGATGAGCTCTTCGCATGACTGATAGAACGCTCCCTCCCGACGCGTGCTTCACTCTTCCGGCATTGCGATGTAGCGCCGTTACGGCGAATTGGCGAATACTGCTTCGGGAGGCGCCCCAATGCGTCACGTTGCTGCGATGCACGGCTGCCTGGAAAGGGTCCCAATCCGGGCGATTACCAAACCCGATCCATGCGCGGCTGCAATGTGGCTTAGTGGAGATGAGACAAAAGATCGGCATAGACCTCATTCATTCCGTGCATTGCTCGGTACCAACGAGAAAATGCAGAGATGCTTTGTACAAAGCTTACCTCGGGTACATATGTGAGTTGGCGCATGGCGGCTTCGCAAGAATGTCGGACCGTGCGCAGCTGCTGCGCAGACAGGCGAAGATCGAGAGAGGGATGATCGATGACTTTCCGAATGTGGATTGGACCTTCTATTGAACGTTTGAGGTTATCTTCGACAATTGTGCCCATTCGAGTAATGTTGCTTCTCAGCCACAAGTCCATTTTCGCCAAAAGCGGATCCTTGCGAAGCGCAGCGCGAACATCGCTTGAGGCCAAGTGCTTGAGTGACTTTACTATGGAATTTGGTGAGTTCTCGACGCACTTCGTTGCCGCCTGGAGAGCATTTAGGGAGATTTCTGGCACATCTGTTCGTTGGCTCAACGGTAAAAGTTTGGCTATCAGCAGCCCCCAAGTTACTTCCTCACCGTCGGTGACGAAAAGGCGGCGCCCATCCGAAGGACCGCCGTCAAGCGCGAGTTCAATCGCCTTGGATAGGTTGCAAGCGTCCACCAGATTAACTGGTCGACTTCCCCCCTCAAGGAGCGCGAACTGCTTCGCACGAAGCGCGGCCACCAACTGCAGGAGGTAGTGTGAGTACGGTCCCCCGATATTGGGCGCGCAAAGGGATACGGCCGACAACCCAGATCGTGCGTGTCGCGCAAGGAGGTTGTCCTGCTGAAGCTTGATCCACCCATAGGTTCCTCCCCTCGCGCTAGCTGGAGCGCCCTCGGTCACACTTTCAAGAAGGGGAGGGTCTCCATAGACGAGTACGCTGCTAAGATGCACGAGCCGTTGAACGTTCCTGCGTTTGCTGACTTGTAGCAAATTCCGCATGCCATCTAGCATGGTGCGCTGATCGCCACGCGAGCCGTCGACGACGTGGGTCGCGCCATCCAGAGCTCGCTCTAAGGATTTCAGGTCTAGGAGATCGACGATTACGAGTTTTAATTGGTTGTTTCGCGAGAGCCTCCACGCGTTGCCGCTGCTGTGAATGAGTGGCACGACCTCAATGTCACCACGGCTGAGCAAGCGCTCGACGAGCGTCGCACCAACCAATCCGGAGGCGCCCAGTACAGCGCCTCGTTTCACGTCGGTCCTCTGTGCGATGTATACCAATCCTCCTTCAT
>CAZOOE010000868.1:0-1959 GCA_964581275.1 uncultured Clostridia bacterium
TCGATCCGGCGAAGGTTTCGGACGAAGCGATCAAGACCGTGCGTCCGGTGATGACGGTGGTCGGAGGAAAAGTGGTATTCGGAGTACTGCCTTAGTTCTTGGTCACCCTTAAAGCAGGCAGACCTTGGATCTGCCGGAGCGTCACCTCAATAATTGAAGCCGGGTCGGAGGATGAAAACCCGAGTGCGTACGAGTTGTGAATTGCGAGTATCGCTCGCGAGAGATTCTCCTCGTCAGTCTTCAGTAGCTGAATATCGCTCGGGACGCCCTGCGTGTCTGTAGACGCATCCACGATAACGGCCTTCCGCGAGTTCTTCGCGGCCGCTAGTTCGCGCAGGGCATCACTCAAGGACTGTGTCAGAATCAACTCGTCCTCGGGACGCTTGAGGCGGACGATATCGGGTGGCGCCGCAACACCGGCAATGGCGATTGAAACAGCGGAGTCCGCATCGGAAAAGTAGCTGATGGGACGAGAAACACCGTTCTCTGTGATTCTGAAATCGGATTGCTCAAGACCGGTGACGAGGCGATCGTACGGGTCGTTGACGGCGACATGGATCACCCGGTTGACTGACGCCTGTTGCGCTGAAAGCCACGAACCCGTTCCGGTCAGAATTATACAGCTTGTAGCCAAAATCCAGCGGCGCGGGCAACGGATCTTTGGAGTCGTGATCATGGTTCTAAGTGTGGGAAAGTTTAAGCCTGGAGTCAAGCGATGCCGGCGGCAGAGTGGTTTTCGGAGCGCTGCCATAGCATTATCAGGACGATAGCTGGTATCGATCCGGTCAATGACACCGACTTTACCGCTCGGGTGAGCAATACCTCTAACGACGTGATAGTCTAGATCAGGCGCTCACTCGCCGTGGGATTCACTTTTGGAATTAGCTGGAGGTTTCTGGATGAAACGTAGATTGGTAATCATAGCCGCGGCCGTGGGCCTGCTCCTCGCCGCCGTACCGGTGTTCGCGCACCATTCTTTCGCGGCCACCTACTTCGAGGATCAGCGCGTGACCATCGAAGGCAACCTGGTACAGTTCCTGTATCGCAACCCGCACTCCTTTGTGCACGTGGAGGTAAAGGATAAGGGCGGCGAGATGATCCGGTGGGCAGTCGAGTGGGGCGCCGGCGGGCAGCTCGGACGCCAGGGCGTGACGCGCGAAACGCTGAAGCCCGGCGATCACGTGATCATCGTGGGCAACCCGGGACGTAATCCCGACGATCACCGGCTTCGCATGGTGAACGTGACGCGTCCGGCTTCGAATGGCCAGCCCGAGTGGAAGTGGGGCGGGACGTTCGACTAGTCTTGCCGTTTGGAAAACACCAAAAGGCACGCCATCTCGCGTCATTTCGTGGGTGTCGTTTGTGGACTGGTGGCCGTCGCCGCCTGCGTCGCATTGCCGCCCTGGATACTTACCCTCTTCTTCCCTGTGTACCCTGACCAGCGATACTACATGGGTCGGTACCCATTTGTAACTCTACTCGCGTTAGGGGTAATCTTCGCACTAGGATATCTATTGTCTTACCGATTATTTGCGCGGAAATAGACAGAGTTGCCTACGCTGCGTCTCAGCTTCCTGGAGATTGCGCCTTTGGGGGCGGACTCTGGTCCGCCCTACTTCCCGCCCGCCAATCCGGAAACCGGTCCTACATACGCCAACAAGCGGCCCGCGCAGATGGCCGCGAACCAGCAGCCCAGCGAGGCCCACGCTAGCGTTTTCGCGTTGGAGGATACGGGCGCTTTATCCAATTCGGGATCCGCGAACACCTTCTTGCGCATCAGGTAAAGAATCCAGGTTCCGATAAATACGAACGCCATCTTGACGTAAAAGTCGGGATTGGTGAGCTTGGTGGTCGCGTCGGCGATCAGCAAAATTGTTCCGGTTACGGCGTTGATCCAGAACCCCGCCCACATCAGAGGATAGAAACGCTCCAGCGGCTTGACCGGCGTCTTGGGCCAAA
>CAZOOE010000869.1:0-1957 GCA_964581275.1 uncultured Clostridia bacterium
CTGTTTCTTCCAATGCTCGGCGGCGGCGAAACCACGCAAAGAACCTTATTCGTTATAGATAGGAGCGCGGGTTCCTTATATTCGCCGCGAAGTTTACCAAAGACCTTCAATAGATTGTCCATAACAAAGTGCTCCGAATCAATGAATATGAATATTTTCCTTAACTGCATCCCATTCGGTCGAGGCCCCGAGTTGGAGACTACGAACACCGGAAAGGCGAAGTCGTTTAGCTGTACCCAGCCAGCGTTCGGTAATGTCGTAGTTTCATCCTGCAGGTGGAAATCTCCTGAAGACGCATAACTCGTGAACAAGAAAACGGGCAATAACAAGCCGTTGCAGAATCCCATAGTTACTCCCTCCTCGATTATTTCCGTGCTGGCGCTCTGAGACCAGAAAACCATCAGGCGCCTTGCTCCGCTCAGTATCCACTAGGCACGACCGCCCCAGTCTAATTAAACTGGTTGCATACTTCTAGCAAAACGAAGTCTAGCGCGCGACACAGTCACCTTCCAGATAGTTATCAATTGCGTCAATTGCATTACGCTCCGTGAGCGCGCTCCCATCTGGAGCGCGTGTTAGTCCGAGCTTCCTTGCTATTTCAAGGTGACCTTCGCTAAAAAGCAGATGTAGAGCCTCATGGACAATTGTTGTTTGGCGATCGCTTTCCGCCCAAGCACTGTCGTCCTCGAAGAAATCTTGCCTCAAATACACAGTGTTCGTATTCCAATTGGTTGTTGCTTCTGCCCGTCCTCCTCTACCAACAGACTGCGCTAGTGTTTCTAGAGGCTCATAAGCGGTAAGTAGCGCGGATCATCAAATCAATCCACACCAAACTTCCCACGGGGGCTTCTGCTGTACCAGGTGTCTGGCCGAATCATGGTCACAACAGGGACCTGCCGTTCGAGGTTTCAATGAACCGTTATACGCTACACATCGGGGGGGAGACTTTTTGGGCAGGTTATCTACTTTCTGGGCAGAATACTTTTTGGTTGGGTTTTTGGGCAAAGCCCGGGATGCGGGCTTTGCCCAAAAAGTGATGAGTCGCTCAGAAACTAACGGGTACCAGCAGACGAAGGAGCGGCTACGAAGTTCGGCTTACTCTTACTCTTTGTCGCCCATAATGTGGGGAAGGCGCCGAGAGTCTATCATCCGCTTTCGGCACCGTCTGTACGGCATCGATCTAAGGCAGTATCGAGAAAATGACTCGGGCTGGATTTGTGCTCAAGACGTTGCGGATGGAGCCTCCTTCAAAGGTTTTTGAGAGAGATAAACCGAACAGCCAGCAAACGACTTGGCTGAGACTATAGAGAGCGCACCAGATTTCCGGGCTACGCGACTGCCTTGGAATCGGGTGAACTCCGACGGCGGCTCTTCTTGATTACGAATTCAACGTTGACGTTGCTCGCCCCCGCGCCCGGTGTCGTTGAGTATTCGAGCGTGAGGACTGAACCACCGGACACGCGCCAACCTGCTTGCTGAAAACGTTCCTGCGAACGATCCAGCTCCACCGGGTCACCAAACGCTGCGGTCACTTTCGTCACTATTGTCTCAAACGTCTCGCTTCGGGTTGACAGTCCAGCGCTACAGCTAAACTCGATCAGCTGTTCCGGCCTGCGCGCCGGCAGGTCGAGCGTATCGAACTTGAACGATGCGCTCCACGTCGCCTGACCAGGGATGTCCACTCCCAACAGGAACGCTTCCTCGCTCGTTACATAAGCCAGCGCGTCCTGCGCAGCACCCTTGGGTAGCAGGCCCTGCACTTCTTCGTAACTCATTCCAATGCGAAATCCCTTGATAAACTCAACCGGATCAAACGGCGCGGTCTGCCTGGTTTCCTTGTTCTGCCCGAATCCGATCGCGCACGGTATTACCAAAGCGACCATCAGCGTCATCATGCCGCCCAACACTTCATTGCTTTGTAACATTGTTCCCACCTTCCTCCGCAACCCGTGACACC
>CAZOOE010000870.1:0-1955 GCA_964581275.1 uncultured Clostridia bacterium
AGCAACCGAGCCAGCGTTCAACCAGTCTTTGCGCCCACACCCGCCGCGAGCAACTCTTCGGTCGGCTTAACGACGCCGAGTTGCTGCAATACGCCCAGAGAATCGACCAGCACCCAATCCTCAACAATGCGGACATCCTCGATCCGGTGAACGACGAACATCTGTATCGCGACGAACCGACCAGTGGCCGGAATGCCGAGCCACGCGGCAGAGTGAGTGCCACGTGCGGTGCATTGAGTCATCACCCGATCTCCGTCGGCGAGCATCTGCTCTATCGTGAATTGAATATCCGGGAACGAAGCGAGCCATTCGCCGACGTGATGTTTCATAACCTCGGGCCCGCGAGGCGCTCCCGCGGGATCAGCTCCAAGCCGAAGCTGATGAGTCACGCAATCTGCAGAGAAAAGCTCGTCGGCGAGCTCCAGCTTGCGCTGGTTCCAGAGTTCTTCGATAAAGCGGCGGACCATCATTTTATTGGCTTCAGGGCTCATGATCTACCTGTGTGAATCTTCCATTACCTCGATAAGGGGATCCAGGTGGGCGATTCATCATTCGTTTGCAACGCCGCTAGTCCTTCTCTACGATCAACGAGAGGCCGGATCCGTCCAACCCGGTGACTCGGACGCGGTCGCCGCGCGCGATGATCGTGTGGGAGCGAGCGCGCCAAAGCTCATCCCGTACGAATACCGTCCCTTTGTCGGTGATCGTGGTTTCGGCTCTTCCGATGAAACCGACGATTCTCATCGCGCCTGGAAACATCTTAGCCCGGCGAGCGCATTTCGCCAGCCGCAACATCAAAGTCAATCTTTCCATCAGGTTCATAGTGTGCGTTAGTCCGTTCGAGTTACCAGCGAACGTCAAATCGGTGGGCTACTTTCGAGCATCCCTCCGGGACTCACAAGGCCTCCGTGCATCGTCCCCCTAAGGCTCAAGGGAAGGCTCGTAATTGGTTATGAACTCCAGGAATTTCGATACCTCGATGATGTCTTTTCCAAGGAATCGTATGCTGTGCGAGTCGGTGCGTTGAACAATCGACAAGTAACTCAGCAATTCGGACGGGCGATAGGCCTTGAAGCGCACATCAAGCTGGACCGGCTCTTTGACCCTGTAAGGCTTGAATTCTTTGATTCGTGCGATTGCCCTGCTGGTCTTCTCGCGAATCAACTCGTAAGCCCTCTCCGGAGTCAACGTCTTCGCGGCGTGAAAGCTGACCGCCCACTTAACAATTGCACCTTCGATGTTGCCCAGCAAATCGGTCGCTTCCTTCACGATCGCGTCGTCGCCCGAAATCATGATGACCGGGACGTTGAAGTGACCGGCGATCGCGGCGTTGATGCCGGCCTCGGGCATCGAAGTGCCGTTCAACCTGATGTCCGCGAGCCGCGCGCTCGAGATAGTGTGTGCGCGAACACCTGACATGTTGGTTGTGCTGCTGTGATAGCCGATGAAAATCGCGCCGTCGAAAGTCTCATCGATACCCTGCATCATCATGAGCGGACGAGGCCACGAGCGAACTATGGTGACGTTCCTGGGGAGCTTTTCAATCAGAAGGTTCTCGCCGTTCCCGTGGGAATCGCTGATGACCACCTCGGTTGCGCCTGCCTCGAAAGCGGCTTCCGTGGCCGCCTTCACCTCCTCGGTCATGAAGTCGCGAAAGCGGTTGTACTCGAAGCCTTGGGGACTGAGTTGATCGGCGGTGACCACTCCGACTATGCCTTCCATGTCGGCGGAGATGTAGATCTTTAGCTTTCGTGTCTGCGCAGGGGAGTTCGCGGACGCAACTGCGGCGAGCGCGAGCATAAGACACACCAGACGAACCCTCATGTTTTCTCCTCCTCTTTGAATTGCGTACGCCCAACACTATTGATAACGGTGCCCGATCCTCGACGAGCTGCCAGCTTGTCGAGCCTGGTCCGACGAGCTGCCAGCTTGTCGTGCCCATTGATAACGGTGCC
>CAZOOE010000871.1:0-1952 GCA_964581275.1 uncultured Clostridia bacterium
TGCGCCGTCGCTGTATATGCTGCTTGGCGTGGTCGGGCTGGTGTTGTTGATCGCGTGTGCGAACGTGGCGAATCTGTTGCTGTCGCGCGCGGCTTCGCGGCAAAAAGAGATCGGCGTGCGGCTGGCATTGGGTGCAGGCCGCTGGCGGTTGATTCGCCAGTTGTTGACCGAAAGTGTGCTGTTGGCTGCTCTGGGCGGGGCGCTGGGGATTGTATTTGCGCTTTGGATCAAGGATGGATTGCTGGCGGTGAACGATTGGGGCGGGCGCGGGATGCGCGCGCTCGAGCCGCGACTCGATTGGCGCGTGCTTGGGTTTACGTTGGCGCTCTCGTTACTGACCGGAATTGTCTTCGGTCTGGCGCCGGCCTGGCGTTCGACGAACGTGGATTTGACGCCGACACTGAAAGACAGCGCACGCAGTTCGAGCGCCGCGGCGCGTTCGATGCTGAGCCGAGGGCTCGTGGTCCTACAAGTTGCCCTCTCGTTGTTTTTGTTGGTCGGTGCGGGCCTTTTTCTTCGGACGCTCGTCAATCTGCAACGCGTCGATCCCGGGTTCAACACGCGAAATCTGCTGCTGTTCGGCATCCAGCCGGGATTGATCGGTTACAAGGACGAAAAGCTGGTGCAACTCTATAAACAGATGACCGAACGCCTGGAAGCTCTGCCCGGCGTGCTAGCAGTCACGTTCTCGCGCATGACCTTGTTGGCGCAGGGATCGAGTTCGCGCGGCGTCTTTCTGCGGAGCGCCTTAGCCGCCCCACCGGACTCCGAAGGCCGAATCAAACCGAGCGGCGACGGATACATCCATCAGGTACGCGAAAACTTCCTCGAGGCGATGGGGATTCCTCTGCTTGCCGGACGCTCACTAGAGCCCACCGACGATGCACGCGCTCCCAAGGTGGTAGTCGTGAATCAAACCTTCGCCAAGAAGTACTTCCCCGATGAAAACCCGGTCGGCAAACGCTTCACGTTCGATACGTCCAAACCCGACGAAATCGAGATCGTCGGACTTGCCCAGGACGCAAAGTATACGCGCCAGCGTGACGAGATTCCGCCGACGACCTATGCATCGTGGCGGCAGGAGCTACGTTCGATGAGCGGCGTAACTTTCGAGGTACGAACCGCCGGCGACCCTGGCGCGGCAGTGTCAGCCGTTCGCGAGGCGGTGCACGAAGTTGAGGGCAGCCTGCCGCTCAACAGCATCAAGACCCAAATCGAACAAGCCGACGAGACGCTCCGGATGGAACGGCTCTTTGCCAAGCTGCTGACACTCTTCGGAGTGCTCGCGCAGCAACTCGCGGCGATTGGATTATTTGGCGTGATGGCCTACGCGGTCTCGCAACGTACGCGCGAAATCGGCATCCGCATGGCGCTCGGGGCAGATCGCACCGATGTGCTGAAGATGGTTTTGCGGCAAGGGATGACGCTTGCGCTGCTCGGCGTCGTGGTGGGTCTGGTGGGCGCTTACGTCCTGACCAAATATCTGGAAAGCCAGCTTGATTTGAAGAGCATGCTGTACGGCGTTCAGGTGAGTGACCCGCCGACGTACGGCGTGATTGCGGTAGGGTTGACGCTGGTGACACTGGTAGCCTGTTATGTTCCGGCACGAAGGGCCACCAAGGTCGATCCGATGGTTGCGCTGCGATACGAATAGTTGGTTCAGGGTTTGTGGTTTGTGGTTTCTGGTTCAGGAGACTGAGTTCCAAGTCTAGATTTCCCGCTGAAGCCGGAAACTAAGAAACCACAAACCAGAAACTAGAAACCAAACCACAAAACATGAACTCGAGACCCTGAACTCTGAATTCGCGTTGCTCGTTCCCGAAACAGGCCGACTGGTCACGGCCGATGAGAGTTTCGGGACAAACTGTTTCTCGGTTGTTGCCGGTTTCAAGAAGAATAAGGGGGTTTTATTTCTTCGGTCGTTTTGTGGGGTGGGTGTTGTGTTTTGATAA
>CAZOOE010000872.1:0-1950 GCA_964581275.1 uncultured Clostridia bacterium
AATAACGTGTTGCGAAATGCGCTGCCCAGCATTAACACCAGCGGGAACGACATTGCCAATGCGCTCAATCTCTATGCGCTTTTGACGGGTCGGGTTACGAGCTTTTCCGTCGCCACACAGGTGGATGAGCAATCGCACCGCTACGTACAGTTCGCCGAGACCATGCAACGTTATGCGTTTACCACCGTCGGTCTTTACGCGCAGGACAGCTATCGCATCCGACCTGATCTGACGCTGAACTTTGGATTGCGATGGCAATTTGACGGCGACATCCACAGCGGTAACGATCTGCTTTCGCAACCGAGTGGCGATAACTTCTATGGACCATCTACTGGCCTGTTCCAGCCTGGCGTGCTTAGTGGCAACCAGAACCCCGCGTTTGTCCTGGCGATTCATCCCTACGGCCACGATTACATGAACCCGGCGCCGAACTTTGGTTTTGCGTGGAATCCTTCAGGCGCCCGTTCAGGCTTGTTGGGCAAGTTGCTTGGAGATCGCAAGACGGTCCTTCGAGGGGCTTACTCGATCACTTTCTACAACGAGGGCCTGAACTCGATCTCGAATTCGCTTTCCGGAGGACGAGGCCTGACGCAGTCGGGGACAGCGACAAACGGCGTAGATTTTACTCCTGGATCGCTGGAGTTGCGCACCGCAGTGCAACCGACAATCAAAGTCTTCCCCGCGACCTTCGGATTCCCAATCTACCAGAACCTCTTCTCATCACCAGTTGGCGGTAACTACATCAATCCGAATCTCCAGTCACCCTACGTGCAAAACTGGAGTCTGGGAATCCAACGCCAGCTCACGAATACCACAACTCTTGAAGTTCGTTACGTCGGCAACAAGGCCACCCACATGTGGCATCGCCAGAACTGGAACGAGATTAATATCTTTGAGAATGGTTTCCTGAATGAGTTCATTCAGGCAAAGAAGAACCTCGATATCAACATCGCCAATGGAAAAGGCAGCACCTTCATCAATAATAGTCTTACCGGCCAGGGGCCGATGCCCATCTTTCAGGCTGCTTTCGGGGCACTCGGAGGCCAGCCGGCTGTTTCCACGTCCCAGGGCTTCGGCAATGCAACGTTCATTCAGAACCTGAATCAGGGCGTTGTGGGCACTTTGGCAACCACGCTTGCCACGACGCCAACCTATTTCTGTCGCCTGGTGGGCAACAAAATCAACTCTTGCGCCACCGCCCAAGCTCCTTTCTCCGCGCCTGGTGTGTACCCGATCAACTTATTCCAGGCCAATCCGTATCTGAGCAGTCTGACTTATCAGGATTCGAACGGCGACAACAACTACAATGGCCTTCAGGTTGATCTCAAGCAGCGCCTCAGCCATGGCCTGTCGCTCGGAGCAAACTACACCTGGAGTCACGCGCTTGGTGATTTGCTAAACGAAACGGATCAGGCGGCTGGATATCAGTGGTACACCGTTCGCAACGCACGTCTCAACTATGGGCCATCGCCCTTTGATCGCCGACACGTATTCAATGCCTATTGGACTTACGATCTGCCATTTGGTAAGGGTGGAAGATTTTTGAAGGGAAACGGCTTAACGGATCGAATTGTCGGCGGCTGGACGCTTGGTGGGCGAGAGACCATCGCGTCCGGCTATCCGCTCCTTCTCAGCGGCGGACGCAATACTATCAGCAATCTAACTCAATCAGGAGTTGTCTTCCTCGGCGACTTCAGCCCCGATCAATTACAAAAGGCCTTGAGCACAATCAGCGGAAGCTTCTCGAGCAGGAGGCGGGGCCGTCTCAGGGGCCAGAGGTCGAGGAGCAGGAGCACGAACGGCAGGGTCACGAGCATCGGCTTCGCGAGCAGCCCGAGCGCGAGGGCGCCGAAGACGAGCGCGTATCGCCCCGGCCCGGGACGCCCCCCGGAGCGCGCATACGCGAGGAGCGCGAGCATCCACAAGAGCCCCGACAGGACGTCCTTGCGC
>CAZOOE010000873.1:0-1945 GCA_964581275.1 uncultured Clostridia bacterium
TAAAAGACCGATGCGATTCGAAATGCGCCGCCGAATCGAAGAATGTTCGGCGCGCTACGGCAGCCGTATGCGGCAGCAGATCGAAACCGCGATACGGGCCGCCTTCACTCGCTCCGAAATCGAGGAGATGATCCAAACATCCGGGCTTGAACGAGCGCGCGTCAGTGAGCTCGAGGACGATTACCTGCTCATCGAGCGAGACGGTGAGACGGATCCGAATTCGTGGATCAAAGCCCGAGAGCAGTACCTCTAATCCAATACTCATGGAGCAGATCGTCATTATCGGTGGCAATGCAGCGGGATTGACGGCTGCGTCGCGAGCCAAGCGCATCGATCCGCGGCTAAACGTTACCGTTCTGGAAAAAGGTCCTCACATTTCCTACAGCACGTGCGGCATTCCCTATTACCTGGCGAAGATGGTGAGCGCTGCCGACCTCGTTGCGTACACCCCCGAGTCGTTCGAAAGAGAACGCGGCATCAAGGTGCATAACTACACACGCGTTGACGAAATCGCACCTTCCCGAAAGCGAGTGATGGCCACGCAGACCGACACCGGCGAACATGCGGAGTTTTCGTATGAGCGATTGCTGATCGCTACAGGCGTCCAGCCGAAGCTCCCCACCATTCCGGGGACGGACCTCAAGAACGTTTTCACCCTCGTGGACCTTCAGGATGCGCTCCAGCTCAATGAAGCTCTTCAGAATGCGACCCGAGTAGCCGTCATCGGCGCCGGCTATGTCGGACTCGAGATGGTGGAATGCTTGAAAGCGCTGGGCAAAACCGTTCACTTATACGAGCGTGAGCCGCATGTCCTGCCCGGAATGGATGGCGATATGGCGCAAATTATCGAATATGAACTTCTACGATTCGGTATCCGCCTTTCCGTCAGCGCCCAGGTGCTCGCGCTTGTCGGTTCCGACGGCCGCGTGGTTGGCGTCAAAGCGGCAAGTGGATTGGGGATCGATCCGGCGGATGTGGTATTGCTCGACACAGGAGTCGTACCAAATGTGGAATTGGCGCGCGAAGCAGGCATTCAGATAGGCCTAACCGGCGGGATTTCGGTCAACGCATACATGGAAACGAACGTGCCGGGGATCTTTGCAGCCGGCAACTGCGCCGAAACTTTTTGCGCTATTCGCAAGCGGCCCGTGCTGCACTACATCGGAACCGTCGCGGCAAAACAGGGGCGCGTGGCCGGCGACAACATGGCCGCGCGCCGTACGATGTTTCAGGGCGCGATCGGCACGACTGTTTTGAAAGTGTTTGATCTGGCTGTCGCGCGAACCGGCCTATGTTCTGAGGACGCGGCCGCCGAAAGTATGCCGGTGGTTTCGGCTCGCATTGAAGCTTGGGACCGTGCGGCATACTACCCAACGGCCCGCAAACTTTGGGTCAAACTTATCGCCGAGCGCGAGAGCCGTAAGCTGATCGGAGCCCAGGTTGCCGGCTACGGCGACGCTTCGAAGCGCATCGATGTGGCGTGCGCCGCCATTACGTCGGGCATGAGGATGGACGAACTGGTACAGCTCGATCTGGCCTATTCCCCGCCTTATGGGAACCTCTGGGATCCCTTGCTAATTGCCGCTCAAGCGGTATTGAGAAAACTGTCCTTATGGTAGAATGGCGGGCGTCTGGAGGCTTCGGACGAATAATGAGGTTGAGTGTTTCTGCAGTAATCGTAACCGCAGTATTGGTGACCGCCGGACCGGCCATCGCCGGACCATCCGATCTACCGACTCAGGGTCTGGAAAGCCGGGTCGAGTTTTGGAAAAAAGTATTCACGCAATACGGTGAAGATGACGTCATTGTCCACGACCGCCTCCACGTCAACCTCATCTATGACGTTGCTACACGCGCCGATCAGTCTGGAAAAATCGCCGCCGTCCGGCAAGCGCTGGATGAAATCCGGAACAATCTTGCGACTCCAGAAAATCTAAGCGTAACA
>CAZOOE010000874.1:0-1944 GCA_964581275.1 uncultured Clostridia bacterium
GATCCGCAGCGATGTTGTCGAGGACAACACTATAATCCCTAGCTTTCATCGACTGTGCTTCAGCCCGTTGGAGCTGTTCCCGACCTATGTCCCCGATCTCTTGTCTCTCCCTCTTCTGTTTCTCGCTGTCGGTGAAGTGCCTGATCACTGCTTCCAGCGTGTTCCTCGGTTGCACGTCGCGCAGGCTCTTCGTGTAGTCGAGTCCGTGCGCGTCTCTGAGCGGAACCTGCCTAAACTCACCGTACTGTATGGCGGCCTTTAGGCGTTCGGCTTCTCTCAACATCTCCATGCGCGCCATAACTGCATGGCCCTTCACTCTAGATAAGGCTTGATCAGTCGGTTCCCTTAACAGATTCTGTCTGACCTGGCTGTATACGAGAGCGAGCAGCCGAGCATCTTTGTTGCGAGTTGCGATTCCTGCCATCTTCCCGAGTTCGTCTTTCTGGAAGACTGGCAGTGGCATCGCCTTCCCCTCCCGAGACCGCGCTTGCTGCGCCTGCTCAGCTTGTTTACTGGCGACATGGTACTTGAGCCCAGCGGCGCCAAGCGTTTTCTGTACGGAGGCGTCCTTGGCCAGGAGTTGCTTCTGCACGTCTCTCTTAACATCACTAAGGTAGTCTATCTGTCCTTGTATCGACTCTCTCTTACTGGGCCGGAGGAAGTTGTAAAGCTTAAACTTCTCTTCGGTTTTGCTCTTTATTTCTTGCTCAACCTCCTTCAGCGAGAGCTTTCTGTCCCATCCTTCGACTTCAAACTTCCAGAAGTGCCTCGTGGTCCGGAACGCTTCGGCGTTACCCTCGGCGTCGCTCATTTCTGCTCCAGCAAGCACTCGGGCGGCCTGAATCCGAGCCGCCGCGTGCTCCTTCTTCACAGGCAAATTAATCGAAGCCCAGTATTCCTTAAGCTGCTTGCACTCCTCGGTCGTGTATACGACTGCGGGCAGTCGTTCTTTTCCATCCTGTTTTCGCGCGGCTATGGTCTTGTCAACGGTAGCCTTCAGGTCATAGGCAATGTTCGCGATCGATCTGATCTGATCTTGGGGCGCTTCGGTACGAATTAAGTGCGCGAGCCGCTCCTGCGCAACATCCACCTTCGCTAACAGTCGTCCTGTTTCCTTCTCGGACCCGGCTCTGATCACCGGCTGGGCGGGCGGCCGCGACTCGAGTCGCTTGCCCTGGTCTCTGGCTTCTGATCTCTGCGCGGATAGTCTTTGCTCAGCTAGTCGCTCCCTCCGGTCGTTGTCTCTTTCGGGTTTGGGCGGGATCGGTTTGCCTTTTCGAAAGGCTTCAGCGGCCGTTATCTTCCACTGTTTGGTCTCCTCTTTCTTCCTCAAGTATTCGACGTGGGCACTCTTGTCGCCGGCGAAATTGGTGTATATCTTGGACCACTTCTCGTCGATGGTTTTGAACTCGTTGTTCTTGAGCTGAATTCGCCGGCCATCGGTTTGCCGCGAATTCAAGTAGAGATGTACGTGAGGATGGTCGGTATCCCGATGGATAGCGCCGAACGTAATCGCCTTTGGAAATGCCTGCTCAAGGAAGTTATTCGTCAGATCTCGGATCTGTTGATTGGTCGCCGGGACATCAAACGAGAGGATTATCCGGTAATGCGTTCGTCCTCCTTTCCTCCTTTCGTAGTCTTCCAGTGATCCGAAATAGAGCCTCAGGTTCTCGGTCTTCTCCTTCAGGGAGAGCTTTTCAGAGGCGTCCGATTGGCCCAACTCGGGGTTTCTTCTGTTGGTGTCGCCCGTCAAAAAGTCGGGCGCGTTCCGGGTCCAAACGGGATCAGCATCACGTTGGCCGCCCCCCCCATGCTCCTTCTCTGCGTCCAAAGATCGATGATCCAAATTGTCTCTTAGTGTTTCGGTGACGCTTGGCTCCGTCTTCTCGGTCTGGTCATGAGTCAGCAATGACAGTTGTTCGTAGCGCTCTACCGCGCTACTTC
>CAZOOE010000875.1:0-1941 GCA_964581275.1 uncultured Clostridia bacterium
GACCTTGAAGCCGACCGATGAGGAGAGCGCATCGATGTGGAAGAAGCGCACAGCGTCGGCGAGTGCGTTTTCAATGAGCATGCGCTTTGCGTAGCGCAGGATTAATTGAGGCACAGTGGATTTTCGGTCATTCGTGAGCAGAATGGTCGGCAGGTCGTGGCCGAGATCCTTGATGAAGAACTGGCGGTACGTGCATTTCCGCAAGCACACCTTCTGTTCATAGACTTTTGGCGCGCGATATTTGCGATTAGGAACATCAAGATTGATGGTTCGCCAGGCCGAGGGCGACAGATCGTTGATCTCGGCGATCAGGGTTGGCGAACGTCGTCGTAAAGTAATGAAAGTGATGTGCTTCTGGTCGAGCCGATCGAGCTGCTCATAGGTCGTCAGCTTGGAGTCGAAGACCAGATGCTGTGGCGGACGACCGTGCTGGTGGGTCCAGAATTTAATGAAGCGGAAGATCTCCTCCGCCTCCTCGCCCTTGCGGATATCGGCGTTTGAGTAGCAGAAGACCTGGCTGTCAGCATCCTGGGCCAGAAAAGTGAGAATACTTGGCTGTCGGCGACTTCGCTTTGATAAATAGTGGGATTCGACGATGGGATGGTCGCCGAAGTAAGGCACGGAGTGAAAGTCGAGATTGAAGGATTGACCCGAGAGGATCGTCTCTCCAGTAAGCAGTCCATGCCAGCCGGCAAGCAAATGCTCGACTTTCCGCGGGGTGATCCGGGAGGAATATTCGGCCAGAAAGCTCTTTTTGGGCATGGCGTTGAGGCCGCAGAACAGCGCCAGCCCCTGGTCCGCGACCAATGCCATCACGTGGCTCTTGCGCTCGATCGACCATAGCTTGAGGGCCAGCGAGGCGCGGAGCGCGTGTTCGGTCGGGATCATGCGAGAACCAGGCAGTTTGGCATTCCGGGCCAGTGCCTCGCAATCCAATCGGATCAGATCGGGCACGAACAGGAACAACCCTCCGAGCCTGGTGGTGAATTCGCATGGAGAGAGCGCGAAGGCACGTACATCGGCAACCGCCTCCGTGGTCGGCCCAATCAATACCGGACGTTCCTCATCGAGCCGCCGGGGCAACGGAGCAAAACCTTCCGCGGCTAAGATCTCCCGTACCGCAGTGGCGCTCAGTATGAGTCCCTGCTGCTTGAGCGCACGGCTGATGTCGTAGATTGAGTAGTTGCGCTTGCGCAGCGCCAACACCTGATCGCGGGCTTTGCTCTTCTTAGGCTGTTCACGTGGACCAGTCCGCGTCGTGGCGAAGAAATCAGGTAGCAGGCCGCGTCGGAAGTCGTGGCAAAGCACGCGAAAGGCGCCGTGCGAATAGCCGAACCGGTGCGCGACCTCCTTTGAAGTTAGGCCGTCCAGGAAAAACGCCCGCAAGGCTTCGTACTGTCGCTGGCGCGTGGTCGCCGGTTCCGCGAAAAAGCCGCGGCAATCTGTTATGACAATTGGTGTGCTGGTCCCCATCCATCGACAATGTCACCCACAATATCTTGTGTCAAGCAACGCTTGCGCAACAAAATACAGCAATAGCGAGAAGTCGGTATTTATCAGCTAGATCTAGGCATATTCGCCGACACGCTGACCGCTCCTCGACCTGGACGAACAGATAAAGAGAGGTTGCATAAATCGTCTATCAGCGCACCTTTTTGAATAACAAATCCAGTCAAATTGTTGAGTCGAATGAATCCCTTAGCGGGGCGCCGCGTTAGCTGATTCGGGTTCCGTGTAAATCCAGGCTAGCGCCCATGGGAGCTTTTTGATTCATAAAACTAGCTTCCCGGGCCAGGCTGGCCTTAGTGCCGCTGGATTGAAAGCCCTGAGCGATGCTGCCACTGCCGAGGACCAAAGAACCGATGCGAATATCAGGGAGCGGACACGCAATTCCCGATAATTGGTTGGTGTTCGATGAGATGGGTCAGATTACATGCGCAG
>CAZOOE010000876.1:0-1924 GCA_964581275.1 uncultured Clostridia bacterium
CGTCGACGCGGCTCTTCAATTCACCTGGACCAACCTCATCCTGCTTCAAAAACTCCTTGAGCACCGGGTAGGGAACGGTGTAAACATCGGATCCAGCCGTCAACACGATCGTCTGCCATGTTCGCGCGCTGGCCAGCATATTGAGCGTCTGTACCGCGTGCTTCTCGCGACGCCGTGTGACCTGCCGCTGCGTTTCGAGGAGTACTTGTTCGCCAAGCAGGTCCGATTCCAATCCCTGATTCAGCCGCCCAAGGAATATGTTCGTTCGGTGTGGATTGGCCAGCAGCGCGGCCGCAACGACCTGCCGGGCTGAGAATGTCGCAGTGAAATTGACCGCGACTCCTTCTTTCTCCAAATCACGCGCGATCAAAAGGGCGTGCGGATAATCGGGCGTAAATGCGACCTTCACGAACGCATTGGGAACCGCTTGATTCAAACACCAGGCTACTTGCCTGGATGTGATAGGATCGGGTGCCAGAGAAGTGTGCAGCTCGAGGCTGATCTCCCAGATCCTCCCCGCCTCGTAATTGTCGAGCACTTCCAAGCCGAGCCGTCCATTAATAATGCTGTAAATGAGCACGACCGCCTCATCGATCGATAAGTTGGGCTTCATCTTCTGAAGCTCCCTAATCCAAGTGATAATGTTGTCGGTTTCGTCGCCCTTTAGAAACCGGTCCAGCACTTTGACTACCAGAGGTTGATTGGTGGTGTTGCCATCGACCTCGCCATACAAGTAAATGTTCTCCGCATCCTCTCTTTCTACCAGCAGGTCGTGCATTTCCTCCTGGTCCGCCGTGTCGGTATAGATGTGCGCCGTGCCACAGTCTTTCAACGCCCGGGCAAGCGGATGGGATACGAGTCGTATGCCCTTCTTCGGCTTTCGTTTTCCTTGAGCTGCCCTCATCAAATGAACGATGGCGCGCTCATAAGCCATAAACTGCCCCGGGTCTAAACCTCCGCGTCGTGGCGTGGTCATATTCTTATCCCTCAAAATCCTCGGTTTCGAACACTTGAAACTCCTCTTTCACGTAGGCCCGCAGAATATCCGTTCGCGAAACAATCCCCACTAGCTTCCGGTTGCGGATCACCGGGATTCGGATAATGTGGTGCAGCGTCATCAGCTCAATTGCTTCATCCACTGACTGATCGGCCTCGAGGCAAATGGGCTCCCTGGTCATGATGTCTTCGGCGACGGAAGACAAACCCTCCTTTCCCTTCCTCAATACCTTGAGAATGTCGAATTCGGTGACCACACCGATACAATGCCCATCATCGTCAGTCACCGGCAACCCACTCACAAAACCAGCGAGCATCTTATGGGCCAAACTCGTACAGCTCGCATTCGGTCTGGCAGCCACCACCCGGCTCGTCATGATCTCGCTGATCTTCATCACTCCTCCCTTTTCCGGAGCCATACCGCGGGGTTGGCGTGCGTCAGTTCGGAAGAATTCTAATCGAAACTTAGGATCGCTGTAGAGAAATCTAACTCTGCCGGGAATCCAGCACTAGCAATGCCTGCTTAAAGCACCAGAGTTTCATTCCAAACGATCGATAACAGTGGCAAGCGACGTGCCAGTAGGGCTTAGAGATATGGTTCCTTAGCTGCAAAAACCCTTAAGTTGGTCTGAATTCGAAGCTTGGCAGTTTCCGGCGAGATGCCCGGCCAAATGATAGCTCGGCCATGTTCTATAGGAACTGAGCCATTAATGTCACGATTAGTCAAACTAATAGCTGAATATTCAATACAAATAATTTAATATTAAGACTATAGGAGTTTAGATAGATCGAGATATATACGTCTCATAAGATGAGCTATTGATGTCTCGACATTCTGGCTTTGAAATGACGAGGAGATAGTCTGTGTTTGAGGATCAAGCGATGGAAGGTGCGCCGCGGTATGTGCGCGAGTGTTGCGGCCTTCGAA
>CAZOOE010000877.1:0-1916 GCA_964581275.1 uncultured Clostridia bacterium
GGCGGTGGGAATCGGCAGATTCCCCGCCGGGCTGAAAGAAGCGATGCGGCTGGTCGGAATGCCAGTCGGCAACGCAAGAGAGCCAATTCAACCATTAAGCTCTACGGAGAAAGTGCGCGTCGCCGACCTTCTCCGAGAAGCTGGATTGATCAGAAGAGAAGCAAACTAGATGCCAAAAACTGTTCGACGAAAAACGACTGCGAACCGGTACCAGATGTTCATCGACGGAGAATGGGTAGGCTCCGCCAAAGAGGAAACCATACAGGTTGTGAACCCCGCATCTGAACGCCCAATCGCATTGGTGCCCAAAGCCAGTCGCGAACAGGCAAAGGAAGCTCTGGAAACCGCTGAACACGCCCAACCCGAATGGGAAAAACTCACACCACTGAAGCGCGCTTCCCTTCTACTCAGGACTTCTCAGCTGATTCGCCGCGACAAGAAACGGCTAGCGCTGGTCCTGACATCCGAGCAAGGTAAGCCACTCTTCGAATCGCTTTCGGAGATCGAAGGTGCCGCTTCCAATTTCGAATATTATGCTGAGTTTGCTCGAAGAATTGAGGGCGATGTTCTACCGAGCGATAATCCCCGACAGACGATAATGATTTTGAAATTGCCGATAGGAGTTGTCGCGTCAATCACACCGTGGAACTTTCCATCTGCAACCGTTGCGAGGAAACTCGCACCCGCGCTCATTACGGGCAACACGGTTGTGACAAAACCATCGAGTAACACGCCGCTCAGCACCATTGAACTAGTGAAGCTGATGGACGAAGCTGGATTTCCGGAGGGAGTCGTCAACGTGGTGACTGGTACCGGGTCAGTGGTGGGTGACGAGCTTGTCACAAACCCGATCACCGGACTCATCACGATGACTGGAAGCACCGATGCAGGACGCACGATCTTGTCACATGCTTCAGCTCATGTTCCAAAGCTCATCCTAGAACTCGGCGGAAAAGCGCCCTTCATCGTCTGGCACGACGCTGACCTCCCGTGGGCGCTGAAGTGTGCGATCTGGGCACGGTTCTGGAACTGCGGACAAACATGTATTTGTTCTGAGAGAATGTATGTTGATGAGAAGATCAGAGACAAGTTTGTTCCCGCATTCGTCCGGATGGCTAAGCAGCTGCGAATCGGAAACCCCGTGGAATCGGGCATAGACCTGGGACCCATGGTCAGCAAAGAAGAACGAGAAACCAGCAAGAAATTCGTTCAGAGCGCTAGAGACGAAGGAGACAAAATAATCATTGGGGGAGCGGCCCCATCTCAACTCGATAAAGGATGGTACTTTGAGCCGACGATTATTGAGGATGTGAAACAAACGTCGAGTCTTGTACAAGACGAGATTTTCGGCCCTGTCGTTCCGATCCTAGAAGTGGACAGCTTTGACAAGGCAATCGACTTTGCGAACGATTCGAAGTATGGGCTGGCATCTTATGTCTTCACGCGGGACATCACGCGTGTCTTGAAGGCTATGAACAGGATACGATTCGGTGAATCCTATATCAACCAGGTTGGACCTGAGCAATTGCAGGGTGCCCATACAGGATTCCGCCAATCGGGGTTGGGGGCTGAAGGGTCTCGATATGGACTCGAATGCTACACGCAGTTGAAAACGTGCTACGTGGACTGGAACGACAAGCCGAGTTTGCCCTACCTCTTCCCCTACGAAAACCGATAGTTCACGAGGCCCACAGCACCAGATTGTAGCCCTCCTGTAGCATTACGATATCATACGAATAGATACCATCACACCCGACCGGTAATAACAGGGTCAGAAGTTCTGCCCTGTTTTCCGTGAAGGCTCAGACACTTCCGAAACGAGCCAGCCTCCCCACCCCACGGGCATGCCAAAAAAATGCTTGAATAAACCGGAAAAGTCCTCAGATGAGATTCACCGAGAATCGGTTTTCCGGGGG
>CAZOOE010000878.1:0-1905 GCA_964581275.1 uncultured Clostridia bacterium
ACATCACCTTCAAACTAGCGATCCGCAATTGCCAATTCCCAATCGGCAATTCCGGGAGAGTGCTTGGGCTATATCTACTTGATACGGCATGCGCAGGCGGGTTCGCGCGACAACTACGACGTGCTTTCGGAACTCGGCCGCGAGCAGGCTCGACGGCTCGGCGAACACTTCGTTGAGCAAGGCATCGAGATTGGCGCGGTGTACGCGGGAGGCATGGAGCGTCAGCGTCACACCGCCGAAATAACTTGTGAGGTCATGGCGATCCGGGGCCTCGCCGTTCCGGACGTCGTAACCGACGAGCGGTGGAACGAATTCAGCTTGATTTCTGTCTATCGGGCAATCGCGAAACGGATGATCGAAGAAAACCCCGAGTTCGAACGTGACTACCGTGAGATGCAAGACGCGATTCGTCGCGATCCGCACACCACCGGAGGCGCGACCGGACGCTGCGATGCGGCGGTGGTACGGGCATGGATGGCCGCTCGCTACGATGAATACAAGGGCGAGGCATGGAGCGCGTTTCGCGAGAGAATTGAGGCATGCGGAATGAGACTGTCGAGCAACAATTCGGACAAAGCGATCGCGGTGTTTACGTCCGCCACCCCGGTTGCTATCCTGACTGCGAATGCGCTCGGGCTTAGCGACGAGAAGCTCCTGAGCATACTCGGCGTCATCTATAATTCCGGGTTCACGGTCTTGAGACCGCGCGAGGATGATCTCAGGCTGTTCACGTTCAACTCGACACCGCATCTTGGGGCATCGCAACGTACGCTCAGATGAGTTCCATAAGCTGAAAAGATGAGCGACGAACCCAACCGCGTCCGGTCCTTCGTCGAGGTGTGGGTTCGCCGTATGCTGACGATCACTGGCTGTATCCTGATATGGCTCCTGCTATTGTCGACGTTTCCGTGTCTTGTTATCGCCGGCGCGATTGTTGATTTGACGCGTGGCGGCGTGTGGGTAATCACGCGGTGCGTGGTCTTTTTTCCGTTTTACTTCTCCTGCGAGGTGCTCGGCATCATCGCGAGCTTCTTCATCTGGTTAGGCAGCGGCGTCTGGATGGGTGCGAACCGCGAGCGCTTTCTGGATTTGAACTTCACGTTGCAACGCTGGTGGGCGAGCGCACTGTGCCGAGGCGCCCAGCATATCTTTAGTATTCAAATCGAAGTGGAAGGCGCCGATGAGCTTCGCGACGGTCCGGTCATCGTGTTTCTTCGACACGCCAGCGTGGCTGATACTCTTCTGCCGGCGGTATTCATCGCAAACCCAAACGGCTTGAAGCTGCGCTACGTCCTGAAGCACCAGCTGCTTTGGGATCCGTGCTTGGACATAGTTGGGAACCGGCTGCCGAATTCCTTTGTGCGCAGAGGGTCCGGCGAGAGTTATCGGGTGCTCGAGTTGATGAAGGACCTCGGCCCCGGAGACGGGGTGATCGTGTATCCGGAAGGCACTCGCTTTAGTGACACAAAGCGCGAATTGATCATTGAGCAATTTGACCGCAAGGGTGACACCTACCTGAGCGAGAGAGCTCGAAGACTGAAGAACGTTCTACCGCCCCGCCTGGGCGGTCCTCTTAACTTGCTCGATTGCAACACAGCGGCCGATGCCGTGTTTTGCGCTCACTTCGGCTTTGATGGAGTTGTTGATCTGCGCGACTTCTTGAGAGGCTCGCTGGTTGGCCGGCTCGTAAAGGTTCGCTTCTGGCGAGTGCCGTTCGCGTTGATTCCAACGACCCGCAATTCACGAAAAGAGTGGCTGTTCGAGAATTGGAGCCGGGTTGATGAATGGGTCGGCCACCAGAAGGCAAGGGAAACAGCATCGCTCGCGGATTGACACGGAGTCTCATAGGTCAAATCAGTCCTATAGGTCCTATCGGTGACATAGGTCATGATATCTGGAGAAGAG
>CAZOOE010000879.1:0-1897 GCA_964581275.1 uncultured Clostridia bacterium
AATCTGCAATTTCTGATTTCGGATTTGAGGTGGGCTTTCGTCCAATTTCACGATTTCCCTCTGGAGGGCATTACTCAAGTATATTGATGCCCTAACTTAGGAGGGGGAGTTGGTCCCCGCCTCTAATGCTTCATACGTCTTCTGGCTACGCTTCACCGGCACGCACATAGACCTCGACGCTTACCGTTTGGCCGCCGCCGCCGAGACTGATGCCTTTAACGGGAGTGACGTCGCCGTAGTCCCGGCCCCACGCCAGCGTGATGTGGCTATCCGACACCACTAAGTCATTAGTCGGATCAAAGCCGATCCAGCCGCTTCCCGGAAAGAAGATGGAAACCCATGCGTGTGAGGCCTGAGCGCCTTGCACCTTGGGACCGGGCTGTAGGTAACCGCTGACATATCGTGCTGCGAGTCCATGCGACCGCAAAGCGCCAATCATGACGTGCGCGAAATCCTGGCAGACGCCGCGCCGGTGGCGCATTACGTCCTTGAGAGGCACCCCAATGGATGTCGATTCAGGGCGGTACTTGAACTCCCCGTGAATACGGTGCGTGAGGTCTTGCGCGGCTTCGAACAGCCGGCGTTCCGGTGAGAATATCGCGCGCGCAAACTCTCCGATCTCCGGTAGTGCCGGCACGAAAGGTGAATGATAGACGAATTCCGAAGCTTCAAAGGCAGGCGCATCAGCGTGAGATGCGATGGCTTGCCGCGCCTGTTCCCATGCGATTGCCGGCAAAGGCTCGATTGATTCGGGCCACACTTCGACAACGCTCTCCGCAATAACTTCAAGGTGATCATGCCGCTCAAAAAGTTCGAACGAAGTGGCATCGTTACCGTAATAGTCCTGTCTGTGACGCATGAAAGCAGGTTCCGGCTGGACCTGAATTGCCGTTTTCCGGACTTTCTGTCCGGCGAGGCTGCGAGGCGTCAACCGAACCTCGTTAAGAGAATGAGAAACCGGATTCTGGTATGTGTAACGAGTGGTATGGGTAACCTGAAAGAGCATGAGCTGCGCGGTGACTGTATCACGACGAGGCGGTAAAGCGGCACGCCGTTAGGTTGCTGAAGTATCGAGCAGTGAGCGCATCCGACAGATCCCACAATGCCGCTTTGAGATCGCCGACAAGCGTCTCCAATGCACTTAAATTTCCGTCGGCGTCGCGGCGGGCAACCTCCTCAACATTAAGTGACCTGACGGCATTCAAAGCCTTGAGCGCCAGCTTGCGTTCCGGAGAAGTTTCTGCCCCTTGTTCGTTTTCTTGAAGCCGGACGACTTGATGAAGCAGGGTGGCAAGCTGAAAACCCACCGAACGCGGATTGGATTCATCCGTTATGAGAAGTTCGAGGACAAGCGCGGTCTGCAGCGCAGTCGGATAGCGGCGACGGTAGGTTATGGAACTGTCGGCTATCTGCAACAGGACCTGCAGGCACGGCTCCAGCACGTCGGCCGCAGATTCGAGGCTGCGGTGCAGAAGCTCACATGTCTGGAGGGCCCGTTCCATGCGGCGGCCAATCTCTTGAAAGCGCCAACCCAGACCGCGGGTTGTATTTTCCATCAGCAGTCCCGAAAAGGCTGAAAGCGTAAAGACGGCATTGTCGAGCAGATCCAGCCCCCCTGCGTAACGTTGATCCGCGCTGGCCGGCGTGAATCCCGAAAAATGCGCCTCGAGCTGTTGAAGCGTTCTCCATGTATCCAACGACAGCCGTTCTTTCAAGTGCCACGCTACCCGCCTCAGTTCTTTAAGATTCAAACGAAGACTGGATGTTTGAGACGAGTCATAGACCAATTCGGTCAATATCCGTTGTACGGACCACCGCTGTTCTCCGACGGATCCGTCCGTCGTTTCCGCCGGCAGATATGCCAAGCCCGCGAGCACGCGAATTGCGGTTTCGAGTG
>CAZOOE010000880.1:0-1889 GCA_964581275.1 uncultured Clostridia bacterium
TTAAGGGCATCGGGAACGCCGTCTGTATAGAGGATGAGAGTGTCCCCGGTGTCGAGCTTAAGGTTTCCGACCGAGAATTTTTGATTCGGGAACATGCCCAATGGAAGCCCTGTCGCGGAGATTTGTTCGATCTCGCCCTTGCGGCTCAGCAGGGCCGGCGGATGTCCGGCATTGCAGATAGAAACTGAACCGTCCTTTGAAGCGCGTCCGCAGATCAGAGTGGCGTACTGCCCAGGGAGAGTACTGTCGCCGAACAGGCGGCTTGCTCGTTCGGTGAGTTGATCGACGCCGAGGCCAAGAGAAATAAGACTGCGGAAAACAGCATGAAGCTTCGCCATGAGCATCGATGCAGCCACCCCCTTGCCGGAGACATCGCCGAGGACAAAATAGAGATCCCGAGTACCGTTCTGAATGATGTCGATGTAATCGCCACTGACCAGACGGGCAGGTTCGTAACAGTAGTCGAAATGCCATCCATCCACCCGAAGTTGATGACTCGGCAACAAGCCACGCTGAATTTCCGAAGCGAGATTGAGATCATCTTCGAGCGCTTGCCGTTCGTTCGCGTTCAGGTGGTCGAGACAAAAACGCTCCAAAGGGTTGGCGATGAGCCGATCGGCCTCCACTGTGTCGTGACAGACTTCACAAACACCGTAGTTGCCGGATTCAAATCGCTCGAGGGCAGCATCAACCTCGCGCAGCAGGGCGGTGAGTTGAGGATCGGGACCGGCAGTGGAAATCGCCGACGCGACTCTCTCGCGACGCTCGACCAGTTGTTCTCGCATCACCAGATCGAGATCAATACTCATGGAATCCTCCTCACAGGGCCAGCGAAGGCATAGGGTCAGAGTTGGAGTTGAATCTCTCTATAATACCGCGATTAGTGGACAGCCCAGGTCCTTGGTGCCCAAGCGTCCCATCAAAATGATGATGACTCCATCGTTGTGATTGGCGACTGGGCGCCCGCCATCGACTTCCGTCGCGAAACCCAGCGGGGCGGCATCAAGCGCAACTCTTTTGAGAAGCACAGTTCAGACAGTTTCAAGGTTACCGATGCAAGCGGTTTATCGCTTGGTAAGCCGATTGCGTTATGTAAAGCAGTTATCGAAATCAACGAAGGAGGTGAACACCAATGGCGAAGAACATTCTTTCACTGCAGAAGATGCACTCGACAGTTGCAAGAGGATGCATCATATCGATCCTCAGTTCGCTTAGTACGTTTGTCAACGGCCGATCCAGGTGAACGCTCTTGCGGTACGCCGGCTCTCACGGCGTACCGCACCTTGAAAAGGGAAAGTGTTATGGAAATCGCAATCGACAGGAGATTAGGGCGCGATCTGTTCTGGTTTGTTCAGCACGAGACGGATTTCTTCGAAGATTCATCAACATTGGCGTCCGAATCCAGTGACTACAGAAACATACTCGACCAGTTGGTGCCGCCCAGCTGGAAGCGCGGTGAGAGCGGCATTTGGCTGCATGCGATCCCTTCTAATTCGCAGCTCCCGCTTCAGGTGTTCAAGATTCATGTCTCAGGAACATCAGTTACTGCCGAGGAATTGCTTCGCAAAGTTGTACCGGTTTGCGTTGAGAATGAGGCGGGATTCAAGGTGATGGCGAATCCGCTGATGCTCGAGCGGACCACTTCGAAAAATTCTTCCCGCGGAACTTCGGGCAAGTTCATCACAATCTATCCGAGAGACGACGAGCACTTTGCGAAACTCGTGAAAGCGCTCGACGCAGCAACGAGCGGCCTGGCCGGACCGTACATCCTTTCCGACAAACGTTATGGCGAAAACAAAGTCCTGTTCTATCGCTACGGGGGATTGGCCCCCCGCTATACGCTGAACATTTTCGGCGAAAAGATTGCCAGTGACAAACTGTCCGTACTG
>CAZOOE010000881.1:0-1886 GCA_964581275.1 uncultured Clostridia bacterium
ACCTGCAGACCTCTAGTATATGATCAAGGAGGTAAAGGAAGAAAGGTCTAATTCAAGGAAAGGTCAGACTTGACTGTGTGACATCCTTATCTTCGATTTGTGTTGACCGAGTCACGAGGAGGGGTCTGCTTACTCGATTTGGACTAATTTGGCGACAGTCAAGAAATGCTGTCCGCTGCTTTTCGCAGTTTTAAGAACCTGCCCCGGCGCCAAGCGATTTGGCAATGACCGCCTCAAGTTGTAGTTCGGTATAGTACCAGCTAGTCATATTACTCTTTCCACGGGCTTGAGTGGGATGGTACTATTTCGCCACCTCACAAAAAGCATCGTTTTCTTGCCAGGAAAAAAAGCGTTTCGGCCCCTCATTGCATAATGGAGAACTGAGCGCATCTGGAGCACGCCGGCGCGTGTGTTCGGGTGCGACATCCTGATTTCAAGTGCGGCAAGAACGAGCGATTGGGTTTCTTGGGATGAGAATGGGTCTGCTATTGAGTATTCGCCGAGGTCCTCTTTCAGTGGCCCTATTGCTGCTGTGCTCGCTTGCGCTTGCAGCAGTGTTCTGGTGGACTCCACTACTCACCAGCACCGCTGAGCCCGCTCGCAAAAATGATCCGATACTCGTCAGGCGTTCCGGGATGAGTTCTCTCATTGTGTACGACGGTCTCCCGGCAAGTGGAGACGGGTTGATCACAGCGCGTTACGTCGCGAATCTCCTCGGACATTTTGGAATTAAGCCAGACATCCGACACATTTCCGAGTACGTTAGCGGACTTGCTGGGCAGTTCAGCGCAACGTTTGTCTGTGGACTTGCCAGTGACACTACGATGCCCAAGTCGTTGCTGGGAGACCTGTGCAGGAGTGAAAAGCCCGTTTGCTGGATCAACCGTCACCTCGGTCAGCTCACCTCTCAACCAGAGGCTGCCGCGCGGCTCGGGTTTACCGGAGGTGATTTCCTCGATGATGAAGAGTTCTCAACCATTGCTTATCTCGGAATGACGCTGCCCAAACCGGACTCGGAGATCAATGCAATTACAATTACCGATGAGGCTCGCGTTCAGATCATCGCCACTGCGGGCGACGCGAAGGGTGAAGTCCCCTATGTGGTTCGCTCGGGCTCGTTCTGGTACTTTGCCGATTCCGTCTTCGGCTTCAACAGCGAGAGCGATCGCTCGATAGTGTTCGCAGATCTGCTTCATGAGGTTCTGAGTCAGCCGCACCCGAGCGAGAGGCGGGCAATGGTGCGCATCGAAGACGTCAGCGCCGAAAGCAATCCTGCGGACCTTCGCCGCGTCGCCGACGTCCTTAAGCGGCGGGGCATTCCGTTCCAGGTTGCGCTGATTCCCATTTACAAGGACCCGGGCCGGCGCGTTGAGCTTTATCTCTCGGACCGACCCGAAGTCGTCGAAGCGCTTCACTACATGATCGCGCACGGCGGAGCTATCGTGCTTCACGGGATTACCCATCAGCTTCACGGAGCCAGCGCGGATGACTTTGAGTTTTGGGATGCGCTCAACGGGAAGCCCACGAGCGATAGTTCGCCCGCGGCGATGGCGCACAAACTCGAGGCTGCTCTCGACGAATGTTTTCGCGTCGGCCTGTATCCAATCGCCTGGGAGACGCCACACTACACTGCCTCTCTTGCGCATTACCGCGCCTTGGCCAAAGTATTCACTCACGCGTATGAACGGCGGATGGTCGTCGACCAGAGCGGTACCGAACAGTTCTTCCCGTACGAAGCCGAAGACTTCATGGGCCAATCGATCATTCCGGAGAATTTGGGCTATGTGAACGGCGAAGATCCGGATCCAGAGAAAATCATCGAAGCGGCCGGACGGCTACTCGCAGTGCGTGACCCAATTGCGTCCTTTTTCTTTCACCCCTATCTC
>CAZOOE010000882.1:0-1852 GCA_964581275.1 uncultured Clostridia bacterium
GGGTGAAACTCAGTAAAAGCGATCCGGAACGTATTTGAGGGGTTGAGGTCTAATTGCAGCAGATTGACAGTCAGCACCGACATGCAGATGCGCTCTCAGCCTACGATGAACTTATACAGAGCAATCGTCGCCGAGCAACGCTTCTCGACGATGTTGTAGGACAGCTATACCGCGAGTAGCTCCTTCGACTTCGCTTCCCCGGCCACGAACACGCCCGCATAGTAAAAGCTGTTCCGGACGGTTGGGTAAAGACAACAGCTGACTGCGCGATGGAGGTGCTTAGCGGCGGCACGCCAAAGACTACTGTTCCAGACTTCTGGGACGGTGATATCCCATTCTATACTCCGAAGGACGCGACAGACGCTTGCTACGTCCTCGAAACGGAGCGCTCCATCACTGGGGTTGGTCTAAACAAGTGCAACAGCCGACTGTACAAACCTAACACGGGATTCATATCGGCGCGCGGAACCGTGGGCAAACTCAACCTGACGGATCAGCCGATGGCAATGAGCCAATCTTGCTACGCTCTGATTGGCAAAGGTCACGTCTCCCAGTTGTTTCTTTTCTGTGCACTCAGAGAGGCGATCGAGCAGTTCAGGCAACACGCCGTCGGTGCCGTGTTTGATGCGATCGTTGTGGACACATTCAAATTGATCCCTTTTCTAGTGCCCGATGAAAGACACATTCGAGATTTTGAGGAATTAGTTTCGCCAATGTTTCGGCAGATCTTGAACCTAATGGAACAGAATCAAAAACTGGCTGCCGCGCGGGACCTCCTTCTTCCTCGGCTGATGAGGGGTCAAATCGCTGTGTGATGGAAGAGATCCCGCCATGATTACAGACATCAACAGCGAGGATCGGCTTGTCCAGAAGACGTTCGCTGACCATCTAGAACAGGCTCTTGGTTGGGAGAGCGTGTATGCCTACAACACCGAGACGTTCGGACCGGCCGGCACACTCGGACGAACATCAGAGCGCGACGTGGTCTTGGTGCGCGAGCTGCGCACCGCGTTAGCGCGGCTGAACCCGGACATCCCCGAATCCGCGCGTGAACAAGCGATCGCTAGGCTGACGACGGTCGACATCGCGCGTTCTCTCATCCAGCATAACCGTGAGTTTTACAGCTTCATCCGGAATGGTGTGCCTGTAGAGTGGCGCGACGCCTCGGGCGAAACACGCTATGCACATGCACAGGTCATTGATTTCCGAAATCGGCCGGGAAACAATCGTTTCCTTGCCGTCCGTGAATTGAAGATCCAGGGACTGCGTGTGCCGCACTACAAGCGCCGAGCGGATCTCGTGTGCTTCGTTAACGGCCTGCCGCTCGTCTTCATCGAGTTAAAAGCCGTCTATCGGAACATTCGCGCGGGCTTTGATGACAACCTGACGGACTACCTTTCCGAACACAACATCGCCCATGCCTTTCATCACAATGCCTTTCTGGTCGTCAGTAACGGCGACAAAGCCCGGTATGGTTCTATCACCAGCAAGTGGGAGCATTTCGTCGAGTGGAAGCGCAATGCTGAAAACGAAAAGGGCAGAGTGGATGCAGAAGCCTTGCTCGACGGCATGCTGGGTAAAGATAAGTTGCTCGATCTCGTCGAGAACTTCATCCTATTCGATGACAGCCGCGCCGGCGGAACCCGGAAGGTTGTCGCGCGCAACCATCAGGTGCTCGGTGTCAACAATGCAGTGGCGTCCGTCTGGCATCAAGAAGAGTTGAAGCGAGAGATCCCACCTGAAAAGCGGTTGATCGAGTACGTCGTACCCAAACCTGAGCTGCCTAGAAGGTCGGAGCGCCTAGCAGCCCGTGTCTGAACCCTTCATTTTCGATGGACCGCTTTGCGCAGGA
>CAZOOE010000883.1:0-1840 GCA_964581275.1 uncultured Clostridia bacterium
GGGAATGCGCGTGTGATCGATCTGAAGGGCCGTACGGCCGTGCCGGGGCTCATCGAGGGTCACATTCACAGCGTTAGCCTGGCCAATCGTCCCGGCTACCACACGATTCTCGAGAACACAACGTCGATTCGCGAAATCCAGGAAGCGCTCGCCGCGCGGCGGCGCGAAGTGCCGGAAGGGCAGTGGATCACGTCGATGGGTGGATGGCATCCGAATCAATGGGCGGAGCATCGGCATCCAACAAGAAAAGAATTGGACGATGCGGTTCCGGACCGCCCGGTTTTGCTTTACGAACGATTCACAGGTCCGTGTGCAACGAATAGTCTCGGGAAGCAGTTCTTCGACATGATGGATGCCGGCCCGAAAGTCCATCCGAACATTGTGCCGGTCCGCATTTCAGAGAACGGTGCCATCGCTCCTGCCGCGTTTGCGGGAGGCGGTCCCTCAGCGTCGGCGCTGTACTACCTGCGGCGCATCCAGACTTTCGAAGACAAGAAGCGCAGCACGATGGATGCGATGAAGTACTCCGCAAGCGTGGGGTTGACCGCGCATCTCGACCAGGTCTTGTTCCCAACACCCGGACCGCTCGACCCGACTCAGATTCTTTCCAACCTCGATCAGTATCGAATGTACGATTCCTGGCTGGCGCTGCATCGTGAAAGTCGCGCCATCATCCGCTTGCAAACCAATTTTCTTCAGAACCAAAACGATCCCCAATTGCCCGAATTGAAGGAACGGCTCCGAAATTCCTTCCAGTATTTCGGCGACGACATGATGATGACCGGCGGTATCGGCGAATGGGCGGCGCCTCTCGCAAGCGGCGCAGTTTGGCGTGAGGCGCAGCGGTTGGTTGCGCAAGCCGGATGGCACAATGAGAACAGCGTGCAGAGTTTGGCCGACCTGACTCGAGTCGTCGAAACTTACGAGGAAGTGAATAAAGAATTCGACATAACGGGCCAGAGGTGGATGGTCCATCATGTGCCCGTCGTCACGGCAGATCTCCTGACCCGCCTTCAGCGGATAGGTTGCGGAGTGCAGATGGCGGCGTTCCGATGGGTCACATCGACTGATCCGAAAGTTGTCGTTGGAGCGCCATTCCGTACAATCATCGATCACGGTATCCAAGTTGGAATCCATGGTGACGGCGTTCATATCGCACCCTTGAATCCTTGGCTGCAAATCTACTTTGCTACAACCGGGGTGAATTCTTTCGGCGCTCGAGTGAATGGGGATCAACAGATCACACGTCAGGAAGCTCTGCGTCTCTTCACGCGTGGAAACAGTTGGTTCCTCCGCATGGAGAACAAGCTCGGCTCGATTGAACCCGGCAAATTGGCGGATCTCGCCGTCCTCAATAGGGATTACTTCGCGGTCCCGGATGTAGAGATCAAACAGATCCGCTCAGTCCTCACCATCGTCGACGGCAAGGTCGTTCATAACGAGATCTAAGTAAAACCCGGGGGCCTCACTCAGAACATCAAAGGCCTCACTCAAAGTGTGAAGCGCATCACGTAACCACTGGCTGGCTTCCGATTCTCCGTCACTCGAGTTAGTGGAAGTGACACGGGCGTCTCTTCAAACGACTCTTGTCTAACACGAAACGCTGAGCGCCTCGCGGACGCAGCGAACCGTGACTTCGGTCAAGTGAGCCCCCTGTCGGAAAACCATCACGCGCTTCATAAAAAGTGAAACTCTCGAGACTTCAAGTGTCGGGGTCGTCACATTCCGCTGAGCGGTTTTGAGAATTCTCCGAAAGCCAGGGTTTTGAAGTTAGAGCATTCAATGTTCGAGTGAGGTCCTTCAATCTTCACGTCTCGCTCGTGAACCATGAAGTTTCAAG
>CAZOOE010000884.1:0-1829 GCA_964581275.1 uncultured Clostridia bacterium
TGTCTACGATGCCGAGGGACACGTGCGCTTGGACCCCGACACCAGTATCCAGACGAGCCTTCATCAGTTGTTTAGCGCGTTCCGTCGGACCGGCTCGGCGGTTGCAACCGTAAAAGAATTCCGAGAGCAAGGGTTGAAGTTTCCACGTCGCATCTATCATGGGCCTAACAAAGGCGACGTCGTGTGGGACGAGCTCCAGCATTCGCGTGTACTTTGGGTCTTACATCATCCGCGCTACGCCGGCGCGTTCTGCTTTGGTCGCACGCATACACGCTTGCGTCCCGATGGCCACCAAACCTTCGTCAAACTGCCGCCCGAGGAGTGGACGGCGCTGATACGAGACGCGCATGAGGGCTATATAACTTGGGAGCAGTTCGAGCAGAATAACCAGCGTCTGCGCGACAACGCTCTGGCTCATGGTGCGGAACGAGAGAAAGGCCCACCGCGAGAAGGTCCCGCGTTGCTGCAAGGACTGGCGGTATGTGCACAGTGTGGAGAGCGAATGACGGTGCGGTATCATCAGCGAGGCGAGCGCTTGATGCCCGATTATTTGTGCCAGGCTCGGAGCATCCAACGCGGCCAGCCCGCGTGCCAGCATATCCCCGGGAACTCCCTTGACGATGCCATTGGCAAGTTGCTCATTGATACGGTCACGCCGCTGACGCTCGAGGTGGCGCTCGCCGTGCAAACCGAGCTCGAAAGTCGCTGCGACGAGGCCGAGCGGCTGCGCTCACACGAAGTTGAGCGAGCACGCTATCAATCGGATCTGGCCCGTCAACGCTTCATGCACGTTGATCCTGGCAACAGGTTGGTCGCCGATACACTTGAGGCAGAATGGAACCAGGCTTTACGTGCTCTCGCTGACGCCAAAGAGCGCTATGAGAAGCAGCGCCAGAGCGATCATGCGGGACTTACTGACGAGCAACGCGGCGCCATTTTGGCCCTGGCGACAGACTTTCCTCGGCTGTGGAACGACCCGCGCACGCCACAACGTGAGCGCAAACGGATGGCACGACTTCTGATCGCCGATGTAACGCTGCTCAAGAGCGCCGAGCTCCGCGCTCAGATTCGCTTCAAAGGCGGCGCAACGCATGCACTGACACTTCCGTTACCGAAGTCAGCTTGGATGTTGCGACAAACGCCGGAAACTGTTGTTGCAGAAATCGATCGGCTCCTTGACGACCACACTGAAGGCGAGATCGCAAATCTCCTCAACCGCAAGGGTATGATCTCCGGTGAGGGGAAACGCTTCAACCGTACAATGGTGGCCCGGATCAGATCCAACTATGGTCTTCAGGCTCGTTACTCCAGGCTCCGGGCACGCGGCATGCTGACTTTGGCTGAAATCGCAAAGCGTCTGGATATCTCCACCTCAACTGCTAAAACTTGGAGATGTGCCGGTCTGCTAAGGCCACACCGCTACAATGACAGAGGAGAGACCCTGTTCGAGCAGCCTGGCCCGGATACGCCAATAAAATACCAATATCAGCGCAATCAGCGGAAAAATCATGCAAAATCCATGTCTTCCGCCGTGGGTCGCAACTCACTCAACTCATGAGGTGTATTATGCAGCGCAAGCGTTGGCTCGGGGCGACCTGAACGGCGTACGAACTTGCCGTATTCCGAGACCCCGCACGCGACGATCGAAGTTCGCGCCATAGCGGCTGTCGCGATCGTGAATCAAGAATCGCGGTGGTGCTCGATCCCAGGCGCAGCATTCCACGATTTGCTGCGCGGCCCAGTCCGCTGTCGGATGCCGCGTCACTTCAACGTTGAAGATCTCCCTGTCCGCGAGCCGGCAGACGAAAAAAGAGTCAAAGGTGTGGAAA
>CAZOOE010000885.1:0-1827 GCA_964581275.1 uncultured Clostridia bacterium
CCGCTCGATGTAAAACTGGCCGATGCCTCCTCGTCATCCGTTTCCCTTTTAGCCGCCTTGCCGTCACCTGCCTACCTCCTTCGGTTAGAACCATCTCATAAATGAGGAACGGGTCCGTTGCCAGAGATTTGGTACTGAGGCCACGCGCGAGACCTCTTATGAATCTTTTCGTAGGGCAACCGTACTTGTCGCGCCGTAGTGCAACGAAGGCAGATCGGTCGCCCCGGGGTTGGCAGGCGGAGCGCCCGCCCTAGCATCTATCCGTGTAATGCGCGGTTCATCACAACACGCTCACGATGAGAAGGTCGGCGCACGTCGTTACGTCCCCTTACAAAAGTCTCTTTTGCCTCGCTCCTGCGAAGTATCCGCTATATGAAAAGGTGTAGCCGCGGTCCCTAACTGCGGCATCTTTCTTCGATGCGCAGAACCCTGATCGCCATTGCAATTATCGTCGCCCTGCTCGTGCCGATACTGATCTTATGGGTCTTGGCCGGCCAACGCATTTCGCTGTTTCTGGATCGCTTTGGAACGATGGAAACAGTTTCGTCCACCATCATGTCGCTCTCCTACGAAGGTAGCGGGAGCGGCGGCATTCTTCACGTCAGCGATCTGGATTTGGGATTAAATGAGACCATTCCTCCGGCGATTTCGCCTAACGTCGGTACAACCAAGGATGGACAGCTGGCTCTCTCCCTTGGCGGAAAGGTTTTTGCTTTTGGTCCATTGCGTTCATCCGAGAGCGACCAGCTCGCGGCAGATCGACCATCTCGTGACGATGCTTCAATTGACATCCGGCACAGCGCGCTCGCCTGGCCCACGCCACTCGATTTCAATTTCATGACCGGCCATTCCGCATCGTGGAGACGTCACGTCTATCAACAGCTCGTTTGGAAGAAGTCGAGCGGTGCAAAACTCGAAATGCTTTGGCGTCACGAACAATATTTCTATCCGGACAACGGATGGGTGACCGGTTTAATGACGAATCCAGGTTCGACCGGGCTGATTCGCGTTGAAATCTCGTCGTCTCTTCCCTCACCCCCATCCTCTCCCTAAGCTAAGGGAGAGGCGGACGCGCAGCGGCAGGTGAGGGTCGCCGCGCTTGACCAGCAAATCCGCGAGATCAGCGCCAGCCGCGGTAAAAACGCGCCGGTTTTCCGATTACGATGTTTATGACGCGCTCAGTAAAAGGTTTCCATGCCGCACGGACTGGGCGTCCCCTGCGGATTATCGATCTTTGGACCCTGACACTGATGCAACGAACGCAGAACGAGGTCACTTACCTTTCCCTCGCAGTGTGACGGTAGCGGACAGGTTTCGCACGATTTCCTCATCGGTGTCGGGATCGAAAGCCGAGGCAGTGGCAGACACGCTGGCCTTCCCACCTGTGTAAAGCGCCACCGATCTCCCATGGAGCAGCGCCGGAACACTCTGTATGGTGACGCCCCATGGGTTTGTCCCGGCGTTGCACGGTATGAACGCTCAAAACAAGCCGTCGATCGGCTTACCTCCCTGCATCTGTTTCAATTGCCCGAAAATCGTTACAAACGTGGGTTGTGTAGCAGTAACAAAACCCGACAGCGTCACCACTCCCGTTGTTGGATCCACTGAACCAAACTGGGTAACAGTAGGGACGATATTTAAAGGAGGAGGCGCCTGGAGGAGATTGAAGGTCAGATTAGCTGGATCGACCGGGGAAAACGAGGACGCCATGAAGTAATAGGTTGTCCCGGCAGTTGCGTCGAACCGCACCCGAGACTGAAGCGTCCCGTTTGAATCGTCATTGCACGCGACTTGCGCGCCCGTGGGGGAGCCGCTGGTCACGTTAAG
>CAZOOE010000886.1:0-1824 GCA_964581275.1 uncultured Clostridia bacterium
CACTCCTCGAATAACCGAAGCGCAAGTCGGTCAGCAACTGACGTTCTCGGCGACCGGTTACGACGAAGCGGGGAGTACGATGGATGCCAAGCCGTCGGCCTGGTTCGCGGCGCCGTTCGATGCCGGCTACAGTGACGATCAGGGTCATGTGACATTCGTTCAGCCTGGGGAAGTACGGGTTGGCGCCTTAATCAACGGCAAGTCGGGCACGTTGACCGTAAACGTCAAACCGCTAGCCGCGGGGCGCATCGATCTCCAGGGACCATCTACGCCGATTCCAACCGGCTCCAGTCTTGCACTGAATGCGATCACGCGCATGCCGAACGGTGACCCGCGAACCGACGTTCGAGTGATCTGGTCGTCGTTGAATCCGGCCATCGCTACTATCGATGAATCTGGTCTGGTCACCGGGGTCGCTCCGGGCACAGCGACGATTCAAGCGTCGGCCGAAAATGCGAAGGCGACAATTAGCATCACGATCGTTCGCGATCCGGTGCGAAGTCTCGTGGTTGAGCCGAAGGCGGCGAGGGCACGAACAGGTGATGTCGTGCACTTCAACGTCATCGCCAAAGGGGACAAAGACGTCCCCATTGCGACGCCACCCCTGCGGTGGGCGATAACGGGAAACGGCGCGACGATCGAGCCCGATGGCGGCTTCGTCGCGGAAAAGGCGGGTTCCTATTCCGTAACGGCCATCAGTGGCGAACATCTTGCCACTGTGACCGTCACCGTAGGTCAACGCGATGTCCCACGCGAACTGCAGGTCATTGGACGCGCGCCTCAGGAAGAGTTTCAGGCAGGGGAAGAATGGATTATCGGCAATTATGCCTATGTGACTACGCTGCTGGCTGGCCGCTTGTGGATTTACGACATTTCCGATCCGTCCCATCCGTTGAAGGTCGACTCCATCGCTTTTGATGCACGCATTATCAATGATGTCAGCACAACGCCGGATGGCAAAATCGCTGTCATCAGCCGCGAAGGCGCTTCCAACAGGAAAAACGGAATTGTATTTCTCGATCTGTCGATCCCGGCACATCCAACTGTCCTTTCGGAGTTCACCGAAACGGTGACCGGCGGAGTCCACAGCGCGTTCATCAACGGACACTATGTCTATCTCACCGATGACGCCACAGGTTCGCTGCGGGTGATCGATTTCGCGGATCCCAAAAATCCAAAACAAGTCGCGCGCTGGCAGGTGGAGCCGGCTACAGCAAGAGAGATCAACGTCGGAGGGCAAACGCAAATTGGAGGCCGCTACCTGCACGATGTTCAGGTCGTTGACGGACTGGCTTACTTGGGTTATTGGAAGGACGGTCTCGTCGTCCTGGATGTCGGGAAAGGCATCAAGGGCGGCAGTCCGGAAAATCCCCAGTTCGTAAGCCAACTTCGATTCAACTACACCGAACTTTACGGCCCAGGCTGGCTGGCGGGAGCCCACTCGGTTTTCCGATATAAAAACTACGTCTTCCTCGGCGATGAGGTTTTTCCCGCGCAGTTCGATCTTTCGGATAAAACCCGGATCCCGACCAAAGGTATGGTTCATGTCATCGACGTTGCCGATATTTTCAATCCTCGGAAAGTTGCCGAATATGAAATACCCGAGGAAGGCGCGCACAACATGTGGGTCGAGAACGACGTGATGTATATCGGATACTACGGCGCAGGTGCGCGGGCCGTCGATGTCTCTGGCGAACTCCGAGGAAACTTATACCTTCAAGGGCGGGAAATGAGTCGACTCTGGACGGGCGACCTCAAAGGTTTCAGACCCAATGCAGCATTCGCCTGGGGAGCTCAGCCGCACCGAGGTTTGATTTACTTCAA
>CAZOOE010000887.1:0-1816 GCA_964581275.1 uncultured Clostridia bacterium
CGACCAGTGACTGATACATCTGGTCGGCGGTGCGGATTAACAGTGCAGATGACTCAAAAGCTCTCTGGAACTCTATGAGTTTAATCATTTCTTCGTCCGTGTTGACTCCAGACACAGAGTCCCGCCGCGCTTGCGCTTGGGTCAGGAGTTGCTGCTGAAAATCCGATTGAGTCTGAGCGTTCTGGACCTGCGATCCAACATCGCCGGCCAGAGAAAGAAAACTGTCTTGCAGCGTAAGTCCCCCGAGAGCTGGAAACGTCGTCGATTGCAGGTTCACGAGCACCAGGGCGTTTTGGTTATCGCCGGGGACGGTATCCGCTGCAGCTGCGGCTGCAATCCGTCGCGGGTCCCCTGCAATTGCGTTGTCCACCTGAACATTGCTGGCTGCCCCCGCCGTAGTCGCGATGGGAGTAAAGAAATTGCCGCCCGCCGCGCCTGTCAATTCAAAGCCGAGGGCATGCTGTGCATTGACTTGATCAACGAGGGTTTTCGCTAGCTGATCAAGCCGATCAAGTGCGCTCTGTAACTCGTTATCGCGCGTACTCGAAATCCCGCCGATGGTTCCTTGGCTGAAAAGCGAAGTCGCATCTAGACTTAACCCTCCATTAGGACTCTGGTAGGTCACTGTATGCAATCCGGCCGCGTTGACATTGTCGGTGTTAAGTGCAGCAAAGCGATTTCCGCCTACTAACAAAAGCCCGCTGATGCTCACAGTAACCTCACCGTCAGCGTCCTGCCGCGTGGTAGCACCGGTGAGCTTTGTAAGTTGCTGCAATAGCGTTTGGCGTTGGTCAAGAGCATCATTGGGTGATTGCCGCTGGCCTTGTGGCGATAGAATTTCTTGGTTCAGGCTCGCGATTTGTGACAGTAGAGTATTGACTTCGTGCACCGCGCCCGCGAGATTCTGGTCGAGGTTTTGCTGCTCTGCGGCGACAATTTGTCGGGTCTGCGCTAGGGACTGTCCTAATGCATTGGCCTTGCCCACAACACTCACGCGCTCAGCCGTTCCCGACGGGTTATTGGCCAAGTCAGAGAGAGCGCCAAAGAAAGCGCTCAACGCGTCGTTGATGCCTCCCGACGTTGGGAAGGCATCCTGAACGCTTGTTAGCGCTTGGCTCTGCGCGCCTGCATATCCGACATTGCCATTTAGACTAAGGAGCTGGGCCTCACTAAACTGGTCCACGATTCTTTGTACGCCATCAACCTTCACGCCCTGGCCCAAGAGAACACCGCTCTCAAACGCAGGTGGAGCTGTGACAAAGTCAACGGTTTGACGCGAATAGCCGGGGGTCGCAAGGTTGGCCAGATTATGACCGGTAGTCTGCAGCGCAAGCTGCTGGGCCTTTAAGGCTTCACCTGCGAGCGATAGCGTGGACGTAATGCTCATGGAGTTAGGCTTTTCCGCGGATCAGAGGGGACCTTGTCCCCGTGGGCAGAGTGACGCCAGTTTTGTTGTAGACGGAGCCCAATGACTGGGTTGGCGAACTCAAGGCTTCTTGGATGTGCGACCAGAGATTTCTCATCACGTCAAGCAGGTTCCGTTCTTCAGTGTGGAGCCGGACAAAGATCTTCCGCGCGCGCTCTCTTAGTTGAGCAAATAGCGCGCGTTCAGATCCCACGTCGGGAAACGTTTCGATGATTTGCCTGAACGTGATTGGAGAATTGGTCGAGCCGAAGCTTTTGAGAATTTCACATCGTTTTTCCTCGAGTCGGCTGAGGGAGCGGAGCCAAGTTTCTCGAGCCGCGATTTGGTCCAGCAAGTTCGCGATGTCCCACGCTACAATAGCTCTTTTTTGGGCCTCAAGATTTCGGTATA
>CAZOOE010000888.1:0-1812 GCA_964581275.1 uncultured Clostridia bacterium
TATCATTGGCGCCGAAAACGTTGTCCTTCGTCACATTGACACCAGCCATCACACCGACGAGGTCAAGCACGTTGTTGCTGACCAGCGGCAGGTCTTGAACCTTTTTTTGTTCCAGCACATTACCGACTGAAGAACTCGATTCCAGCAGAAGCTGATTCGCCGCGATGCTGACCTCAACGGCTGTCGAGACTTGACCGACCTGGAGGCTGAAGTTCAATCGCACCTGGGCCGCGTTGCCCAATTGCACGTCTTTGAACGTCTGCGTCTGGAATGCAGGAAGCGAAGCGCTAATGGTGTAAGTGCCGGGAGGAAGGCTGGCGAAGTTGTAGGCTCCGGCATCATTCGAAATCACCGTTGCCTCAATGCCGGTCGCATTGTGCGTTGCCTTGACTTCTACTCCAGGCAATACCGCCCCGGTTGCGTCGTTAACGGTTCCGCTTAGTCTGGCGTTACTCGATTGACCGAATGCCGAGCTGGTGAGACATACACACAGGAACACGACCATCAGCGAGCGTTTTTTCATGGAGCCTCCAGAAATGCTTCTCTCCGCACCTTGCGGCCACAGGGGGTAGCCGACACTTTCAACTTCTCGAGCGAATTTGTAGAAACAGCCTATCACTTCAATAAATTACCTAACAAGCCTTTAAATATATGAAACGTGTACCGAATTAGGGTCTAGGTACTGGGAACTCTTAAATCAAATTGCCGTCAAATTTCTACTTCCGCCGGTCGTGATCTCTTTGTCGCGGTTGGTTATTCGAGATTCGACTCGAGCGCCTCGCGCAGCGCCACGTCGATATTCTGAAGGTACACAGTCTGATGCCACCGGCTGGCTTCGGCGTCGCCGAGATACCGGTATTCCTGAGCGAGGTTCCACGAGACCAAGAAACTGTCCGATATCTTCAAAGTGAGAATCTTTTGAAATGTCTCGGAAGCAGCTTTGTGCTGACCGAGCTTACTTTGCGCGGTTCCCAGATTCAGGTATGTCGCAACGGAATTGGGAAAGGTTTCGATGGCGTTTAGGAGCATTTCAACCGCTTCTTCGTTGCGGCCCTCTGCCAGTTTTGCTCCCGCCTCTCGATTGACCACGCCGACGTTGCGGTCGCGATCCGTTTTGGAGCGCTCCTCCGCTTCAACTTTCCGATAAGCCTCGAGCTCTTTGTCGCTTTCTTGTTTCGCGCCCATTCGAATCAGCGTTGTCGCCAGGACGTAGTGTGCTTTTCGGTGTCCGGCATCCAAGGCCAGGACCTTCGCGGCAGCCGCGGATGCTTCTGGGAAGCGGCCCATTCGCAAGCTCGCATCCGCAACGCCAAAATAAGCAGCGGCGCGTTGGGAATCCTTCGCAAGAGCGCGGTTATATTCGTTTAAGGAGTCCTCCGCTCTACCCTGCTGTAAGTAGACATAGCCCAGGCCCAAGCGAGCCTCGACGCTATCGGGGGTGAACTGCAACGCGTTCATATATGCGGACTCCGCCTCGGCAAACTCCGCCAAGTCAGCATGAATACTTCCGATTTTCTGATAAACGATACTTTGTTGGAGGCGATCAGTTACAGGATCAATGCCGGGCGTCGTTTTCATCCGAGTAATCCGCTCGAATACTTCGAGCGCTTTCCTTGTCTTCGAGCTGCTGCGGTACAGTTCAGCCAGGTGGTAGAGGGCGTCTTTAGAGGTTGGGAACAATTGCGCAGCACGGTCCATGAGCCGCTCGGCTTCACGGACCAATAGCGCCTGGAACAATATGGTACTCATCGCTTCGGAGAGTGCGTCATCCAAACGCGCGCGGTCCACACCCCCCTCAAACTTTCTTCCCGT
>CAZOOE010000889.1:0-1811 GCA_964581275.1 uncultured Clostridia bacterium
CCACCCCTCCAAATCCGCGACGGATGCCCGGGAAAGGGGTCATCATAGCGACCGGCGTGATCGGCTACCCGCCGGAATACCAGGCAATGTCGCCCGAAGGACTGTCGCGAATCGGTATAAGCAAAGTGATGACCGTGACCAGCACCTACGATCATCGCATCGTGCAAGGTGCAGAGTCAGGAGCTATCCTGGCGCGGATCGATGAGCTTCTTCGCGGCCAGCACGAATTCTACGACCAGATATTCGCCGACCTCGGAATTCGCTATCGGCCTTATCGCTGGGCGATTGATGTCAACCCGGCAATACTCGGCGAAGAACGCCACAGCGACGTCGTCCGGAAGCAGGCCCGTGTGTTTGAGTTGATCAACGCTTTCAGGGTCCGCGGTCACTTGATCGCGGATCTCGATCCTCTTGGCTGGAAGACCGTCCAGTATCATCCCGAACTCGACATCGAGACTTATGGCCTTACGATCTGGGACCTCGACCGTCAGTTCATCACTGCCGGAGTCGGCGGCTCACAGACCGCTGCGCTGCGTGAGATCGTCGACCATCTTCACGACTACTATTGCGGAAAAGTGGGTACTGAGTACCGGAACATTCAGGGGCCGGAAGAGAAGGAGTGGATTCGAGCGCGGGTTGAAACCGAACCACCTCCAGTCCCGGTCGAAGTCAAAAAACAGATCCTCTGGAAGCTGATCTCGGCCGAGTTGTTCGAACGATTCCTCGGCACGAAGTATCTCGGACAGAAGCGATTCTCGATCGAAGGCAACGAGACCGTCATCGCCGTTCTGGACCAGCTGATCGAGAGCGCTCCGCCGCGCGGCATCGATGACATAACCATCGGCATGGCGCATCGCGGGCGGTTGAATGTGATCGCGAACGTCATCGGCAAGTTCTGCGAACGGATATTCACCAGCTTTGAGGGATCGATCCATCCCAACTTCCCTCACGACCAGGGCGATGTGAAATACCATCAAGGCGCGAGCGGTGTACGCGAGACTGCCGACGGACACGAGGTCTCGCTTGCCGTGGTCCCGAATCCAAGTCATCTCGAATTCGTCAATCCGGTCGTCGAAGGAGTCGTTCGTGCCAGGCAAGACGCTGACGGCGAGCGGTTGAGCAGGCTGGCAGTGTTGCTTCACGGCGATGCGGCGTTTGCCGGTGAGGGCATCGTCGCCGAGACGCTCAACCTCTCGCAACTGCCTGGTTATACCACCGGCGGCACTATTCACATCATCACAAACAACCAGCTTGGATTCACCACCCCGCCTGAAGAGGGACGCTCGTCGACCTACAGCACGGACATCGCAAAGATGATTCAAGCCCCGATTTTCCACGTCAACAGTGATGACGTGGAAGCTGCTTACAACGTGCTTCAGACCGCGTTGGATTACCGGCAGAAGTTTCAGAAGGACGTCGTGATCGATGTGATTGGTTTTCGGCGCCTCGGTCACAACGAAGGCGACGAACCAACTTACACCCAGCCGGTGATGTACCAGCGAATTCGCGAGCATCCGGGTGCGCGCGCGCTCTACGCGAAGAAACTCGTCTCCGAAGGTGTGATGACCGAGGAGGTAGTCGCAACGCTGATGGATGAGCGAAACCGGCGATACGAGAACGCGCAGCTTGGAGCGAAAGCAATTGTTGCGAAGCAGGCTTCTGAAGTTGAGCTTGCTGATCAAGTGTCCGAGCCCGAAGCCGTTGAATTGATCGAGAGCGGAGTCGATCAGGAGACGCTTCGCAGAATTGCACACGCGATTACTACGGTGCCGCGCGGGTTCAATTTGAATCCCAAAATTGTCGGGTTGCTG
>CAZOOE010000890.1:0-1797 GCA_964581275.1 uncultured Clostridia bacterium
GCTGCTTTTGCCGCGATACTTCGTAGAGCGACTGGGGTTCAAGACCTGGGACCAGGTGGCCAACTTCATCGCGCGTCAAGACAGCACGCCGTGGTGGTGGATGCTCGACTGGGACGATTTGCACGATAAGGCGCGCAGAAAGTTTCACGAGCTTGTTGAGTTAAGTCGCGTCCGCCATAAGTGCGTCACACGCAAACCAAGTGCGCACTAGTTGCACCGGCCGTGACGTTTGCAGCGACTTATTAGAGTGATTTTTATGACGAAACGACTTGTTGTACTCTCCGTTATCACCCTCTTTTGGACGATCATCGCTGGGCGCCCCGAGGCTTCGCATAGCGGTAAGGCGTATGCCGTCTCCACGGCGTTTGCAGTGCAGCAACCGGCGCCGTCGACTTCAAAAGTCACTTGGGAATACCGAATTCTCCTCGGGAACCGATTGCAACTCGCTTCTCTGGAAAGCTCAATCAATCAGCTTGCGGAACAAGGTTACAATGTTGAGACCTTTCAGCCGGTTTCTTCAGTCAGCGGTGGCCGTGCTCAGAATACCTACAGTCCCTTCGTGCTCAACAGCAACACCGAGATCTTCGTGCTTCTAAAACGAATAAGGAGATAAGATTACACCAAAGGAGTAGGCGCAGATCAAGCCACTCTCTTAGTAATTATTATGCTGAAGCCAGACTTAGCCCGCGGTCGAAGCATTGATCTACTTGGTACCAACCTCCCGATAAGCGAAATAGTTCGCGACCTGCTCGGCGATCCGCCCAATCGCGTCTTCGAGATTGGGTCCGATGCCGTTGTGGCGAGCGGTAAACACCGAGATCACGATGTGGCGATTGGCGCTTTCGAGGATCCCAACATCATTGCCGATGTAAGGCAGGAAGTCTCCAGTCTTGTGAGGCACGCGAAAACCCGTCAAATACTTCGGCAGCCTGGAGCTGTAGACCTGGCCGCGCATGATTTGCAGCATCTGCTCACTCGCCTGTTTGCTAACCGCCTCGCCCTTGTGGATCTTCTCAAGGAGCTTTCCCATATCGCGCGGAGACGAGAGCCCGTACGGAGTCTTGCCTTCGGTGTGAAACTTCCAAAGGTCCGGCTCCGCTCGCAGTGCCTTGAACCAATTGTCCGACAGCCCGGTCGCCTTGATAGTGTTGAGCCCGTAGCTTTGCATCAGTTTATTCACTGGCTCGGTCCCGCCAACTCTCTCAAAAAGCATATCGGTAGCGGAGTTGTCGCTGACGATGATCATCAAAGTGACCAGGTCCTTGATGGTTAAGCTTGCGCCCGCGTCGAGCGAGCGTATGACCCCAGTCCCCGGACGCTTCTCCGTCTCCTTGAGCGTCACCCGGTCGGTTAGGGCGAACTTTCCTGCTTCAATTTGACGGAACACTTCGGCCATCAACGGGATCTTGATGACGCTCATCGTGTCCATCGTTTCGTCGGCGTTGAGTACGATCTCTTCGCCGGTCTCGATGCACCTGATGTAGATTCCCCACTTTGCATTTACGGAACGTGTAATGCGCTCAATGTTCGACTGAAGTCTATTGATAGGCGTCATCTGCTGCGGTTGCTGGAGGGCAAGGTTTGCGGGCACAAGAACGCCGATGACTATAGGCGCAACAAAGCGAACGAGCATTGGGCGCATGTCTTGGTCCCCCTTGAAAATGGTTGTCAAATCTTCCGCGCCAACTATGAATTTGTCAACGACTCGCCGGTCAAACGATGCGTCGTCAGGTGATACTCGAAGCTTTGCGATTTCTCGAACGATTGCATGATAAAGATTGTATTTACTTATTCAGA
>CAZOOE010000891.1:0-1797 GCA_964581275.1 uncultured Clostridia bacterium
GTGTGTGTAAAGCCGCGGCCCCGGGGCGGCGGTTTACCCCGGGTTTTGATCTCGTTGGGATAAATAAAACAGCGGGTCCCGGCGACGATTTCAACGAATACGCCAATGGTGCGTGGCTGAAGGCCACGCCGATTCCTCCGGACAAATCACAGTATGGCATCGTCGCAATGCTGTCGGACCAGACGCTCAAGGAGACGCAGGCGTTGCTTCAGGAAACCGCGGGAGCCGGCTCCAATGCGAGCGCTGAGGTGCGGAAGGTCGGAGATTTCTATTCGAGCTTCATGGATGAAGCGGCCATTGAATCGAAAGGGATCACGCCGCTGAAGCCGCAGCTCGATGCCATTGCAGACGTTCAAAACCGCAGCGCGCTTGCGGGCGTAATCGGCGGCAGCCTTCGCGCCGATGTCGATGCACTGAACTCGACGAATTTTTATACGGAAAACCTCTTCGGCGTCTGGATCACGCTAAACCTGATGGACCCGACGCACACAGTTCCTTATCTTCTGCAAGGCGGCCTCGGAATGCCCGACCGCGATTACTACATTTCCAAAACGCCACAGATGGAGGAACTGCGTACCCGATATCGCGCTCACATAGCGGAGATGCTGAAGCTCGGCGGCCTCACCGATCCGGCGATGCGCGCCGCTCGAATCTTTGCTCTCGAAACAAAGATGGCCGGTGTGCACGCCACACGTGTGGAATCGGAGGACGTGCATTCCGCCGTCTTATGGAAGCGTGAGGAGTTCGCTACAAAAGCGCCGGGGCTCGATTGGACGACGTTGTTCGATGCAGCGGCATTGAAGGACGTTACCGAATTCATCATCTGGCATCCGAAGGCAGTCGCCGGGCTCTCGGCGCTTGCCGCCAGCGAGCCGCTCGATGCGTGGAAGGATTGGCTTACGTATCATACGATCGAGCACTCGAGTAACTTTCTGCCGAAGGCTTTCGCCGACGAGCGCTTCAACTTTTTCGGCAAGGCGCTTAATGGAACTCCGGAGCAGCGTCCTCGATGGCAGCGCGGACTCGACTACACCAACAGCGCACTTGGAGACGCCGTCGGCAAAATCTACGCGCAGCGTTACTTTCCGCCTGAAGCGAAAGCCAAAATTCAGGCTCTGGTCGATGATCTCATCAAAACATTCAACAAACGCATCGACGCGCTGTCGTGGATGTCTGCCGAGACGAAAGTGAAAGCGAAACAGAAAGTCGCAACGCTGAAAGTCGGAGTCGGATATCCGGATCGATGGGAGGATTATTCAGGACTCGAAATCGTCAAAGGCGATGCGTTCGGAAACGAGCAGCGCGCCGAGCTGTTCAACTATCGCCGCCAGCGCGAGAAGCTTCACCAACCGATCGATCGCGGCGAATGGTGGATGACGCCGCAGACAGTCAACGCCGTGAATCTTCCCATTCAGAATGCCCTGAGTTTCCCGGCAGCGATTTTACAGCCGCCGTTCTTCGATCCCGCGGCCGATGCCGCACACAACTACGGCGCGATTGGAGCTGTAATCGGCCACGAAATCAGCCACAGCTTCGACGACCAGGGCAGCCAGTTCGATGCCGAGGGCCGTCTCGCAAATTGGTGGACGAAGGAAGACTTCGATCACTTCAAAGCAGCCGGCGAGGCGCTGGCCGCACAATACGACCAATACCGTCCGTTCCCCGACCTGGCTGTGAACGGACATCAGACACTCAGTGAAAACATCGCGGATCTCGCTGGACTCGCCGCTACGTACGACGCGTACCAATTGTCACTCAACGGGAAGCCCGCCCCTGTGCTGGATGGCCTGACGGGCG
>CAZOOE010000892.1:0-947 GCA_964581275.1 uncultured Clostridia bacterium
CTAACCGCTTAAGATTTTGTGCTGTGGCCGCTAAGTAGAATTGCTCAGAGACATTCCAGAGACGGCGCAAACGTACGCGACGAAGTCCGATACGCAACTTGAGTTCGGAAAACAGAGCCTCGATCTTGTTCCGTTCGCGTTTCGAGCAAGCATACGCGGGAGTTTGCGCCAACTCTCGGGCCTTCTGCCGTGCCGGTTCATGCCAGTGAACGAAGATCCGCCGAGTCGTTCCGCCAGTGCATCGTTTCTTTACAGGGCAGTCTCGGCACTGCGACTTCACGGTCTGATAAAGGTAGCCTTGTGCTTGGTGGTCCATCCCGCGGTAGCGCAGGGTTTGGCCCTGCGGACAGCGAAAGACATTTTCGACCTGGTCGTACTGAAATTGGTCACGCGTGAAACGCCGATGCGTTTGGTGGCGTCGATCGATCACCGGAATATACGGCTGAATACTTCGCTCTAGCAACCACGCCAGAAACTCTCCACTGCCGTAGGCCTTATCCGCTCCTACACCCTCAGCACGGATGTCGAACCGCTCTTTCACTCGTGCGAGCATGCGGCGCGCTGCCAGCGTCTCTTGCCGAAATCGTGCCTGCGTTGCTTCCACTCCCAAAATGATGCAGCTGGCATTGTCCATCAGATAGTGATTCAAATAAGAAGGAACGCTCCGTCCCCCCAATTTGCTCGCCCAACACGCATCGGGATCGGTCGTCGAGACGTAGCGTGCCGCCACCGACCGTGGAGCTGGTTCTCCTTCTCCGACACGGGATTCTCCCGGGCTAGATCCGCCAGATACTCCCGCACCGTGCGCGAGACCTTAGCCACACCAGCCGTTTCGGAAGATTGACATCCAGCAGTTGGCGGCGTCCCTGTAAGACCGCCCCTTTCTGCCACTCTGCGGCGCTTCCATAATTGACTCCTTTTTTCCAATTCACAAGGATTTTTTGTTC
>CAZOOE010000892.1:957-1795 GCA_964581275.1 uncultured Clostridia bacterium
TCGCCCAACACGCATCGGGATCGGTCGTTGAGACGTAGCGTGCCGCCACCGAACTAGGAGCTGGTTTGGCCTCGTCTTCCGACAAAGGATTTTCCCGCGCCAGATCCTCAAGGTAGTCGCGCACCGTGCGCGAGACCTTCGCCACCTCGCTCAATCGCTCGGGTTTCGTCCCGCGTTGTGGGCTCGCATTCGCGGTCACCACGGTTCCGTCCACCGTCAGGCGCTTGCCTTCCACCAACCCGGCTTCCAAGCAGCGTCGTACGATCTCTTCAAAAACTTCCAGGAACACACCTGCACCGCGGAATCGGCCATGGTGGTTCTTGGAGAAAGTGGAGTGGTCGGGAATCTCTCGCTCGAATCCCAGGCGGCTGAACCAGCGGTACGCCAAATGCATACCCACCTCTTCCATCAAGCGTCTTTCACTGGTGATTCCGTACAGATAGCCCACCAGCAAAAGGCGCAAGAGAACTTCCGGGTCAATCGAGGGACGGCCCACGGCACTGTATGTATCTCGCAACCGTTCCCGGACGAACCCCAAGTCGATGAAGCGATCGAGGCGCTTCAGCAGATGATCACTGGGGATCTGATCTTCCAATCGAAAATAGTAGAACAGTGAATCGGTACGTGGCTGCTGGCCCATCATTGGCGGCGTTCCTCCTTGCTGCCCAAGTAGCACAGCCGTACCTAGTCACTCCAGAAAAATCGGTCCGAGTTTTTCAACAGAATCATATGATTTTGGGCAAGTCCCTCGTCGCCCCAGAGTTCGGGAAGAACACAGCGATCGCATAGAGCGTGAAGGTACCCTCAAACGCCTGAAGGAATATGGCCGCAATGATTT
>CAZOOE010000893.1:0-1780 GCA_964581275.1 uncultured Clostridia bacterium
TCGACTTGGAAGGAAGACCGGCGAAACAATCGGCACCGTGAAAGGCGCCTGCTTCTTGTCGGCCTGACGTCGTAGCTCCTGATGCCCTGAGACGGCGGCAACATCCGCTGCAGCGCATTGTATTAGCACCCAACTATCGACTGCATCTGGTAGCGCCATGTTTTTCGAGGACCTTATAGATTGCTCCGTCCACTGACTTTGTCTGCGTTCCTTCCAGGCTCAGGAAGGAGACTCTTTTGCTGCCAATGCAAATCGGGGATGTCATGGGTTGGGTATGGATCTGGGCAGTTGAGTTAACGTCGTGAAAGTCGATGTAGAACCAAACACCGTCCTCATCCGGGTTGGGGACTCCCGATGTCCACCCGCCCCGCCCTTCAGGCTTGTGAGTGTGATACCCGTAAGAAATCTTTAGCTGGTTGGCATTCAAATTCTTGGTAACGGAGAAATCCTTGAGTTGAGGATAGCTTTCCTTAAGCTTCGCGATATCACGAGCGATTCGTTTTATAGCGCGTGCATAGTCGAAGTCTGCGGCAAAACATTCGGCCGATTGAAATAACGCCGCAACAATTATCGTTGATTGAAAGACTCTCTTCATTCCAGGACTCCCAGCAGCCCGAAGAAACGCTTCTTTGGCCGAAGTTTCTCCCAGGGTCAGGCTGAAAGTAACGAAGTTGGTGGGGTCAGGCTTGACTTCGTTGACATTTGAATTCATATCTCAATCGTGGCGTCTGCATAAGCGCCATCTTGGACCGTTGGTAGGTATCTCAACCCGCGCCGCGACGATTGCGCTTGCTCCCGTCGAGGAATAGAATCCCAGACTCCTAAGAATCTCCAGGAGGTGTGCGCATGAAGCTTACGGCCCTTGGTGTTATCGCGATCATTGCTACGGCGGCTCTAGCACAGCAAGAGGCGGCGCCGCTCAAGACAGAGTCTGCGCCGGTGAAAGCCGTCGAGCTCACACCTAGTGTCGCCGAAGCTGAAGTCGGCCAGCAATTAAAACTGACTGCAGTGGCTAAGGACGAGTCGGGTAAAGCAGTCGCGGTTCAGCCTGCGGTCTGGTTTGCTGCTCCGTTCGATGTGGTCAGCGCCGACAATTCGGGCAATATTTCGTTCTTCAACCCCGGCGAAGCGCAAATCGGAGCGGTCGTCGCGGGCAAGGTCGGCACGGTGCGAATCAGAGTCAAACCCGCGCCGGTAACCGCGATCGACCTGCCGTCAAAGAGTCAAATCGTGGTGGGCGGCGCGATGAGACCGGACGCGACCGCTCGCACTGCGATGGGTAATCCGCGAGCAGATGTCACGATCTCATGGTCATCCGACAATCCGTCGATCGCTTCTGTTGATGCCGCCGGATTGGTTATCGGTTCGAAAGCGGGCAAGGCAAACATCATCGCAGTCTGCGAGCGAGCCAGTGCAAAGATGGCGATCGAGGTGGCCGCGAACCCGGTCAAGTCGCTCAGCGTTGAGCCGAGGTCCGCGAATGCCCGGACCGGAGATGTCTTACGTTTCCTCAATAGGGCGGCCCATGGCATGGGTCAGGGGGTCGCGAATCGCGATCACGGCGCCTGCCGAATTGCGTGTCTGCGAGAAATCGCCGGTCAGTTCGCGCGCCGTCGGCTGATTGTCCATCACCGTAAACGTCGGCTGTGCGACCTGCGTAAATTCCTGCGACGCGAAAAAGAACGCTTTGTGCTTGTCTGCATTCCACTTCTTCGGAATGTAAATCGGGCCGCCGATGCTGTAGCCGGCAATCATGTAACGATAGAGCGGCTTCTGGACG
>CAZOOE010000894.1:0-1772 GCA_964581275.1 uncultured Clostridia bacterium
CGCCGTCTAGGATGGCTCCGATGTTTGGATGGGTCAAAGTTGCGAGGATCTGCCGTTCGGCGCGGAAGCGCTGAACGAGAACGGGTGACTCCACGCCTCTACGGATCATCTTGATGGCGACAATCTGGAAATACTGATCGTCGGACCGGACAGCCAGATAGACGACACCCATCCCTCCGCTGTCTAACTCGCGGACCAAACGGTAGGGCCCCACGCGGAGCCCGATCTCAGCGGCATCTGAGCTCTGGGCGATTACCCGGAGGTCGCCTGCCACCAAGGAATCTATTGCCGTCGTAGCGTTGTTATCGTTTGCTAGGAGGGACTCCACTTCCAATCGCAGCGCTTCATCGCCCGCGCAGGCATTCTTGAGAAATTCGGTTCGCTCCGAGGGCGGTCGGTCAACTGCACCCTGAAAGAGCCTCTCAATGAGGCTCCAGCGATCCGTCTTCGTCTTTTCCACCATGGTCGGTCACTTTGGGTCGCGTGACATTTCGCGCCGGAGCCAGGCTTGCCCGAGACGCAGTTCGCGCCCAACTGTGGGTACGGAAATTCCAAGCACCAGACCGATTTCCTCGCTGGTCATGCCGCCATAAAACTTCATTTCGATCGCGCGGCTCTTCCGTTCATCGAACTCGGCCAACTTGCGTAGAGCTTCATCCAGTATGAGAGAATCCGGGCCACGTCCGTCGGCAAAATCCATGCCCGTTTTCAATGTGGTCTTTAACCCGCCGCCACGCTTGTCAGCTTTTCTTTTCCGCGCGTGGTCGATCAGCACTCTGCGCATAACGTTTGCTGCAATAGCGTAGAAATGCGCCCGGCTTTCCACCTGAAGCTTGGTCTGATTCGCCAGCCGCAGGTAAGACTCATGAACAAGAGCAGTGGGCTGCAGGGTGCACTCGCCGTATTCTCGTTTCAGCCGTGCCCTCGCAAGCCGCAGCAAGTCCTCATAGATGATTGGGGTAAGGCGTTCGAGGGCGCCGTCGTCTCCGTTTCGCCAATCAAGGAGAATGCGCGTAACGTCGGTCGGACTTGTCTGAGGTTCGTTGACAGGTGTCGAACCGGACATGGTACGTCTCTCTTCTAGGTCGCCGGAGTGCAATTATATCAAAGGGCGCAACAAAACAAGCTCGAATCGCTTCATCGTTTTTCGTTCTACCGACTCTCGTACGTAGAATCTCCATCGTAACTTTTCATGGGCTTGCAAGAATGCAGCTGAAAAGCAGCAGCCCTGCTCTGGGCTGACCCCTATTGACTTGAAGCGCCTAAGGAAGAGAAATCAGCCAGCACTACCTGTGCTGGGGGGGGAATCTATGCGACTGGGAAGTTTGGTTCGAAGTGGACGGCGCCGTGGGCCCGATAGTTGGGAATTTAGGTATCGAGATCGCCCGCATGACGGCCGGCGAATCTATCGACGGATCACAGTCGGCACAGTGAGGCAATTCAGGACCGCAGCGTCCGCCAGGAAGGGAATTGCCGGGCTGATAAGAGCGATCAACTTTGGAGTCGTGCGGGTAAGGGCGACTGCGCTGACGGTCGGTGAATTGGTTGAGCACTATCGACAGCGCGAGTCGGCGTCAGACAGGACTTGGAAAAGCCACTCGACCAAACGCGGGTACAAAAGTTACTTGAAAAATTGGATCGTGCCACACTGGGGAAACTACAAACTCCCGGACGCCAAAACGATAGAAGTAGAAATGTGGCTTAGAAACCTTTCTCTGGCCAAATCGAGCTCTGCCAAGATTCGTAACATCTTCAGCGTCCTGTTCAACCAC
>CAZOOE010000895.1:0-1766 GCA_964581275.1 uncultured Clostridia bacterium
AAAGAAATTACGTGACAAATAAAGCACGGGCCTACCGCGTCGCCTTGAGATTGACCAGGGATCACTCTCGTATGTGATGTGCTGCAGAAATAGCACATTGCAGTCATGGCGCTCTCCAAGAAAATAAAATTAGACCGGAGCTTCCCTGCAAAACAAGTTGAAGGTTGAGGCTTTTTATGGCCACTTAGCCGCCAACGTTCTTTAGCGCCGCCGCTGCGATTTTGAACCAATCAATGTCGCCGAAGATGTACCGTGTGCTGGCGTCATCGAGAATCCGGCGACGCAACATCTGTTCAGGTTGCGATTCATGCCCAAGCTGCAGCACGACGAGAATCGACGTCGCCCCGTTCGCCTGCGCCAGTTCGCTGGTCGCACGAAGCACTTCTTGGGTTACTGTTACGCCGCGTTCGACCGTCCTGTCGGCGCGGTACGGCACGAGCAATTTCGCGAGCGATGAGAGGCGGGTGCGCTGTTCTGCCGGCAGCCAGACGAGACCAGGACCAAGGTGGGGTCGATCCTGGTCGAGGTTCCGCCCGAACAGTGCGGTCATGAACAACGACACTACCGCCACGGGCCGGCTAAAATGCGGCAATTCAGTCTGTAGCCTCAGGTACGCCTGATCGCTACCATAACCGTGGACTGCCAGATTCGCGGTCTGCACGCCCATCATCGCGCCAACTTGCGCAGGTATGCTCTCTGCGTACGTGAGTCCCTCACCGAACATCACAGACTCACCAGTAAACAAGATCGTCGGTAGCTCAGGATCCACCGGTTCGTCCAAACGGCTGACGCGATATCCTGCGGGATCGATTGCGTAGTCGATGACACGGCCGCCGATGCTCTTGTGTCCGGTGCGCCCCGGCACCCATGTCCAGCCAAGTCGCGGGTCGGGCTGGCGGCGTGGTTCGTCTTTGGCCGACAACCATTCGGTGGGGCGCAGGTGCACACGGCTAAGCACGAGTTCACTCGCACCTAGCGCTAGGACCACAGCGATGAAGGCGCGGAACACTCCTGCAGGCGTTCGTGCGGCGAAGCGTCCAGCACGGCGACGTGCAACGAGCGCCAGCCACGCGCCCAGGATCGCCATCGCCACTCGTCCAGACGTTTGGAGTACCACGTACCAATGGTGCGGCAGGAAAAAAGACGGCACGAAATGCCTGTCAAGGAATCTCTGATTTGCAATAAGTGCGCACGACAGGAGCGCAATTCCGACGGATGCTACGGCTGTCTCTGCCATGACTCGCACCCAGAAAAGTGTCCTGCGCCTCTTAAGCACGCCAAACATATTCTCCAAAGCTCACCTCGAGGTTTCTGTCAAAACACGGGATAGCTGATGACGCCACACTGAGCAATACATTCACCCTGTCACTTGTTGGATGACAAAAACTACATACCCCCAGAGCGGTTTCAGCCCATCTTTTGTTCGGCTTATGTGTAGCACCTCGCGGGATAATCTTTGTCCTGAGTGACGAAAAAAGTTGTGAGTCTGACAAACTAGTGACAAATCCGATTTCCCAACTCAGATATACTGGCAGTCGGGATGGATTCCGCTCGGCCCCATGAGCGACCCACAGCATTTGATCGAATGCTGGCCCCGTTGCATCGCTGGATCTGGAGCGATACCGATCGGCGTGTACAGAAGCTGCTCCGCTTTGGGGAAACCGAGACTGACGGTGGGCGCGATATTTTGCGCGCAGCCGAGGTTACTTCGGATCCTCTCTTACGACGCCTATATCTAGAGCACGCGATTGACGAGTTTCGTCATG
>CAZOOE010000896.1:0-1761 GCA_964581275.1 uncultured Clostridia bacterium
AAGCCATTGTTGCGAGAGCGATCAACATTCCCGCTCGTAGCTTGGTACCTTCCGAGCCGGTCTGTTGCCGCACCCCAAGCGTGACCAAGAGGCCTGCAATCAGAAGCAGCAGCGAAATTGTAGAAACGGAGAAGTGGTCCATCAAAATGAAGCCAACCACAACAGTCCCTAACGTCGAGCCGACAATGTTGGCGGTGTAGAGGTGGCTCAGCGCCCGGCCAGCCTGGCGCGCAGGATTGATAGAAACGTGCGTAATCATCGGAAATGTCGCGCCAAACAAGGCCGCCGCTATGACGATCGAGAGAGTGGCGAGCAGGAGCGACCAGGCATTGCCAGGGTCCTGGTTTGGTGATGCATACTTCATGACTAGCGCGGACGCTGGCCCTACCGCGAAGCTGAAAATGGACGAAGAGACCAATATCCGGACCAATACGCGGACAGCATCAAGTTGACGCTGGCTGGAGCGTGAATATTGTTCGATGAATCGTGATCCGATTGCCAGGCCGAACAAGTAAGTGCCCAGCAACGACGCGAACACACGCGCAGTATCCTGCGTGGCGAATGCCAGCAAACGGAACCAGATCATCTCGTACGACAGGGCGATAAATCCAGAGAGTCCTGCGCAACAGAGTGCCAAAGCGAAGGGGAGAGGCGGCACCCCTGAGGGGCTCACGGGATGAATCGCCTTAGGGGCATCGGAGGAATCGGCTTTTGGGGCCTTCTTCAGACGGATACTGGCGAACAGCCCAGCTATCCCCACTGCCAAGTTAATCGAAGCCGCGAAGCGCACCGACCCAGACTGGCCGACCATGCGCATCAACACATCGGCGGCGAGAAAGCATGCGAATCCAGAACCCAGCGTGTTGACAAAATACAGCAGGCCCACAGAATACCCGACATTCTTCGATGAGCTGATCAAGTTCTCGACCAAGACGGGGAGAGTCGCGCCCATGAATAACGTTGGTAGGGCGACCAATGAAAAGCTGGCCAGCCCTGCCATCAGGAGCGAGCTCCCTGCTGTGAATTCGGCGACACGGTGAAAAAGTTTGAGAGAGACGAGGCCGAACACTCCTGTTCCGAGCTCGGCGATCGCGAATAGCGCAAGCAGCGAGAGGGGTCTACTCTTCGATAGAGCACCTCCTAGCAGACTTCCAAGGCCCAGTCCCAACATGAAGCCGCTCACAACGATTGTGACCGACTGAATATTGATTCCGTAGACGGCAAAGAGTGCCCTTTGCCAAACGATCTGATAGATCAGGGCAGGAAATCCCGAGCAAAAAAACAAGAGGGGGACCCAGGGAATAGGCTGTCCTCTGCGGCGCGCTTTGATCACCATGATCAAGAAAAGCGTGCCAAACGTTATCATCCAGAATTGCGCTCGAAGATCCATCCAAATGTCTTAGAGAAGTTCAGCCTATCGGTGCAGCTATAGGGAGCAGCAGCGCCGAGATCAGGATACATTGCGCATAGGGCGAAGGTGGCCGGAAGAGCTCGAGATCTAAACTGCTAAGAACAGAGGGGCGTCGCCCGGTTGCCACTCGTGAACCTGATCGATGGCCCACGAGAAATCAACTCTGCGCCGGACGGGGTTCCTGGGTTGGGCGCGGGTGTGGCTTTGCAGCGCCCAGCCAGAGGCGCAGTCGATCAATGTAGATGTACACCATCGGCGTCGTGAACAGGGTCAACATCTGGCTCACGATTAATCCGCCGACGATCGTGATGCCCAGGGGACGGCGCAGCTCTGAGCCGGTGCCGGTGCCG
>CAZOOE010000897.1:0-1756 GCA_964581275.1 uncultured Clostridia bacterium
GAGAACGGCACCCAGAAGTCTGACTGAAAGACTGTGTCCCAGAGTGGGAAGTCAGACGGGAGGATTCCGACAACGATGTATGGCTTCTCATCAAGTATGACGGACCGCCCAATCACATTTGGATCGGCTCCAAATCGACGCTTCCAGAGTCGATGACTCAACATAACGACTTGATCACGTCCAGGCTGTTCCTCATCTGCCAAAAACGATCGACCAACGGCTGGCTTGACTCCGAGGAGGTCAAAGAAATTTATCGAAGCGCGAGCGCCCGTTAGCTCCTCAGGTTCGGATTGTCCTGTGAGCGTAGATGACCAGGGAACCCAGGCTGACATCTCTTGAAATATATGATTCCGATCTCGCCAATCGAGAAAGTCAGCGAGTGTCGCAAGCCGTGTCCTATTGTTTTGTTTCGGCTGAGTCTCCCAGACCAAAACGACGCGGTCTGGATCCGGGAACGGTACCGGGCGAATCAACACGGCGTTGACGAGGGCCAGTATTCCAGACGTGGCTCCGATGCCAAGCGCAATGGTTAGCACCGCGACGAGGGTGAACCCCGAATTCTTCTTGAGAATTCGGCCGGCGAAACGTAGGTCCTGCCTCAGTGTTTCCACGGAGCTGCCTCGCTGACAAGCGAGAACTACGTCTTACATCTTAATGTTACTATGTCCTGAGGAGATAGCCATCTAGTTAGATTTCTTGACAAGTAAAAGGAGTGGCGACGCTTTCGTGCGGTTGGTGCATTTTTGAGTCATGTGTGACAATGGCCGTCACTCGAAACAAGAGATTCGCACGAAGTCTCATTTGAGCCTAATCGAGGGAGAGCGCACCGGCATTCTGAGATTTGTGGACGTCCAATATGCAAGCAGCAACGCAGAAGAGCCAAGAATTGAATGCCTCTTTGACGGCGCAATTCGGTTCCCACGTCTCGGTTGGACGTGAGGGTGAGTTGATACGTCCAGGCGAACACCTCAGGAATATCAGAGCTCGGCTCGGACTGACAACCCGCGATGTCGAGGCGTATAGCCGAAGGATTTCAAACGCAGAAGAGAACGAGGATTATTGCTTATCGAGTGCATGGTTGACTCAAGTCGAAAATACAGAATCTGTTCCGGGCATCCACAAGCTTTTCAGTTTGAGTGTAATCTATCGGCAATCGTTTGCGGGGCTGCTTAAGCTCTTCGGTGTGGATCTCACCAAAATTGAAAATCATCAGCTCTTGATCCCTCTCCCAAACACGTACCACGCCACATTTCGTCCTGCAGCCGAGAATCACGCCGTCTCCTTCCCTGTGAACTTCAATCTGGGATCGAGCCTGAACGGCACCAACCTCCTTTCGAGAATCGTTGGGCTATGGGGCGAAATTCCGATCGCGCTTATCAGCAACCTCGACTTCAAACATTCCACCTACGGATTCATCGGCTTCAAGGATTTTATGATGTATCCGTTCCTAAGACCGGGGACTTTTGTTCAGATTGACGGCCGCTCGACGAAAGTGCAAAAGAGTGTATGGCGGACCCAGTTCGACCGTCCGATTTATTTTATAGAAGAGCGTGATGGATATGCATGCGCCTGGTGCGAACTGGAGGGACGCGAATTGCGCCTGATCCCACACCCCTGTTCGCCCTGCGCTACGCGGTTCTTGCCCTTTCCTGACGAGGCTGAAATCGTCGGAAGAGTGAGCGGAATTGCCATGCAACTATCCTGGGCGACTGCAGAGGCTCAGGCACAGATCACAAAGTGAGCTCGGCACGTTTGG
>CAZOOE010000898.1:0-1754 GCA_964581275.1 uncultured Clostridia bacterium
TTGCTCGTCCGGTTCTTTGAAATCTTCCACCGCCGCAAGCTAGAACGCGAATTGGAGGCAGAGATTCAAAGCCATCTCGAAATGCAAGCCGACGATAACGTACGAGCAGGCATGAATGCTGCCGACGCAAGGCAGGCGGCTCTAAAACATTTTGGCGGAGTGGACCAGATAAAGGAAACGTGCCGGGATCACCGAGGAATGCGCCTTATTGACATTCTCGTCCAGGACCTTCGATATGCCATTCGCCGATTGCGGTCAAGCCCAGCGTTCACACTCGTAGCCGTGTCTACGCTCGCTATTGGCATCGGCTCAGCGACGGCGTCTTTTACTCAAATCAATGCTGTGTATTGGAAGACCCCGTCTGTTAAGAATCCAGAGCAATTGCGGAATATCGGTTGGAAAACGAATCTCAGTAGCGACTATTCCAGATTGTACTCATATCCCGCATATCAGTTATTGAGTGAGCACACTAAGAGCTTCTCAGACGTAGCTATCTGGCGCCGTATTCCTAGTCCCGTAACAGAATGGGGACCGGTTTGGCTGCAATTGGTTTCGGGTAATTACTTTCGCACACTGGGCGTCAATGCGATCCGGGGACGAACACTCACGACCTTCGACGATCAACCTGGAAAATACTCGCCTGTTGCAGTAGTGAGTTATGGGTTCTGGCAGCGCTCGTTCGGCGGCGAGCCTAATATCTTGGGCCGGACAATAACATTGAGCGGTGTTTCGTTCCAGGTTGTGGGCGTCCTTCCTCACAATTTTATGGGACTAGATCCAATTAGTCCTGCCGATGTAATGGTCCCCTTTGGTGCGGAAGCTGATCTCTACAAGATCGCTCCTACGAACTGGAGCGCTGGCTGGGTCGTCGCAAGACTGGCACCTAAAGTCTCCGAGCAACAAATGCGGACGGAAACCGAGACGCTGGTTCGTGATGCTTTTCTGGCACAGCACCCCGGGAACGCTGAAAAGCCTCAATTCGTAGTCACAGACATGTGGAATAGCGATGGTCAAGCATTCGTACGTCATCGGACAGCATTTTCGCTGTTGCTTCTCTTTGCCGTCACGACTGCTATTCTACTTATCACGTGCGCGAACTTTGCCGGACTACTCCTTGTTCGGGGCCGAACTCGGCATAAAGAAGTAGCGACCCGAATTGCCCTCGGCGCTAATCGAGGGCGGGTCATCCGGCAGCTTTTAACAGAGAATTTCCTCCTTTCCGTCATCGGAGGAGGTCTCGGTACGGCACTCGCTTATGGGCTGAGTTCGAAATTACCGGTCTTGATGACACGCCTAGTTGGAGGATTTTCACCCGACGGGCTGGATCCCACTATCGGTGTAGATGCAACACCAGATCTTCGGGTTCTCGTATTTTCCATTAGCGCAACGGTAATTACAGGTTTTCTCTTGGGTCTTCTACCCGCCCTCCTGACGACGCGTGTGAATCTCATTTCAACAATCAAACAAGCATCGCTCATGGGAGTCCCTGGCCGGTCCCGTTTCTTTGCGGGCAATATCACCGTTGCTTTTCAAGTCGCCTTATCCATGTTGCTGTTAGTGGGCGCCGGCCTTTTCATTCGTACGCTTTTGAATCTTGAAGCTGTGCCACTGGGATACGATCCCGAAGGTTTAGCCTTTGTGATGACGGTTTCTAACCCCACAGCGCGCGTTGTCACTCCTGAGGCATTGCGGGCATTAGAGCAGATTCCGGGTGTGACTTCTGTCGCTTTGTCAGCATGGCCACTGGCAAATAA
>CAZOOE010000899.1:0-1752 GCA_964581275.1 uncultured Clostridia bacterium
GGGTACATGGACCTGAACCATGCGCGTCTGCCAATTCCGCCACGATGGCCAAAACAGACTGGGAGCGGCGATGGTTGCGGCCGCCTGCCAGGAAAGGACTACGAGTAATATTCTACAGAGGGTACGCAGCCTGTCAAACCCGAGACCACGATGAAACAATCCAGCGACCTGCCCGCCGACATAGTTGCCAATCTTCGCAGGTTGGCTCACGACCTTAGCAATTCCCTGGAGACGATTCTGCAGGCCTCCTATCTGCTGGGCCAGGCGGAGATGGAGGGCAATCATAAGAAATGGGCGGAAATGATTGAGAATGCCGCACGCGAAGGGGCTGACATCAATCGCAAGATTAGGCAAGTGCTCAAAGGACAGTCGTCAGTCGTCGGTCCTCAGTCTTCAGCCACGGCTGATCCCAAAGACTGACAACTGAGAGCCAACAACCAGAAACCGGATTTCCTATCCTTCCAGCTTTGCGCTCATGGTGATGTTCGCCTTGAGCAGCTTGGAAACGGGGCAACCGCTCTTGGCGTTTTCCGCAGCTTTCAGGAACGCAGCGTTGTCGGCGCCCGGAACTCGTCCTACGACGTCCAGATGCACGGTAGTGATGGCCCAGCCCGAGTCGAGCTTTTCCAGCGTGAGTGTGGCCGAGGTCTCGATGCTCGACGCAGTTAGATTGGCTGCGCCCAACTGCCCAGAAAGCGCCATGGAAAAGCAGGCGGCATGCGCTGCTGCGATTAGCTCCTCGGGATTGGTTCCGGGAGTATTCTCAAAGCGTGTAACGAATGAGTACGGGGTGTTATTCAGGACGCCGCTGGAAGCGGAAACTACGCCTTTGCCGTCTTTGAGCCCACCCTTCCAAACTGCGCTTGCTTTGCGTTGCATTTCATTCTCCTGATTTTTATGAACTGGTGCCAGTGTCGTATTGTAGACGGAGGCTGGTCCCCCTGCCAGTCCACGCTACGCTGAGGTGCTTGCTATGTATTTCGAACAGTTTTACCTGGGCTGTCTGGCCCACGCCTCCTACATGCTCGGATCAGAAAAAGAAGCGGTTGTAGTCGATCCTCAGCGGGACGTGGATCTTTATATCAAAGCCGCAGAGGATCACGGCCTGACCATCCGCCATATTTTTGAAACTCACCTGCACGCCGATTTTGTCTCCGGTCACAAGGAGCTTGCTACCCGCACCGGCGCGCAAATCTACTTCGGAGCCATTGCCGGTGCAACCTTTCCGCACGTGGCTGTCCATGATGGGTTCGAGCTACGCTTCGGCAAAGCCCGCATCAAGGTTCTGGAGACTCCGGGACACACGCCGGAGAGCATCTGCCTTCTGATCTTCAATGGGGAAGGGCCGGGTGACGGGCATCCGTGGGCCGTGCTGACCGGTGACACGCTCTTTCTCGGAGACGTTGGCCGCCCCGATCTCTCCCGAAGCTATTCGCCGGGGCAACTGGCAGGCATGCTCTATGACAGCCTGCACAACAAGCTATTGAAATTGCCGGATGAAGTTCTGGTGTATCCAGCTCATGGCGCCGGTTCACTGTGTGGCCGCAACATGAGAGCCGAACGATCCTCCACCATCGGCACCGAACGCCTTACCAACCACGCTCTTCAGATTCAGAGCCGCGAAGAATTCACCAAGCAGCTGACCAGCAATCTGCCGGCGCGTCCCGACTATTTTCTGCAAGACGCTGAGGTAAATCGTGGAGGCGCGCCCGCACTTTCAGACCTGCCAGGATCAAATCTCATTTCCCCAGC
>CAZOOE010000900.1:0-1749 GCA_964581275.1 uncultured Clostridia bacterium
TTGGCGGACATGGCCGCGTAGATCGTTCTCGTATGAGGCACCGTCAGAGGGGTGAGGAGCCACGGCAAGGCCACCATTCCTGAAATGCAGAAAGCGAGCCAGGTGTTTTCATAGCTCCATCGCGGAGCGTACTTCATCGGCACCGCAAAAACACCTTGCAGGAGGCCTGCCAGGATAACGGCGCCTACCGCCAGCCAGAGCTGTGTGGTCATTGCGAGATCTGATCCTGCAACAAAATTTGCTGCAACGAAACTTGCACGTTTTCTCTCCAGGTGTGGCTTCTGACACCCCAGCACACTATCAGATGTCATGCTCCCCGCTGAACAGCTCCGCGTCCGAGCAGCATTTCGCGCCATGAATAGTTCTGCGGTTGCTGCTAATGCTTGTCGCTTTTAGCGGTCGCCTTTTCTCACCGGAGGTGGGGTTTCACGACTCAGCTGGGCGTACTTGTCGGCAAGTGTGGTCTCTCCGAGACGCCGATAAATTTGTTCGAGCAGGCTGTACACCTGAAGATCGATGATGATACCAGCCTGATCGGGTAGGGAAGATGCGGTTTCCGCGTCGCTGCGCGCTTGCTGATAGTTCTTGATGCGCAGGTTCAGCTTGGCCCGCTCATACCAGGCTGCCCTTACCCTTGGAACCAATTCGACGGCGCGGTCGAGATGAACCCTGCTGGCGGCGAGGTCGTCGTGTTTGATCAAAAAGCGCCCGTAGTTGTAATCCAGGAATGCGTCGTAGAAGGGACCCCGCTTGTCAACTTCCAATGCTCTCTTGTAAGCAGCATCGGCGCGGTCGACCTCCCCGAGAGGTTCAAGGTTCAAAGCCAGATAGTCCCATGCACGAGCGTCGGACGGATTCAGGTTGGCGGCTTTTTGGAAGTGCTCCACCGCGTCGTCCGGTCGCTTGATGCGATCGTAGATGGAGCCAAACTGGAATTGAGATTCAGCATCGTCCGGATCAAGCTCGCACGCTCGACGCAGCAGATCGATCGCACGAGTTAGGTCACCTTTCATGGCAAGGATTTGTCCGCTCACTGCGAGCGCAATGGAACTTGAGGGATCTTTCCCGAGAGCTAGGGATGAAAAAAGATCGGCCCGTTGATACTCGCGCTGGGTGAGCAGATAGCGGGCATAGTAGCCGTAACCGGCGGCATCGTCGGGTTCGAGATCGGTGTACTTAGCAAACGTGCCATTCGCCTGTCTGGAATCCTCAGTCATCGCCTGAGCACGAGCTTGCGCGAGCAAGACAGCCGGGCAATCCGGATGAGACACCGCCAGCGGTGCAAGCAAACCAGACGCGGATTGAGCGTCGCCATGGGCAAGTTGTCTGGAAATTGCGGCAAGGTCCTTCTGTATGTCGTCGCAGGTGGCGGCAGCCGCAGTGCTACTGGCGCAAATCACTAATGCTGCCAATCGCCACGTCAGTCTCATCACCGGCCCTCAGTGACTTTCAGTATTTGGTCAGCCTTCACATTGTGCAGCACCTGGATGGTACCGCTGGGCCAGCGCAGTTCAATCTCAGTGACGACGGAATCGAGGCTGAGTCCGAAGTGCACACGCTTGTCAGACGAGCTTGCATAACTTCCGGCCGTGGTGACCTGGTTGTATTGCACCAGCCCGGACTTCCCGGTGATTTTGATTTGGGTTCCGATGCCGTCGCGATTGCTCTTGGTCCCGATCGTTTGGATCAGAATCCAATGATTCCGCACTGGCGAAGTGTTGTAAAGAAGTTCCGCTGGAGTTCCAATGG
>CAZOOE010000901.1:0-1747 GCA_964581275.1 uncultured Clostridia bacterium
GCCCTCCGCTATTGTGTTCGGTTTGTTGCGGCGCTTGATCATATGGTCTTAATTGGTGTTGGAGCCGAATCCTCTGTAGACTCTAGGTCTCCGCCTATTAAGAATATGAGCAATCGCTTCGTCTGCATTCACGGCCACTTCTATCAACCGCCGCGCGAGAATCCCTGGCTCGAAGATGTCGAGGTCGAAGACTCCGCCGCGCCCTATCACGACTGGAACGAGCGAATCACTGCCGAGTGCTATGCGCCGAACGCAGTCTCGCGGATCCTGGACGGCAATGAGCGGATCGCCGAGCTGGTCAACAACTACGAGAAGATGAGCTTCAACTTTGGGCCGACGCTGTTGTCCTGGCTCGAGCGTCATCGAAGCGATGTCTACAATCAGATTCTCAAAGCCGATCGCGCGAGTCTCGCCCGGCACAACGGACACGGAAACGCGATCGCCCAATGTTATAACCACCCGATCATGCCGCTTGCGTCCGAGCGCTACAAACTCATCCAGGTGCGATGGGGGATCGCTGATTTCGAGTTCCGCTTTGGCCGTAAACCCGAAGGCATGTGGCTGCCTGAAACCGCGGTCGATCTGGCGACCCTTCAGGTCCTGGCCGAGCACGGCATCAAGTTCACCATCCTCGCTCCGAAGCAAGCCAAGTCGGTTCGTGCTCACCTTGGCGAATGGCAAGACGCTTCCGGCGGTCGCATCGATCCTACTCGCGCTTATCGTTGCCGGTTGGGCAATGGAAGGCAAATCGATCTGTTTTTCTATGACCAGCCCGTTTCGCACGACCTCTCATTCGAGGGCCTTCTCAAAAGCGGCGATAGATTCGCCGATCGCTTGATCTCCGGTTTCAACGATCATCGCGAGCACGCGCAGTTGATGCACATCGCGACGGATGGCGAGACATTCGGTCACCATTCCAGATTTGGCGATATGGCTCTGGCCTACGCAATCGGCAAGATTGAACGAGATGGGCACGCGCGGATCACCAACTACGCGGAGTACCTTGCGCTGCACCCGCCTGAGCACGAGGTGCGGATTCATGAGAACACTTCCTGGAGCTGCGCCCACGGCGTTGAACGCTGGCGAAGCGACTGCGGGTGCAACAGCGGAACACACTATCATCAGCGGTGGAGAGCGCCGCTGCGAAGGGCGCTCGATGCGCTTCGAGTAAACCTTGACGCCGTCTTCGAACGAGTTTCCGGTTCTTTGCTAAAGGACCCGTTGGCGGCAGTCGGCGATTACATCAGCGTCATCCTCGATCGCTCGACCGAGAATTGCGAAGCCTTTCTATCGACACGCTCGAAAGGTGACCTCTCCGACTCTGAAAAGGTCAATGTGTGGCGGCTGCTTGAAATGGAGCGTCACGCCGCGCTGATGTACACGAGCTGCGGATGGTTCTTCGACGATATATCGAACATCGAAACCGTCCAGATCGTCGAGTACGCGGCCCGGTCTATTCAGCTTGCGCGCGAGGTGTCGGGTGTCGATCTGGAGCCGCAATTCGTCGCGGATCTGGCGAAGGCTCCAGGCAACAAGAGCCATCTCTCAGACGGGGCGAAGGTCTACGAAGAGCTTGTTCGGCCGTCGATCTCCGATCTGAAGAAGGGGCTCGCGCATTACGGTATCAGCTCACTGGTTGAAGAGTATGCGCCGAAGGAACGGATCTTCTCGTTCCAGTTCGAGCGCAAGGACTACCGCCGCTTCCTGGAACAGCGGGTCACCGAGACGCTGGACCTGGCGTACGAGC
>CAZOOE010000902.1:0-358 GCA_964581275.1 uncultured Clostridia bacterium
GGGGCGTGGTGGGTCTTGGGTGTTTCGGCGTTGGCCTGTGTGGCGGGAGCGTAGGTGGCGGTCTTGGTTTCGGGATCCTTGCGAGGGGCCGCGACCTTTTCCTCGGCCTTGGCCTTGGCAGGCTGCTCGGCGGCTTTCGCCTCCTCCATGGCTTTTTCCATGGCTTCCTTGGCGAGCTTGGCGGCGAGGCGGGCCTTGCCCTCGGCGGTGCGGGCCTTGCCGAGGGCGTCGGCCGCGTCCTTCCCCGCCTTGACCTTCATCGCCTCCTTGTCGGTTTCCTTTTTCTCGGCGGCGATGGGGGATTTCCGCCATGCGGCCCGGGCCGAAGCCTCCCCGGCCGGTCGGTGCCTTTTCGCCC
>CAZOOE010000902.1:368-1746 GCA_964581275.1 uncultured Clostridia bacterium
GAAGAAGAGGTGACATTCATTTTCGACATGTGGTTCTGGAGCGGGGCTACAATATCAATTGCGCCACTGATTTCGTGGATCTCTCGTTTGGTCACTGTGTTTTTCAAAGTCGTGCGAAGTTAGGCGTTCAGTCGCTAGAGAAGGTGCAACGCGAGCGCGATCACAGACAGCAACAGCAACGACAACAGCAAAATTTATTTGCGCTTCTTAGGCCATTGATGGGCGGAGCGGGAGGAGACGTTGGAGGGGTCGGCGCCGACGGTGTTCCAGGCGGGCATCTCGACCGCCTGGGTGTCGGGGGTTGCTTCCTTGAGCGTGACCTTGGCGGCGGGGGTGGTGCCCTTGTGCTGCTCCTCGGCGACCTCGTCGGCGCGGCGGCCGGTGACGAGGCGGGGCATCTGGTCGGTGCCAGGGCCGTGGGCGGAGACGGCGTGGGCGAGGTTCTCGTCGGGCTTCTGGTCCAGATAGTCACGGAAGTACTGGACAGCCTTCTCAGAATCCTGAGTTGTCCTATAAGGCAGCAACGCGCGCGAGGACAAGATGCATCGCTCGCCCGGAGCGCTATAAATGTCGTTCTCCATTTCAGATTCGTGCAAGTACGCGATGCCCAGCGTCTCCTCCATGGGGAGAACCAGCCGAGGTGAGCTTCGTTGAACAATCCGATATGCCGTCTGCCAGTGCTCGATCGCCTTTTCCATTTCGCCCTTGTAGGCGTAGAGCTGCGCAACCGTGTAGTTCATTTTTATTCGCTCGGAGGGGGACTGTTTCGCGGCCTCCTGAGGGTCGGCGGGATTCAACTTCTCTTCGAGCTGTCCAATGACTTTGGCGAGCGAATCTTTACGGGATTTGCAGATCGCGGGCAAATCCTGGACCAGTTCTTCGCTTCTCGGCAACGCTTGAAAGATCGATTCAGCTTCATCCCTGCCGGAAACGCTTAGGGTGTACTTCACGGCCCCGGTCGCGAGCAAAGGCAGGATCCGCATGGGGTTTGAAGCTGTGTTGCCGGGAACAGCGGCGTCGGACAGAACTTTCAGAATCGCAAAGCCTTCCGCGATCTGGACCACCGGAGTAACTTGCCCGGGAGCAAGGCCGCGCAAGGCGTTTCTCAATTCAATACGAAGCCGGTTGGGATCCATCCTTCCAATGAGGCCGCTATCGTCTGCGGTCGGGTCGATGGACTGCTCTTTTGCAATCGCGGCAAAATCGTCGCCCTTCTTCAGCCGGGCCAGAACCTGTTCCGCTGCGCTGGCTGAATCGACCACGATCACGCTGAGCGCGATTGAATTCGGCAATCGATCTTGTTGAGCACCAACCGGCTGAAGGGGAGCGATGATAATGAGAAATGCAGTTGCAGCAAGGCCAAGAGCGATGCGACCTA
>CAZOOE010000903.1:0-1730 GCA_964581275.1 uncultured Clostridia bacterium
TGATCTTGATGGTGGAGTTCGCCGCATTTTTTGGATCTCTGCTATTCAATTGGATCTCAAGGCTGGTCGGAGGCAAGCGCGCGATAATGATCAGTCTCGTAATCTGGACCGGCACGCTGGTTTATGCATATGGACCTCTGCAAACGAAGCGGGAGTTTTTCATTTTGGGAGCGGTGATCGCGATGGTGTTGGGAGGCAGCCAGGCGCTGAGCCGGTCGGTCTACTCGCTGATGATTCCGAAAGGACAGGAAGCGGAGTATTTCAGCCTGTACGAAGTGAGCGACAAAGGCACCAGTTGGCTCGCGCCGCTCTTGTTTGGCCTGGCGCTCCAGTTTACCGACAGCTATCGAGTGGCAATCCTTTCGCTGGTGGTCTTTTTTGTGTCGGGTCTAGCTGTGCTCATAAGAGGGAATGTCCGTAAAGCTGCGATTGAGGCGGGAAACGAGGAACCCGCAAAGGCGTAGCCAATCAGTCGGCGGCTTGGCAATTGCAGATCTCAGATTGCAGATCTCAGATTTTGAAAATTCTCAATTTCTAATTCTCAATCGTCAGATTGCATTTTTTCTTCTCACTCAACGATCTCAGCCAGAAGCTTCTCGTCGTAGTACAACCGAATTGGCAGGTGCGCCTTCCCGCTCAGCGAGTAAGTCTCTTTGATGCGCGCGCCGGGCGCTATCCGCCTGTCGAGCGGTCCGATCGGAGTTCCGGAATCATATGGCGGAACCGTCCGGTAATAGCCTCGTCTCCCGCCCAGGTTTACTTGAATGTTGTCCTTATTGATCAGCGACAAATGGTTCGGCGAGAATGTCTCAAACCCGGTCGAGACGTTTTCCACTTCCACCTCGATGCTGCCGCTGCCAATCTTCATGAAGCTCCCCCTGAGCTTGGTGACCCTGATCTTCAGTGGTCCTGCAGCAATTGGTGTCTTGTCGAGATTGGAGACTTTTATTCGAGCGAGTTGGTCATCCGCTACCGCGCCGAGGGGAATGAGTAGAGCGAGAACTAATGCAAAAAGGCAGGAACGCATAGGTTTGCCTCCAATTGAGAGCGTGAATTGTTGGTTCGTAGTGTGTGAACGTCGCGACCTAGCGACTTTGCGATGCTTCGCCTTGCTTTCTGCGTTGCTTGATTCGAATCGGCGTCGCAAAGAAACCGAACTCCTCACGCAGCCGGTTTATGAGATAGCGCTCGTACGAGAAATGCAGCTTGGCCTTAGGACTTCGCGACGAGGTGAACAGTATGAAGGTCGGTGGACTGGTCCCGGCTTGCGTCATGTATAGGACGCGCAAGGGATACTTCGAAGGTGTGGTTGCTCGAGGCTGTTCGAGATTCCGCTCGAAGAAGCGGTTCAACTCTGAAGTCGAGACTCGCTTGTGGCGTTCTTGGTGAGCGTGCCGCGCGATCTCGAGCAGCTTAGTGACCCGCAAGCCGCTCCGGGCGGAGACGAAAACAATCGGGGCGTAATCCGCGAACTTCATCATCTCGCGTATCCGCTGCGAGTACTCGGTCGTAGTGTGGGCGGTCTTCTCGACTGCGTCCCACTTGTTGACCGCGATGATCATGCTTGCGCCGGCTTCGTGCGCGTAACCGCCAATCGTCGCATCGTTCGCCGTCGGGCCCTCAATGGCCTCGATCATCAAGATCGCTACATCGGCCTGCTCAAGGTTCCGGCGTTCCATGACACCCGAAAGCCTTTCCGCGACAAGCCCGTTTTTGCCTTACCTTCCTCT
>CAZOOE010000904.1:0-1716 GCA_964581275.1 uncultured Clostridia bacterium
AGGATTCATAACGAATTCGATTCCCTTAGCGCCGAAAGGGAAACCACCCCACCCCAAAAAGCCAGCTTGCTAACGGTACCTACGAATGACCAAGTTGTGCCGGTCAGACCTGTAAAATCCCAAGACGTACATGATGATTTTTCCTTTGGTTGAATAGATGACCTGGCGAATGCGCAACACCGGCTCGCGGCGCGGCACGGCAAGGAGTTCAGCGGTCCTGGGATCGGCCGCCGTTGCGTCGATTTCCTCATCAGCGTAGCCAAGGTCGATCTTGTAATTGCGCTCGAGAATTCCAAACAAGGACTCGCGCCCGAGAGGTTCGTCCAGAAGATTCGGAAAATCCGCTGCGGAGAGATAGCAAGTTTCCAGGGCAAACGGTTCCCCAGCGGCGTGACGCAAGCGCTCCAGTTTGATCACTCGACTCGTGGGGGGAAGCGAAAGCCGCGCGGCCGTTTCTTGGTCATTTTCAATCATCTTTGCGACCAATACCTTGGACCAGGCGGTCAGAGTACGGCTGACCATTTGCTCCGTATAGCTCATCAGTTTGTTGAATCGAATCTTTGGAGCAGAGACGAAAGTACCGATGCCGCGGCGGCGCTCAACGACCCCTTCGCGTTCCAGGGTGGCGAGCGCGTGACGAGCGGTCATCAAACTGACTTGGTGAATCTTTGCCAAGTCGCGTTCCGATGCTACCGCGTCGCCAGCGCGCAGATCGCCGGCTTCAATACGCCTGCGAATCGTGCCTTGGATTCTCTGATAGGCCGGCAGGCCATTACGATTCTTCGAAGGCATTCTGTCTCTCCGACTGGCCCGTCAATTTCCCAAATGAGAGTCTAATCCCGAACGTCCATCCTCAAACGATGTCGAGATTTCTTGACTGGCGTGCTTTGCAACCTCTAAGCATGCCACCAAATCGCATCCCTAATTCATGGGGATGCTGAACGAGCAGGCTATCGTGCACCACCACAACTCAGGATCCTGCCCGCACGACGGTGCTGTGCAGGCTGTGGGTGTTATAGAGCGGAGGATTGTCCGCTATAGTCCTCCGGGACTGCGTTTCGACAGGCTCTTTATAAACTATCATTTTGTTCTTGACAACGGGAAAATAGTGCTATATAGCTATGCCCATTCGGCCATATAGCTGACCAGGGGTGTTAGTGGCAGCGCAAGAAATTTTAACTTGAAGAGAGGCGGTTGGGCGCCCCGACGGCTTCGAATCGGAGGTTGTCATGAGAAGACTAAAGTCCTTGAGCTTTGCGTTTCTGGCGTTGGGGGTGTTGCTGTGCAGCGCAGACGCTGCACGGGGTCAGGACGTTACTGCGACGATCACGGGTACCGTCAGCGATCCAAGTGGAGCGCCCATCGTCGGCGCAACGGTGACCGCGCACGACACGGAACGAGGCACGCTGTGGACTTCGCTTTCCAATGAATCCGGTTTGTATAATCTGATCCGCATTCCTGTTGGGACCTACGACCTTAAGGTTGAGCAGAAAGGATTTCAGACCGCGGTCGTTGCGCCTTTTACCCTAGTTCTAAACCAAACAGCGAAGATCGACATTCAGATGAAAATGGGCCAGGTTTCGGAGACAGTGAACGTCACCGACGCGGCTCCACTTCTGCAGACAGAAAGCCCAGAAGTCAGTACGCTAATCGACTCAAATACGATCACCTCTGTGGCCCTTGCCTGACGCAACTACCTTCAATTGACCCTGCTTT
>CAZOOE010000905.1:0-1715 GCA_964581275.1 uncultured Clostridia bacterium
CCGACATTTATCAGATCGCTAAGAACTGCCGCACCTCTGTCAAGATGATCGAGAAATTCTACGCAACACACATCAAGAACACCCTCGACGCCAGCGCGATCAACACACGCCGGCCGAGGCGACGTAACATTCCCGAAACTCAGCGCATGGACTGACAAACGCCCAACTTCAATTCCTTAGCCTTGGAAGCCCGTTGGAGCTTCCCCCTTTTTCCGCGAGACGTTCAGCGGCTCGCCCAAAAGCGCGCCCCTTGCGGAGCGCGCTCAACCGGGGTTCAGCCCCGTCTACAAAGAAATCCTCAGCACCCTATCCTCGGCGTTGGGCACTTCCATGCAGCTCGGTTGAGCGTCAGTTGCGTCTCCCTTCGGCCTCGGTCGCGCCTGGAGAATCGCAGCCTCTTCTTTGCGCCGCCTTCCTGCCGGAGCGCGCGCGTCCGTCAAGGCCGCTCGCTTCCTCCGATATGCGTCGTGCAGCTCCGCGCCACACGGTGGCCGAAAGCCAGCCTGTGACGGCCGCGCTTTTCCGCTCCGGCACCCTGGCCGGCAGTGAGGCCGCGATGGGCGCGAACTCGATGCCGAGAGGACAATTCATGTCTGCCGCCGCTCAAACCAACCGCATCCGCGAACTCAACGATACTTTCCGCACGACGCTCGTTGGGGGTCAGTGCATATTTACGTCGGGAGTCTCCGGGCTCGGCGTTGCGTTCTCAACTGCCGCTCTCGCAGCGGTCCGTGCGTTCGACGACTTCACGTCGGACAACGATCCCTATGGCGAGCACGATTTTGGCGTGTTCACCCTGGGCGATGATCGGCTGTTGTGGAAGATCGATTACTACGACCTTTCGCTGCACTTCGGCTCGAAGAACCCTTCCGATCCGTCGCAAACCAAACGCGTCCTGACAATCATGCTCGCGGATGAATATTAGCTTAAAGCACTCTCGCAAGGCTGACTTCTCACAACGACAAGTCCCCTCGCGGCGTTCTTGCAGAGCGTGTTCGCCTGCCTGGTCACATGACCAACGCGACCTCGCTATCCGCTACCTCTTTGGCGAAGCGCGCATGGCCCAAGGCTGTCGCTTCCGTTGCTTTGAGCCGTGCAGCTCCGCGCTACGGTATAGCAAGTAAATTTGCGCAACTAATCTTGCAGCAAGACTTCTTGCATGATACAATTCATGTAAATGGAGACCAAAACCAACGCCACACAAGCAGAGGCTCGATCTGAGCTCGTCAAGCTGATCGAACTTGGCATGACGCAACGACAAGTTGCTCGCGAGGCGAACCTGGCCGAAAGCACCATCAGTCGAATCAGAGGTAGTTCTGAATGGATGGTAAGCGAACAGGTCGTGAATTCGCTCCGTTTACTCCGAGAGAAAATCTCTCTTAAGCGCCTCTCATCTCTAATACCCAACGCTGATCTCCGTCTCCTGGAGACTTGCAACCGACGTGACGTGGCAGTTGACTCCTCGGTGGCCTTCAAGGTGGCCGAGTCCGTTGCCGATGCGGTGGGAGGCGCGTTGTCGGGCCAACCGTTGGGAGTGCGCCTGCCTCCGGGAATCGAAGGGGCCCTCCTTCAAATCGGTCCACCCGAAGTTGGTTTGTACGTGATTGCAGTCAGTGGAAATGTCTCTGGCGACGCCCAGAAGCGAGCGCTTGCTCATGAACTGCAGCACATCTCCCGCCGAATTCTTGACAACATTCAGGCAAATGACACTCCAA
>CAZOOE010000906.1:0-1694 GCA_964581275.1 uncultured Clostridia bacterium
ATGATCCGGAGAAAATCCGCGCTAATGAGACCCGCCGCGAGGACTTCGAAGGCGATTACGCCGTCGAGATCATGCTCGATACCTTCCACGACCGCCGGCGGGCCTATGTGTTCGAGGTGAACCCAAAGGGTGTGCAGTATGACGCCATCTGGACGGAAGCTACCTACGCCGAGCAGACCAACGGCAACTTCGACAAGTCGTTCGATACATTGTGGTATTCGCGAGGAAAGATCACGTCGCAAGGGTACGTGGCGTGGATCGCGGTCCCTTTTCGCAGTCTGCGATTCCCGTCCGATCAGGACCAGACCTGGGGCATCGTACTGCTGCGGGAGATCCCACGGGAGAACGAAAAAGCCTTTTGGCCACGTCTGTCGATCAATGAGGAGGGGCGTTTGGGGCGCGCGGCCACCGCGAAAGGACTTAGCGGCATCTCGCCGGGGCGCAACATCCAGCTGATCCCCTACGGCCTACTGAATTCTTTCCACAGCGTGGACGACCGCGGACCTTTCGGAGATCCCCCCATGGCCCGCTTTCAGAATCGCGACATCGGTGGCACGTTCGGTCTCGACGGAAAGATGATCCTAAACGACAGCCTTGTCCTTGACGTAACCGCAAACCCAGACTTCAGCCAGGTGGAATCAGAGGAACCCCAAGTGACTGTGAATCAGCGCTACGAGGTGTACTTCCCGGAGAAGCGTCCGTTCTTCATCGAGAATGCCGACTATTTCCGCACGCCGATTGATCTTTTTTTTACGCGCCGGATCGTCAACCCGACCGGCGGTATCCGGCTCACGGGCAAAGCTGGACCCTACGCGCTAGGCATTCTTTCGAGTGACGATCGCGCTCCCAGCTTGACCGTCTCGACCGACAATTCTCTCTTCAAAACCCGCGACTACTTCACCATTGCGCGGGTCTCGCGTGACATCTTCAAGCAGTCCAGCATCGGCGCGATTTACACCGACTGGGAATATCCGGCACCCAATAGCTTCAACCGGATTGGCGGCCTTGATGCACGGCTCAAGTTCTCGCCGAGCTTGAGTGCCACGCTCCAGGGCGTGATGAGCTCCACCCGCAGTTTCGGCAGCGACTCGACGGACCCGGCCTACAAAGCCACCTTGACCTACACCGGCAAGCATTTTTCTTCCAATAACACATACAACGACATAGGCGCCGATTTCTTTACGCAACCCGGATTTGTGAATCGCGTTGACATCCGCGAATATCGGGAGGACTCTCTCTATCTATTCCGTCCGAAGAGCGGCCCGGTCGTGAGCTGGGGCCCGGAACTTTTCGGACACTGGACGTGGGACCATAACGGCCTGCGTATGGACACCGATTACAAACCCTTTCTCAACATCAACCTGAAGCGGCAAAACCCGATTTACAACCTGCCCTTCGAGGAATTCGACCGGTTGCTGAAGCCGCTTGCGAAGTGATTTTGAGACTGCAGTCATACTGATAGAGGGGCGCGTTCAGGGTGCAATTCGTCAGCCTTAGGCTGTCTGGCTTCAAATCCTTCGTCGAGCCGACAGAGGTCACGATCGAGCCGGGATTGACCGGGGTCGTCGGGCCGAATGGCTGCGGCAAATCGAACCTGGTCGAGGCGCTGCGCTGGGTGATGGGCGAGACTTCGCACAAATCCATGCGCGCGGCCGAGATGGAAGACATCATCTTCGCGGGCACCAACAACCGCC
>CAZOOE010000907.1:0-1678 GCA_964581275.1 uncultured Clostridia bacterium
TGCGAACACGAAACCAAACATAACGCGAATTATTGGCTGGACCGTCAGTGAGCGAATATGCTCACGACCCGCGGGCAGCAGTCCAATTGTGTTCTGCAAGTGCCAGCTCAACATAGTATGTGATGCAGCGCGACGGATTGCATGCTCCTGGCCTTCCAGGAAGAACTGGCGTTTCTCGGGGAGCGTCAGCTCGAAGCGGGTCAGGTTGATCTGTTCCTGATCGGCCTCACGGTGGCGAAATCGGGAAATAGCGTCGCATAGACAGCGGTGGTCGTCGTGAGAGAATACCTGACGTCAACGCCGGCCTCCCAATGAGGCGCAACTCGCTCCTGCAGCCGCGAGAGGACAAAGGGTACGATTTGGATCCTGTCGAGAGGAGGGGCTACTTCCAGTTCCGTGATGCGGCCCCCCTGCGAAACTCTCCACTGGTTATCAAGGGGAGCACATCAATGATTGGGCCGAGTGTCGAGTCTCAGACGAGCATTCTTTCACTGTGCGATCAGGCTGCACATCCTGAAAAGTATGGTAACAAGATCGTCGTTGTCGAGGGGAGGATGGCGTTTAGCAGGTGGACTGGAACAGTGCTTTACAATTCGTGTGGAGGCAACAATAGCCAGAGTCTAGTAGTGTTGGATCCAAAAGATGAATCGGGTCCCCATGTAGACTTCGTTCAAGACTCTCAGGCTATTGAGCTGTTGAGACCATTTTTGGGGCTCGGCCTAAAAGATGGGGTGGTAGCGACTGGCTGTGGAGCTTTCACCAATGTCGTGCTTAGGTCTGCCCGCTTGAGCGGCGTCGATGATTGCGAGAAGCGCACCACAGGCTTGTCGCCATTTCGCGCCCTTACCGCTGATCTGTATTCCGCTGCCTTGAAACCTGGATTTATGATCAGACCACAGATCCCAAAAGATTCTCCAAAACTCTCTGTTGCTGATTCTTCCTGCTGCGCAACGGCGCGCTGCCTCTGAGATCTCTTTTTCAATCTGATAGAACGTCTTATGCCGTTTGCGGCGGTCCAGTACCTGTTCTTCATAAGCACGACCTTGAGGCAACGCGAGCTTCAGGTCAACACGCTTACGATATCCGCCGAAATCGCAAAGTCCCGGCCGACCCCCAACACGGGTTCCTCACCGCGCTATCCGGATGACGCTCAGCTTCAAGCGAATGTCGAACGGCCCTCGAACCGCTATCTGGTTGAAGTATGCCGAGAACTGCCCAAGTAGATGGCCCAGGTCAGGCAAAAACTCAGGCAGTGATCCTCGTGGTGTCTATCGGTTCGTTTGAGCGGATTTGCCAGTGGTCAGTGACTTGGCGAGATTGACGGCTTCTTCCTGCGTCAAGCTTTTTCCATTCACTAATACGACGATCTTACCTGAGCGGTTTTGCACATCCACTTGCTTCCCTGCCTTACGCAGGCGATCAATTGCTTGATTGATTTCTTGTTGGTCCATGTTGCCCTCCTTTAGCAGCGTCATCTTGGAAAAACCCCCCGAGTATCAGTTCGGGACATTTTGAGGGCAACAGGCAATATGATAGTTCCCATTCACGACCTTATTATGATCGGCAATGCACCGGCGCGAAAGCGACGACATAAACGACCGAAGGGAGATGACTACGCGATATTACTTCGCTTACGGCTCCAACATGAACGTCGCGCAAATGAAGTATCGTTGCCCCA
>CAZOOE010000908.1:0-1674 GCA_964581275.1 uncultured Clostridia bacterium
GTATGCGAATCACTTCGATTCCTTACCGGTGGTATTCGACGACATTTTTGTTAATTTTGATCCCAATCGAAGCCGTAACACCTTCAAAGCGTTACGCGAGCTTTGCAATACGCACCAGGTATTACTTTTTACCTGCCACCCCCACCTCATCAAGCAAGTCGAGGAAATTGTTTCCGAAGCAAAGATATTTCCCCTGTAAACTTCCGCACCGCAATCCACTACAATAGGCCGTCAAAATGGAAATTCATAAGGTGGACCAACTCATCCGTTTTTCCGATGACAAAATGCAGAAGATCTCTCTGTTTGATTCAGCCCGTTATTTCTGCGACCTGTACTGTCTTAAACCTGGACAGGATCAGCGCATTCATACGCACGCGGAATCAGATAAGATCTACTTCGTCCTTCGAGGGAAGGGCATCTTTCACATCGCGGGAGAGGAAAAGGAACTTGGTCCGGACGAGATTGTGATTGCGCGACCGGAACAATCCCATGGCGTGAAAAACGTCGCGGACGAAGATTTGGGGCTATTGGTTTTTATGACGCCTCGTCCATAATCGGCAGCGGGGATAAGAAAGAGGGAAAGCATGGGGCGAAATGCGCAACTGATTCGACAGTGGGCGATTTTGAAGCAAATTGAAACGAATCGATGGACGACTATTGCGGATATGGCCGACACTCACGTCGTTTCGACTAAGACAATTCGCCGCGACCTTGCGGCGCTGATGGAGGCCGGCTTTCCTTTATACGATGAACGCTACGACGGCAAGGTATATTGGCGGTTAAACGAAGAATACAAAGGTCTGCCTCTGGCCACACTTTCACTGTCTGAAACCGCAGCGCTCTATTTCAGCAAGAAACTGGTTGTCAACCTTGCTGCCCCACCATTCTCCGACGACATCGCTTCGGCTTTCAAAAAAATTGAAAGCGCCCTCCCGGACCGGAATATCAAATTTCTAGACAGTCTCGACAACATGATTAGCGTCCGTGCCGACGCGCCAAAGGATCTCGAACACCAGAAGAACCGCATTCGCTTGTTGATGGAGTCCATCGGCGAAGAAGTCAAGGTGAAGATGCAGTACTTTTCGGTGCACAGCCAGCAGAAGAAGAACTATACGATTCACCCATATCGGTTGATGCACTTTAGGGGAGGACTGTATTTGTTTGCTTTTGTCGAGGAATACAAACAGATCCGGACATTCGCAATTGAGCGAATCGAAGGCTTGGAAAAAACTCGCGAGGCGTTTGAAAAGCCGGCGGATTTTTCGGTCGAGAGTTATCTCGAATCGGCTTTTGGCGTTGTTAAGGAAGAACCCTTCGATATAGAAATCACGTTCAACTCGGACATTGCCGAATACGTGCGATCGCGCGTCTGGCACCCTTCGCAACAGGTCCGAGAGATCGGCGGCGGCCGCATTTCCATGAAGATGCACGTCGGTGGTGAATTCGAGCTTGTTTCTTGGATTCTGAGCTTCGGCCCATCCGCCATAGTCGTATCTCCGGAGCGCCTGAGGCGCCGCGTGGAAACGGAATTGAGCCGCGCCGTTGAAAACTACCATAAGGAAATTACCGTGGCTCCCGCAAGAAAGGCCCGGAAGGTCGAGTCGAAAAAGGCGGCTGCGGCTGCTGCCCGCCGCGGATGACGATTGGAGCTTAGTTATAGCTATGAGTTATGAG
>CAZOOE010000909.1:0-1671 GCA_964581275.1 uncultured Clostridia bacterium
AAGTGTAGAGAGGCGGCGAAAGGGTTCTTGGACCTGGTAGTCGGGTTCAAGAACCAACTTACCTTTCGCGGACTGTACGTGGCCAACGGGCGGGCGAGTGACCGCGTACCCCTGTCGCACTTTGGCGATCTTGGCTCCGCGGAGGATCCGCACGCGTTGCCGATTCTCATACCAGGCTAAGAGGTTCTGAATCCTGACCGCGAACAGGTCCGCAAGATCGTGCTCCTCATCAGGAACGAACAACCGGTCGGCAGCGTACACGAAGGTCCCGGACTGAATGACCTTTTGGAGCAAGATTTCTGCGTCGAGCGGCTCGCGGCTGAGCCGAGCGTGTTCTCGCACAAAGACTGTGGACACCTGGCCCGACTCAATCAGGCCAAGCATCTCCTTGAATCCAGTTCTTGCGTGCGAAGACCGACCAGTCACCCCGAGGTCATGCTCAATTACGAGCACCTTCTCCTCGGGGTAGCCCCACGCCAACGGAATTTCCTTCAGCGCACGTTGGTCCGCTGTCGAGCCAATGTGATCCCTGACCTGATCCGGGTGGCTCTGCCGTATGTAGATGACCGCGTACTTCTGAAAGTGCTCGGATCTGAGCTGCGGGGGCCGCTCTGTCATTTCACGCCTTTCATCGCGACTTTCTTCGCATCGTGCGTGCCTTGGCCCGCGGCGAAACGCGTGAGGCGGTCAACGCGGCAATCGCCCAGCGACATAACATCCGACCGACGACGGCGCGGACCGCGCCGGTGAAGCGCTCGTTGTTCTCGGACGGCGGCCCCGCCGCTCCTGACGTCCGTCTTTCGCCGTGGTCCGTGCGCGGGTAAGACGTCATCTCGATCATATTGTACACTATTCTGAGAGAACATGGACAATATGATCACAAGCAAGACATCCCTACATCGCTGGCATCGGGCGGCCACGGGTGCTGAGATTCCTGGCGGCGACCGTTTCCTTAGTGGCCTCAATGGTGTTGCCGTAAACTGAGGCTGTAGCGAGAGGGCGTTAGGCAAGGCCGCGACACCATCGCGTTATACGGTGGTCAGGACTCCCTCGCCTGACGTTCGTGCCTGCCGTCACGTATCACGGCACGCCATGCCGCCGCGAAAGATGCGGCACGTGCCGCCGGCACGCGGTTACCGGCGTTTCGGGCGGCCCACCCGGTAAAAGGCCCAGGCTGTGATGGTCATTGCTGAGAGCGATTTGCTCTGCTCTCAGGGCCTTGTCCCGGGAGTGCTCTATGTCTCAGCCGGCACCGTCTGGCGAAGACCGCCACAACACGTCGTCCAAGTCTCCCCTCCTCACTGCAGCGGCCTTCCTTCAGCTTCGAGATTTGCTGCGAGAGCTGGAGCAACGTCGCCTTTCGGCATCCGCACTCTCGCACGAAGATCCTGATCAAACTGCGAGCTCGACTGAGGTTCAGCCGTGAATCGGCGGTCCGGTTTCGATCCGGCGCGCGAAGGCCAAACCGAACGTCGGGCCAGTTCGGCGCCGTCACGACCGCCCGTCCCACTCACGGTCGATTCTCGGCTCGTCGTCCCTTCGCTTGACGCATGGGTGATCCCTCCTGATACTGCCGGCAAGCGAAAACGTGGTCGGGGCCCGGGCCGGAAGACCGAGACCATTGCCCAGCAGCCACCCGCGTTGGTCGAGCAGTTCCTCAACTTTTCGCAG
>CAZOOE010000910.1:0-1651 GCA_964581275.1 uncultured Clostridia bacterium
CGTGGACCAGATGGAGACTTCTATGAAAAAGGTACTGTGCGTGTTGTTAATGCTGGGTTGGATTCCAACGCTGGCGGTTCTCATTAGAACCCGGTGGAGCACTGGAGAGTCCGTATCAGCCCAGGGAAACACACCCGTAAAGGTGACGCGGCTTTATACGGGCCCTGATGGGAAGACGAAAGTTGAAGAATTGGAGATTCCGCTGAAGCCACGGGACGCCGGCAGCGATGCATCGGGCTCGGTTGCACTCACTACTCTGCAAGTGCGGCGGACGAATCAGAACTATTTTCTGGATTGGCACCCTGCGTCACGCCGACAACTCGTCGTGACGTTGAGCGGCGAAAGCGAGATTGAGCTCGAGGGAGGGCGAAAGATCCGATTGGGACCAGGACACATCCTGCTCGCTGAAGACACTACCGGCCATGGGCATATCTCGCGCGCCGTCGGATCGAAGGATAGGATCACGCTCGACATTGGGCTTGCTGACGGAGCCGCACTGCCTCGTTAGGACTGCGTCCACAACCAGATCGCCGGGCGTCTCGTGAATATTGAACACCGTGGTCGATAACAAACGCCGCTTTGCAGGCCGACGAACTGAAGGAACTCGTCCAATATGCGCTGCAGTCAGTATGATTCTGCATGTCGTGAACTCCGTAAATTAATTGCGACGCAAGCCCCAACGCCTAGCTGGGGGACAACGACCCCGCCCTTTAAGGACAAGTCTCATTCCGAATTTGTAGGAGCATTTCGGGTCCTACTTGGAGAACCGCTCTTATCCTGAACAACGAATGTAGGCAGGCTCTTAAGCGGTGTTCTATGTAACTCGTTAGCGCCAGTCAAAACGGGGTCTGGACCGTCGGTATAAACGGCACACCAACCGTTGCGCTGTCTTCCGGTTCAGCCTTTGGCCTGGCTCCCGGCGCAACAATCAACGTTAACTCCTCGGAATCCAATCCCATCATTGTTCATGACGTCGATCACAAGAGCATGCACGCGACGCTCTTTTCGCCGGGCACGACTGTGGCCCCTGGTGGTTTTGTTTTTTCCCAGCAAGTGGATGTCGAAGGCTTCCAGACGGTCAGCGTGAACGTCAGCACTATCTCGCCGACTTCGAATCTCGTTCGAGATATCTCTTTCTCGAATCCATTCGATGCCGGTTATCGAGTTGTCTATCGGGACACCTTCCCACCGCTCAACCACTTGTTCAGGGCCGTGCCCGTGCACGCGCCGCGCCTGCTAGTCGTCGTAACCAATAACGGATCAATTAATATGACTATCGAAGGATTTGTTTATGCGACGCGCTGAAGCATTGGCGTCCCGGAAAAGCATTGCGATATCGCCGATTGCGGAGTGAAGCCCGGCTGCTGGCGAGCTCAGCGTCCCCCTCGCTTTGAGAGTACAAGGGCACGAATGATGTGAAGAGAGTTAACAGATCTCCTCGGCGTGCTTGCATTGACTCCATAAACGGGGGTGTGGCCGTGGGTTGCTAAGCAGATGGGACATACGGATTGGTCGCTGACTGCGAAGCGTTACTCACGGTGGATTCCATCCGACATGCCCGATGCGGGTAGCAAAGCAGTGGCGGCTTGGTCACAATTTAGCAACAGTGCAAGTAAAATTGCTGATGAGAGAATGCCGGAGGGGGGACTTG
>CAZOOE010000911.1:0-1638 GCA_964581275.1 uncultured Clostridia bacterium
CGTGATCCGGGTTTGCAAAGGCGTGTACGATGAGCAGCTTTACATAAACAAGTCACTCGACATCGACGCCGATCCCGGGGTCTTCGTTGTCCCTGCGTTCTTCAAGCAGAATGCGACGGGACTGGCTTCGGGAGTGCCAATCGCCGCAGGAATCCTAGTTTCCGGAACAGACTCCGTTTCGATTACCGGCCTAACCGTGGACGGGATCAACAACGCTATTACGCAGTGCTCGCCACGGCCGGAAGGAATCTATTATCAGAACGCTTCGGGCAAGATCGACCAAGTGGTCGTTAGAAACATGCGACTCGGGCCGGGGCTGGGCGGCTGCCAGAGCGGTACTGGCATCTTGGTTGAGAGTGGAAGCAGTTGGAGTTCCAACGTAGAAATCGTGGACTGCAAAATCTACGAATTCAAGAAAAACGGGATCACTGCGAATGAAGTTGGGACTCGCGTCTTCGTTCATGGCAATACTGTTACCGGCATAGGTCCGACAACCGGCGCAGCGCAAAACGGTATACAGATTGGCTTCGGTGCCACAGGAAAGGTTATACGGAACACGGTCGTAAACATGATCTGGTCGCCCTGTACTGACGCCAACACCTGTCAGGCTGTGGCTACAAATATCCTCATCGCGGAGAGCGATGGGGTCGAAGTTCGGGACAACACGGTCTCAATCTCCCAAGTAGGGATTTTCGCGGACGGGAATAGTGAGACCATATCCAAAAATTCGATCTCCAATTCCTTTGTGTTTGACGGTATCCGAGTTGAAGGAAACGACAGCAAGATACTCAACAACAGGGTAACAACTGCAGGCGAAGCCTTGGTCTTTGTACAAGGCGATGAGAACAACGTCATTCACAATACGCTTTCAGACGCGCCGGTGGGCGTCCTCAAAGCGACTGGATCAATCGGAAATAAGTTCGAGGCCAACGTTTTAGATAACGTCGTGGTTCAGATTGTTGACCCTGCATCGCCAGCCCCGAAGGTTATTCCCGAACGATGAAATTTTTTCCGCCAAATGTTTGCCGTCAAGACCCAGCTGTCCAGATTGGCAAGGTATGGCCTTTGGATTAGCGGACTTCTGTTGATGACGGCAAGCGTCTACTTAGCCTTGTGGCATTACCACCTCGAAGCCACATCAGAGGTGATTAAAGAAGTTGCGCAAGCCCTAAAGTACGTAGGCCTCGCGGCGACGACCGGGCTAAGTCTGTTTACTCTACGCAGAAAAACTGTCGTTAAGTCACAAAATCCGGAAGAACCAAATAGGTTGACGAGCCACGGAAAAAAGTATGCGGTATGGCTGGTGGTTGTGGGACTGACTACGGCAGCGGCTTCTTATTTGGAGGATTTTGCGGATAGCAAAATCAAGGAGGCTGCTCAGGAAACCGGCAACGCGAAGCTTATGAGTTCAATTATGGGCCGCGTCGCACCGAAGTTCGAGGATCAAAGCAACCGACTAAGCGGAGCCGCTACCAGCATTGAGCATTTGAGAGGAGATTTAACTGACACAGTAGCAGATGAAGTGGAATTCACCAGAGCAGAACAGGCTATTGAAATACAACTAAATAAACACGTTCAGTCGACTTGCAGGTAGATGTACACCGTAAGACGTACTTTTAGTATATTTAAGCGTTTGGG
>CAZOOE010000912.1:0-1610 GCA_964581275.1 uncultured Clostridia bacterium
TCCTGACGGACAGCGGCGGCTTCCAGGTCATGAGCCTGTCGCCGCTGCGCAAGGTGACCGACGAGGGCGTGGAGTTCCGGTCGCATCTGGACGGCAGCAGGCGGCTGCTGACGCCGGAGGAGGCGATCCGGATCCAGGATGCGCTGGGCACCGACATCGCGATGTCGCTCGACGAGCTGATCGAGCTGCCGGCGACCGAGCAGGCGGTGCGCGAGGCGGTGGACCGGACGGTGCTGTGGGCCGGACGCGGCATCGAGGAGCGCGACCGGCTGCGCGAGGACGGGCGCGGGCGCATGGCGCTGTTCGGCATCGTCCAGGGCGGAACGGACGCGGGCGAACGGGCGCGCTGCTTCGAGCGGCTGGAGCCCGGGCCGTTCGATGGGTTCGCGCTCGGCGGGTTGTGGGTGGGCGAGGGTCGAAAGCTCGGCCTCGAGATGGTCGAGCACGATTGCGCCCGGTTTCCGAGGGAGAGGCCGCGGTACCTGATGGGAGTGGGGCATCCAGTGGACCTGATCGAGGCGGTCGCGCGCGGCGTGGACATGTTCGACTGCGTGCTGCCGACACGCAACGCGCGGCGCGGTACGGTGTTCATCTCGAGCGGGCGGCTCGTCGTCAAGAACGCGGCCTACGCGCACGACCCGCGGCCGCTCGACCCGGAATGCGATTGCTACACCTGCACGAATTATTCGCGGGCTTACTTGCGCCATCTCTTCATGAGCGGCGAGATTTTGTCCGCACGCTTAAATACGATTCACAATTTGTACTTCTATCATCAGCTCATGAAAAAATCGCGCCAAGCCATTCTGACCGGCGAGTGGGAACCCTTCCGCGACTATTGCCTTTCGCGCTTCTCTTAGTTGGACGCTTGCTGGCTCGGATAGAGCAAGTTGATGATCTCTTCGCGTTCGTTGATCGCGATCCATTCTCCGCCGTAGTAGCTCAAGTGATTGCCGTCCTCGCTGTAAATGGATCTTTTGTTGTCGAAAACCAAGCATTCGCTCGAGTTGCAGAGCGACCGGGTGGGGTCGAGGACCGTGATGTTCATTTTTGCGAAAAACGGTTGCAGAATCCCGCGTGCGATCTTGTTGGCGGAAACCACTTTTTCCAAAGGTACTCCGCAATTTTCTTTCAGTGAAAAATCCGTCCAGCGATTCACGCAAAATTGCGGCTGGCGCCCGGGCGGTTGGGCCCAAATGGCGACGACTCTCTTGCCGTGATCCCGGATGAATTGGATCGAGCGCTCGAGAGCTTGGAGGTAACTTTCCTTGGTTTCGATCCAATCTTCTTCGGGATAGTGAACGCCGTCGGCGTAGATTCGCCAGTTTTCGGCGATCGCGACGGTGGTGATGGATTCGTTCGTCGCGATGTAGTCGTAAATCTTGGCGACAACTTCTTTGCAATAGGTGGGACCGTATCCGAGGAGCGATGGGCAGCGTCCGCGCGCGTAAGTCCGATAAACCAAATCAAACTGAGGGTTGAGCCTCGCGAAATTTCTTAAGACGTCGCCGTACCCGCGTGAAAAGCTATCTCCGATGACGAGAACCTCGGGATCGCGGTCCGGCGCATTGCCGATGTCGCACCAATCTTCTCGATTCGGTTCTTCAATGTGA
>CAZOOE010000913.1:0-1610 GCA_964581275.1 uncultured Clostridia bacterium
AGAGTTTGGCGTAGCGTTGTTGGTAGCGGCAAACGTGGTTCTCTTCCTGATCGTGATTTGGCGCAACGCCCAGTTGATGCATTTGATGGATACCGACCGGCGACAGACGTCAGCCGCACTGCAGAGGTCAAACGTTGAGCTGGAATCGCGGGTCGAGAGTCGAACATTCGAGCTCCGTGCAGCGAATAAGACTCTCACGACCGAAATCGCTGAACGGCGACGGGTCACTGAGGAATTGCGCCGCAATCAGGAAGAGTTGACGGATTTCTTTGAGAACGCGACGGTCGGTCTGCACTGCGCCGGACCGGACGGGACAATCCTCCAGGCGAACCGCGCCGAATTGGATATGCTTGGCTACGAGCGAAAGGAATATGTGGGGCGTAACATCGCCGAATTTCATGCCGACCGAGAGAGCATTGAGGAGCTTCTTCATCATCTTTCGCAGGGTAAGACGATCGTTGACTATCCGGCAAAACTGCGAGCGAAGGATGGTTCGATAAGATATGTCCTGATCAACTCAAATGTGTTGTGGGATGGGGATCGGTTTATTCATACACGATGCTTCACGCGTGACATTACCGAAGCCAAAGGGTTAGAAGATGAGCGCAATCAGCTTCTCGTCCGCGAGCAGGCGTTGCGCTCGGCGGCGGAAGAAGCTGCAGAGGCCTTTCGGCGTTTACAGAGGGTGACTGATACCGCGCTGTTGCATCTTTCGCTCGACGAGTTGTTGCGCGAAATGCTGGTTCGGATCCAGGAACTGCTCCGAGGAGATGCTGCCGCGATTCTGCTGCTTACGGAAGATGGCCAATATCTGACGGGGCGCGCGGCGATCGGCCTCCAGGAGGAAGCCAGGGTGCGCGTCCCGATAGGCCGGGGTGTGGCGGGACGTATTGCGGTGACCAGAGCGCCGTTAGTAGTGGAGGACCTTTCCACGTTGGAGGTTGTGAGTTCAATCCTGAGCGAGAATGCTCGGTCGCTGGTTGGAGCGCCGCTGATGATCGAAGACAGGGTCGTCGGCGTCATTCATGTGGACACTCTCGAAATCCACCGCTTTACTGAGGAGGATGTAGAGCGGCTCAGGCTAGCGGCGGCTCGGGTGGCGCTGGCCATAGGGACCGTGAACCTCTACGAAGCGGAGCAACATGCAAGGAGCCAACCTGAGACTGGCAATCACAACAAGGTGGAGTTTCTTGCGACTGTCTCGCACGAGTTGCGGTCGCCGCTCAACTCGATACTCGGGTGGGTGACGTTATTGAGGGAAGGCAAGCTAAGCGAAGAGGGTACAAGTCGCGCCCTAGAAACCGTGGAACGTAGCGCACGATCTCAAAATCGGATCATTGGTGATCTGCTGGACGTGTCTCGAATCATCAACGGCCAGCTGCCCCTCAATACGAGGACTCTCGAACCTGGGCCAATCATTGAGGCGGCGGTGGAGGCAGTTCGCCCCGCCGCCGATGCGAAAGGGATTAACATAAAGATCGCGATTGATCGAAATACGGGCCAGATTGCGGGCGATTCCGACCGCTTGCAGCAAATCGTCTGGAACCTGGTTTCGAACGCGATCAAGTTCACGCCGAAAAAAGGGAACGTTTCGTTTTGATTGAAGAGGG
>CAZOOE010000914.1:0-1599 GCA_964581275.1 uncultured Clostridia bacterium
GGGACGAGGGCTAAAGATCAAAGTCGGAGCCACCAGTGGTGAGATTTCGTCAAACAATGGCGCGCCGGTCGGACTCTGGGCGGTGCTGATCGGAGTTTCGCGATACCAATATGGCGATCAGGATCTCGATGGAAATCACATCTCCAACCTCAAGCACGCGGCAGATGACGCCGAGAGCGTCCGCGAGTTTTTGATGAGCCCCGAAGGCGGCGGCTTTCAGGACGATCACATATTCTCGCTTCAAGATGAAACCGCAACCAAGGCCAACGTTCAGGCCGCCCTCGCAAAACTGAGACAGGCCAAACCGAACGATTTTTTCGTCATCTACATAGCGGCTCACGGGGGAGTGATTCCTTACACCGATGCGAAGACAAACACCACCCGCGATGTCCCCTACTTCTTGCTCTACGACACTGATCTTCGCGACACCGAGAGGACCGCATTGAGAATGGAGTCGTTCCGCCAGACGGTCGATGGGCTTCAAGCTAAGAAGGGCCTCGTGCTCTCGGACACCTGCTACAGCGGCGGCGTGCAATTGATCGGTCGAGGCGTTGATGATTCACAGGTCGCAAATCAGCGGTACCTGGACTTGATGAACAAGATTCCCGCGGGCGTAGGTTTCATCTCGGCCGCGAGGCAGACCGAGCGGTCCTATGAAAAGGACGACTTCAACCACGGCGTTTTCACCTACTGCCTGGTCGAAGGGCTGAGCGGCACCGCAGACTCCAACGAGGATGGCAAAGTCACCTTCGATGAGCTCGTTCAGTATCTTGACGAGCGAGTGCCCCAGATGACCGCGAACAAGCAGCACCCTTTTGCCAACACGACCGCGGTGGAAGCCAACTATCTCGCGTTGTCGGTTGTCACCTATGCCAATCTTGCGTCGAGAGGCGCGAAGGGCGGGTTCGGGTTGTTGAAAATCCGAGTGCCCGACATCGACGGCGTCGACGTCGCAATCGATGACAAACCTGAAGCGACTCTTCAGAAAGGTGTGGTCAGATGCTTTCGCGTTCCAGCCGGCGATCACCGGTTGGTCTTTACGAAGACGAGTACCAAACGCGAATGGCCCACCCGCGTCGAAGCCGGGAAGAGCTACCCGTTCACGATCAACTTCGCGTTCAGCGAGAGCGGACTGGCCGATGATACGCTGACCGATCCCGGCGAACAGGTGAACGTCTATTTACCTCCAGACATAAAAGCCCCGAAAGATGCCGAAGATCTCCTCCGACAGGGCGTCGATCTTTTCAACAAACAGGACTACCGGAAGGCAATCGAAAAGCTCAATCAAGCGAACGACAAGTTCGATTCGAAGTCCAAGGCTGACGGCGGCAACTACTCCGAGGCGCTTGTCTATCGAGGTCGCGCCGAACAGTCGCTCGGTCTGGACAAAGAGGCGGTGAAGAGTTTTCAGCGCGCGCTTCAACTTCGTCCCAGCGACTTCGAAACAAAAACGCTGCTGGCTGAAGCTCGCTTCAACGCGGTAGCTAACCTCGATCAAGTCGAAAAAGATCTGCGAGAGGTGACTGCGGCCCATCCCGATTTCGCCTTTGCGCGAGTAGTGCTTGCTGACTTGCTGCACTATCTTGGCAAACCCCGACA
>CAZOOE010000915.1:0-1596 GCA_964581275.1 uncultured Clostridia bacterium
TCGTGGGGGTGAAATGGTGGCGTTCGGGGGTGGGTCCAGAATCGGTGGGCGCGGCCGGTGTGGAGGGGGGCGACATCGTGTTGCTCGCGTGTCCTGCCGATCTGGAACCCGTGTATCTCATCGCGCGTCCCGAGATCAAATCTCCATCCGAGCTCAAAGGCAAAGCCAGCGGAGTTACGCGCCTTAACTCGTCGATCCATTTCTATCTGCGCTCGTCTTTGAAAATGGTCGGAGTGGATTCCGATAAAGAGATGACGCTCCTTCAGTTGGGCGGCAGCGCGGAAATCACCGCTGCGCTAGAAGCCGGAAGAATCGCTGCGGCGGCGTTGACTATAAAAGACGTCCTGCCGTTTATGCAGCGCAACTGGCCGGTGTTCGTCGATTTGACCAAATCCGATCTCGTCTATCCTTCATCCTGCGTGACGAGCACTCGCGCATTCGTCAAAGCCGAACCTAAAACCGTCAATGCGTTCCTGAACGCCTATGTGAACGCCATCCAGCTGATCAAGAAAGATCAAAGACTCGCTGAACGAGCCTTGATCAAATGGCTTAAGGAAAAAGAATCTCCCAACCTAACCAAATCCCTGGAAGCCTTCGTCCGCCTGTTCAAGCCCGTGCCCTACGTACCGGATAAGGGTATCGAAAACATCCTTAAAGATCTGGCGCTTCAGCGGTCGGTGCCGAAAGAATTCATCGGCCACCCGGAGCTTTTCCGAGACAACGGGCCTCTGGAGCGGGCGCTTCCACGATCATGAAGCGTCGTTACATACTTTCACTAGCCGCTTTTTGTGCTTCGCTTGCGGCGCTGCCTGCGTTGGCGCAGGAGCTCCGTCGCATTCACTACGGCACCACGGCTTCCGTCTCCCATTTGCCCGTCTGGGTCGCCAAGGACGCTGGATTGTTCGCCAAGAAAGGCTTGAATGTGGAACCTGTGCAGATTCGCGGTGGCGCTCTGATCACGATGGGAATCATGAGCGGTCAACTCCAGTTTTCCGGCGCGGGAGCGGAGTCGGTGGTGGCTGCGCGCATTGAAGGAGGCGACGTCGTTTTACTCGCCTGTCCGTCCAACTTGGAAATAATTTATCTCATCACACGTCCGGAGATAAAATCGGCATCTGACCTCAAGGGAAAGTCCAGCGCGGTAACTCGTCTCGGTTCTTCGACCCACTTCTACTTGCGAGCGGCCCTGCGATATGTCGGATTGGATTCCGAAAAGGACCTGACAATTTTACAATTAGGCGCGGGGCCTGGAATGGAAACCGCCCTGGAGAGCGGAAGAATCTCGGTTGCCGCCCTGAATATTCGCTATGCCTTGCCCTTCCTGCGGCGCAACTGGCCCGTGCTCATTGACTTGACCAAGACCGATCTCGTTTATCCCTCATCGTGTGTGACCAGCAGCCGAACATTCGTCAAGGCCGAACCCAAAATCGTCGAAGACTTCTTGAACGCTTACGTCGCGGGAATTCAACTGATCAAGAAGGATCAAGCCTTCGCCGAGCGATCGCTGGTGAAATGGACGCGAGAGAAAGACGCCTACGTGGTGAGTAAGTCGGTCGAAACTCACGCGCGCATTTTCAAAGCGACGCCCTATGTCCC
>CAZOOE010000916.1:0-1585 GCA_964581275.1 uncultured Clostridia bacterium
CCAGAATGCTCTGGGATTCTCAGCTCCCGGAAACCGGCATCCGATGCCAATAATGGCAATCGGGACACTGGTCACGTCGCCCTCGGCTCGCGGGATCGGGCTGGCCTCGGAATTGGACTCAGGGGCCCGTCCCCTGGATTCCTGGATCTCACCTGCCAGGTGGGCAGCCAAACTCTCGATAGTGGGATACTCCCAGGCCAGCGTGGCCGGCAAAGAACAACCTAACCAGTCCTGGAGGTCCCCAGCCAAGATCACGGCATCCGCAGAACTCAATCCGTAAAATGTGAATAGTCGCTGGACGTCGATTTCGGAAGCTGCTATGCCCAGATGTTCGGACACATGCGAGATCAGCCAGGCCCTGACGGCCGCCGCCGAGCGAACATGCTCGCGGTCAGTTCTCGGCGATACCTCGAATCTTCGGGTTTTCTCGCCCATTGGAAATCAATTGTGGTCCTGTCCGTTGGATTCGGCCCGCGATTCGGAGCTGGAGTCCTGCGAATCAGTACCGGAACGGGGTCGCTTGCGTCTCCACACGGCCACCGGCTCGAGGTTTCCTCTCATGAATTCGATCCGGCAAACAGGACGGCGGGTCTTGCCGCTTGAGGTCTTAGGGATGGTCCCCGGTTTCACGAGCACCACAACATGAACCTCGACCTCGTGCTCTTCTGCTAACGCTTGGCGGATGGCTCCCACCACCTCATTAAAATTCGTTTGAGAGTCGTGTTCTAATTCCTGGACGATCACAAGCTCCTCCTGCCCCTCAATCTCGACAGAGAATGCCGCGCCACCATCCGCTCTGACCGCGGAGTGGCTGCGCGCGACCGACTGTTCGATGTCCTGCGGGTAATAGTTTCGACCTCTAATGATAATCAAGTCCTTGACCCTGCCCGTCACAAAGAGTTCATCGTTCAGCATGAACCCGAGATCCCCAGTGCGAAGGTAGGGTCCTGCACCGGTCTCGATTGAATGAGCTCGAAATACCCTCTCCGTCTGTTCGTTTCGATTCCAGTAGCCTTGGGCAACGCTCGCGCCCGCAACCCAGATCTCCCCTACTTCATCCGGCGGACACTCCTTCATAGAGTCCGGATTCACGATGAGGACGCTCAATTCATCACAGACTTGTCCGGAGCTTGCCACCACTTTGGCACCGTTCGCTTGATCGGAGACTCCCACTACCCTGTTACGTTCAAGCGCCGCCCGGTCCAATCTGTGGACGATGGGATATCGCGACGTTCTCACTCCTGAGACCGCTAAAGTGGACTCGGCCAATCCATAGCAAGGGTAGAAAGCTTCTCGACGGAATCCGCAAGATGCGAATGCTGTTTCGAATCTTTCCATTGTCTGACTTTGGATGGGTTCCGCGCCATTAAATGCTACTGCCCAGCTGCTCAGGTCCAAGGTCGCTTTTTGCCGGGGCGTGACCTTGCGAATACAGAGGTCATAAGCAAAGTTTGGACCTCCACTCGTTGTGGCCCGGTAACGAGAAATTGCTTGCATCCACCGCTGCGGTCTCTGCAGGAACACTAGCGGAGACATTAGGACACAGGAGCAGCCTGTATAAAGCGGCTGGAGAACATTTCCGATG
>CAZOOE010000917.1:0-1575 GCA_964581275.1 uncultured Clostridia bacterium
ACCCTTCGACCGAAATTGTCCAAGGCTGGGTTCGGAAGTTCTTCGCGTTGCGGGATGCATCGTCCTTGTCGATGCCGAACTCGTAGAAATTGTTGTAGGTCGTCACATCTTTATAAGGAGTCTGTTTTTCCTCTGTGTCGTACGGGCCCTTCTTTGTTTGAGCCCAGCTACTCCCGGTCGAAGCAGCGATGATCAAGCCCGAGGCCAGCGTAATAAAGCGACGTCGATTCATGTAGATATCTTCAGGAGTGATCTCTGAAGATGCAATGTCGGGTATTTTTTGAGTTTTAGTCCACATATCTAAATAAGATGCAGCAGTATCCGTTTATTCCCGCTACGAAGTTGGCCCACCAGATCGAAGCTTGGGACCATTAGTAAACCGCCGCCGCGTCCAGATCCATTGGGACATCTACCGTTTGCCTGGCGCATTCGCTGTGAGCACGACCCAGATAGGATCGCATTAGCGAGCGCCCCCGGCTCAAGCGCGACATTACGGTACCGATTGGAATGTTTAAGGTTTCTTGGATCTCTTTGTAGGTAAAGTCGTGAACGTCAGCAAGCAGCACCACTTCTGCGAAGCGTGCCGGGAGCTTCTGGAGGGCTGAAAGGATCTCTTCGTCAGTTAGGTCTTCCGATTGTGGCGCCTTGTAGACCAGTAACTCTAGTGCTTCCGTTCCGCGGAACTGAGACCGATTGAACCAGTGTCTTCGGTGGTGTGAGATCTCGCGAAAGAGAATTTTGAAAAGCCAGGCACGGCAATTCGTGCCAGGAGTGAAACTCGAAAATGCTTTCCAGGCGCGCAGGTATGTCTCTTGGACGATATCCTGGGCCTGAATGCGATCGCGCAGCATTGCTGCGGCGGTTCGATAGAGTTCCTGCATATGTGACAGCGCGACGGCCTCAAAACGCTCCAACCCCAGTTCGTTGTCGCTCGGTACCAGGTCCATATTCACCATGAAGACTCTCTTTCTCCTTTGCCTTCGATCTGGCCGGCGAGAAAAGGCGAACAATTAACCAACCTTACATTTTTTGCCTGAAGTTGCTGGAGTAGTTCGATGCCGGGCCGATCAGCGAACGACACGTTGGTCAAATCAAGAATTAGCTTCCGGCGCTCGGACAGGACCGTATCGCAATACTCTCGAACTTCGGTCACCCACATATCCACGAGACGGCCTTCAAGCCGTATCGTTCTGACTTTCCCAGTACCTTCTACAGTTGAAATTTTCACCATTTGGCAGTTCCGCTCAGATCGCTCCCTCGCATAAGGCAGCAGGAATGCCAAAATCGGGGAGTCCAGGATTCCTCCCGTAAAGACGCTGTTTCAAAAACAGTTGAGGGCGTTAACGTCGGCGTCGTGATTGGATGGACCGTGACCGGTCGCAGGTTTAGCGCTGAGAATCAGGCCGATTTCGTGGCTGCCTGTGATATGTCGCGGTTGTCGTATCGAATCCCGAGCTCCTTCATCTTGCTGCGGAGAGTATCGGATGAGATCGAGTGATTTCGCCGTCGTTCGACGACCTATCCGGATTTTTCAAGAGCCCTGCAAAATATGACTTCGCTCGATCTCACCAGTGA
>CAZOOE010000918.1:0-1567 GCA_964581275.1 uncultured Clostridia bacterium
AGCGACCTTTGGAGTTGGCTTGTAGATCCCAGCAGATGTTCGCCAGCACCATCGGGCTGCGGGGAAACACAATCGCCACGCCGGTGCCGAGGTTGAGGCGTTGCGTCTCGCGTGCGGCGACAACCAGAGGAAAGAACGGGTCATGGCTAGTTTCGGCGCTCCACAGACCATCGAATCCCAGCTCTTCGGCGCGTCGCGCGGTCTGCGCCGCAGCCTCAAACCCGGTGGGGAAGAATGCGGTATCGACTTTCATTGGTCCTCCGTCAGAAAAGGGCTGAGTAACGAGGACTGAGGACTGAGTGAGAACACTGACTCAATGATCCAATGGTTCAATGACTCAATCCGGTTCACTCATTACTCAGCACTCATCCCTCAGCACTGTTAGTATGAGCGTGGCATTCCCAGCACGTGCTCGGCCACATAGTTGAGCACCATGTTGTTCGAGATCGGCGCGATCGAGAACAACCGACACTCGCGGAATTTGCGTTCGATGTCATACTCCGCGGCGAAGCCGTAGCCGCCGTAGGTGTCAAGCGTGGCGTTGGCTGCGGCCCATGCTGCCTGGGCGCACAGCAGTTTGGCCATGTTCGCCTCGGGGCCACAGGGCTCGCCGGCATCGAACATCTCAGCAGCGCGGAAGCGCATGAGATCCGCAGCCTCAGTCTGCGCGTAAGCCTGGGCGATGGGAAACTGAATGCCTTGATTCTGCGCGATCGGCCGGCCAAAGATCACGCGTTCCTTGCCGTACTTGACGGCGCGAGCGATAAACCAGCGGGCGTCGCCGATCGATTCTGAGGCCACCAGGATGCGTTCGGCGTTGAGGCCATCGAGAATGTAGTAGAAGCCTTTGCCTTCTTCACCGACCAGATTGTCCTTCGGCACTTTGAGGTCGCGGAAGAAAAGCTGGTTGGTCTCGTGGTTAATCATGGCGTCGATCGGCCGCACCTCTAGTGAGTCTCCCGCGGTGCGCAGATCCACCAGAAAGATGCTCATGCCCATCGTCTTCTTCTCGCACTGTTCATAGGGGGTGGTACGGGCCAGGAGCAGCATCATATCGGAGTGCTGTACGCGCGAAGTGAAGATCTTGCCGCCGTTGACGACGTAGAAGTCTCCCTCTTTGTGAGCGAAAGTGCGAATATGAGTGGTATCAGAACCGGCGTCGGGTTCGGTGACGCCGAAGGCTTGCAGGCGCAACTCGCCCGTAGCGATCTTGGGCAAATAGCGGTGCTTCTGCTCTTCATTACCGTGACGTAGCAGCGCGCCCATGATGTACATTTGCGCGTGGCAAGCAGCGGAGTTACCGCCCGAACGATTGATCTCTTCCAGGATCACGCTCGCTTCTTTCATCGACAGGCCCGAGCCGCCATACTGCTCGGGAATCAGCGCGGCAAGCCAGCCCGCCTGGGTCAATTCCTCGACGAACTGCTCGGGATACTTGTGCTCATGGTCGAGCTTGCGCCAGTACTCGTCAGTGTACTTGCTACAAAACTTGCGAATCTCGGCCCGGATCTCCGAGCATTGCTCTTTAGTTGGCATAGGTATCTCCTTTGACGGAAAGTGCCGAGGA
>CAZOOE010000919.1:0-1563 GCA_964581275.1 uncultured Clostridia bacterium
ATCGTCACGGCCCCAGCGCCCCCAGTTCGACAACTCTGTCTGCCAGGCCTCGTATCGTGCCTCGCTCACGAGAGGACGGAATGATCCTCCCTGGGAGGCGACGTTCTGGGACAGCACTGCAATGAATGCGAAGGCAAACGCGACGACTGAAACCGCCGCGCGGATTGTCACTGCTCTCATCATGATCTCCTCGCTATTGCAGGCCGTCGACGCCCGCGCAGTTTCGGAGAATGTACGATACCACCCGGTAACCACAACCCGCTGCCAAATTCGACGTGTGAAGATCCATACGCGAGTTTAGTCTCATTTCCGCAGCTGTGACCCTGGCCATATGGCACATCTACGACAAGGCGTATTACGCCCACTGACAATCTCCGGCCAAATCATGGCGTCAGTCGACGGTTTCCGGAGCGTCGGGTGGTGGTTTCGGTTTTCCTTCTCGTTGTCTGCAAAGCGAATTTGGTATTCATGTTCCGCCACGGGATTGACCTCAGGTTACAATTCTTTTAATTTTTTGTTTCAAATATGTTTCTGGAATTGGATTCGGAGCCCGTTTGCCATTGGAAGATTTGAACGGCGCACGCCCTGAGTATCAAGACTTTAGCAAGTCGTTCCGGGAAAGCGACGGCGGTCAGACGATCGTTCCGGACATACTCACGTATCGGTGGTGGCAGTTCCTCTGCGCCGTTTCGGTTACAAATATCCTGCTCTGGACTCTCGCTGCATGGGGAGTATCGCGGGAAGCTGACGGGTATCAATTCAAACAGCTCATGTTGTCCGGTCTTTTCGTTGCCGCCTGTGCGTTCCGCTCGATTCTTCCGAGAATCGATTTGGAACGGATGTGCCTGTGGGATTCGCCGTTTTCTTCGGTCTTTCTCGGCCGGTCCGTAGCGACTATTGCCGAGATCTGTTTTGCGTTGCAATGCGCGCTCTTGTTGTTCAAACTTTCGCACTCGACCGGCGCTTCGATTATCGGCACGATCGGCCTGACGGTGCTGCCGATCATTTTTGTCGCGGAACTGGCCTGTTGGTGCGCCGTCGTTACACTCAACCACATCGGTCACGCTATCGAAGAATTGCTGTGGTCGATTATGGTCGTTCTGGTTGCTACCGGTTTGGTGATCTACTATGAGCAAACCGGCGGCGGATTACCCTTATGGGTTGCGATTGGTCTGATCGCTTCTGCCGGCACAACTGCCCTGATCATGTTTGTGGATATCCCCCTCTACATAACGCGTTGGCGGACCGGCAAGCGCGCCGGTTTGCGTTATCTCCGGATTCGTGACGGATTGAAAGATGCTTTTGTGCGCCGCCGGGTGACACACGCGAGTGAAGACTGGCGAAACGACGCTCTTTGGATGAGCCTCTATTTCAGCGTCGGCGTCTGGGTTAGCCTCGTGATCGTATTTGTGTGATGATCTCCGGCGCACGCGTTGGTGTGAACGACGTTTTGTGTACCGCCTGAAGCGGGCTCTGTTCCTCAGAGTTACAATCGAGCTGGCTTTTAACGCCGCATCATGAAAGAGCTGTTCAGCGCGGCTCTTGGGCGTGCTCCATCGGATC
>CAZOOE010000920.1:0-1540 GCA_964581275.1 uncultured Clostridia bacterium
TTATGGGAAATCAGTCTCAGTTTGACAGTGCGGCTCCTAAGCTCAGGATGCTGGCCGATCGGCGTCCCGGCCAACCGCATCCGCTCGACGTCGGCGCGGCTGCGGTGGCGCGCTATTTCAAAATCGAAGACGAATGTGCGCAAGCCGTGCGCCTTAAGGTGCTCGCCCAGCAGCGTGATGCTACCCAACCGCGCCGGTAAGAGTTCGCCCGCCGAATTTATTTCATGTAACCCCGTTCCTTGTAATAACGCACCGCACCTGGCGCCATTGGAATGACTTTGCTATTCGCGACCATTCTCGTGTCGTAATACCAAGGGTCGCCGTACATCCGGAACAGTTCCTGATGTTCGTCCAGTGCCTTGGCCACGGCGTAGGTGAAACTATCGGGTGCATCATCGCGGACATAGATAACATGAGCCGAACGCATCACCGTTGGTATCGGACGCTCCGCACCACGCAGGAACGCAATCGGTGCTGTCGCGCGCATATAGCCTCGTTGTTCAGCTATTTTTGACAACAATGCCTCAGGGATGTCGAAGAAGATCAAGTCGTTTAGCTGACTTACCTCGTACCACATCCGCTGCTCGGGGGTGTCGGCCAAAAGAGCGCCGCCAATAAATACATCGGCCGCGGCCCGACGAGTTCTGTCTGCGCTGCGAATGAAGCCACCACCTTTGGTTTTCAACCCCTCCTCAGTGATGCCATAGTAGGCGAGGATCTCTTCAACGGGCTTGTCCCGATTGGTGAACGCGATCCAGGTAGGACGGTTGCGATCTTTGATCTGCGAAAGGTCCGTAATGCCAGATTTTTTGTTCGCTGCCAGCATTAGGAAATTGGGCTGCTGCACCACTGCTATGACGCGGTAATTTCGTCTCTTCTTGTTATCGCTAGCATATGCACCTTCGCCGTTCCACGCCTCGATCAGATTGATCTCGCTGGTGGCACTGATATCCGGTACAGCATCCGGTGGTGGTTCCGTGTAGGCGACAATCGGCTCCTCCTCTGCGCCCGACGGTAGAACCGGCTTGGTGTTGTCAGCCATCTCTCGTGGACCGAAACTCGACCAGCAAACCCAGCAGATCTTCACGTCATAACCGTAAGGCTTCAATGCGGCCTGCGTGATAAAGCCCAGAACACCCCAGGGGCAAGCCTTGCAGGCCCCGGCGAACACTGGGCGTTTGATGTCGATACCGGTCGGCCCGATGTCAACACGCTTCGCCAATGATTCACGCGAACGGGTCGCGTTTTGCGAGTAGACGATGCCTAGAACCGCACTCAAAGCTACCAGAGCTAGGCAACTCCTCAGCCATAAGCTAATCCGCATGTTTCCCCCTCACGCATGAAGTGTTATCCAATCGTCGACACGTCAAGTTCGTGGTGATCTTACCGTTGTGGTGCGGGCTCCGGGAGTCTATTTTTTGGTGTTCCGGGTTTGGCGCCCTTTTCCGTCAGGAATGCGACAACGGAATCGAATTTGAGAGTTTTTGCTGACTCCAGGACGGTACGTCCGTAGGTATTCGCGCCGTTCGCATGGACGCCC
>CAZOOE010000921.1:0-1529 GCA_964581275.1 uncultured Clostridia bacterium
GGAACCATCAATCAGAGGCAGTTCGTGATCCTCCTGCAGAAAAATCACCGTGCCATTCGGCAAAGCGACTCGTTTTGGTTCGACCGGATGAAATGCAGGCAACTGCGGGATCGAAATCTTCTGCCAGTCGGTTGCTTGTGCAGCTGCCTGATTGGTGCTTCCCAAAAGGAGTAAGAGGAGAGTCGCAGTCATCCCCAGTGTTAAACGAGTAATGCGCAGCGAAGTCGAGATCCCCGTTTTCATTGCGCACCTCCTTGCGAAGCCGGCGCCGAAGGCTTGACGGTTTCGCTGATGCCCACGGTCCGGTTGTTCTCGATGAAAGTAAGGTTAGCCACGCGGCGAATGTCCGCCTTCGTGACTTTGTCGATCTTGTCGACCGATCGAAACAGCTCACGCCAGTCCCCGAAGCGTGCCTGGTAGATCGCGAGTTGCTGGGCCAGGCCTTGGTTGTCGGCCAAGCCTCGAATTAGATCGGCCTTGGCGCGCGTCTTGATCATTTTCAACTCGTCGTCGCTGATGTCTTCTTTCTTGACGCGTTCGATCTCGGCGTGGATCGCGTCCCCAAGTTCCTGCGGTGTGTGCGGAGGAACAGGCACCGCGTAAAAAGAAAACAGGTGTGGATATTTGTTTCCGGGGAGGCCGGAGAACCCAGCGGCGAAGGCTGCAATCTTCTTGTCGCGAACCAGCGCGCGGTAGAGCCGAGACGTGCGCCCGTTCGACATCAAGTCCGTGATGGCGTCGTAAATGGAATCGTCCGGCGAGTGATAATCCGGCCGGTGATAGCCCTCTATGTAGAAAGGCTGCGCGGCCTGACGCAGAATCACGCGCCGTTCCGAGTTCTGGGCCGGCTCCGTCGTGGTGCGCTCGTCGGGTGTCGGCTTGCTGGGCAGCCGGCTGAAGTATTTTTCGACAACGGGAATTACCTCCGACGCCTTGACCCCTCCTACGACCGCGACCACCATGTTCGACGGGATGTAGTACTGATCGAAAAACTTCTGTGCGTCCGTGGCGGAGAACGAATTCAGGTCTGACATCCAGCCTACGGTAGGGCGGTGATACGGATGTGCTTGAAAACTGGTGTTGATGAATTGTTCGAGGAGGCGGCCGATCGGGCTGCTGTCGGTGCGCATGCGGCGTTCCTCGATTACGACATCGCGCTCTTTATAAAACTCACGCATCACCGGATGCAAAAAGCGCTCCGACTCGAGGTAAGCCCACAACTCAAGCCGGTTCGAAGGAAACGAGTAGAAGTAGTTTGTTTCATCGTCATCGGTGTTGGCGTTCATGCCCTCGCCGCCCTGGCGCTCGACAATCTCTGAAAACGCGTTAGGAACTACGTACTGTTGGGCGGCTGTTACATCATCTTTCCAGGCCTTCTCAAGATCCTTGACTTTCTGCTCGTCGCGGCCGATGGCCTTGTCGCGTTCGGCCAGGTAAGCCACATAGGAGACTTCCACCTTGGCCAACGCCGCTTTCTCAGCCTCGTAGTCCTTGCTGCCAATCTTGTCGGTGCCTTTGAAGGCCATGTG
>CAZOOE010000922.1:0-1528 GCA_964581275.1 uncultured Clostridia bacterium
GGATCGTTCTGATATTTCTGGATGCCGATCGTCTTGTCGAGGAACCATGGTGGCATCTCGCGCTTAACAACGCGTTCCTTGATGGCCCGAGCCCACGGCCGTGCATCGTTATAAGTGAGCAGAGACATCGGCGCGATCTCGTCCGGGCGATGGCATCGGACGCACGATCGATACAGAATCGGAGCCACGTCTTTTGTGAACGTGACCTGCGCCTGAGCCGGCGCTACCTTCTGTGCAGTCGAGCTGGTGGCCATCGCGAGAGCCAGTACAGCGGCCGGCAGAGCCAGCGCGGCAAACCTGAAGAACCGAGTGAACAAAACGTTAGTGCTCATCGTACACCTCCGCACTCTGCAAAAAACCGAACGAAAAAGTTGTGAACTCAAACCCAGCGGAATTGATGCTCAGATTCTCTGCCCACCACGTCAACTTGTCAACGAACAGGTATTGCCGTCTGACTTTGCTCCCCCAGGAAGGTCGTATGCCGAATCGTCGCACGGTTTTGATGGGCTCAATTGGCGCAGCAGTTGCCTTTGGCTTGCGCGCATACGGGCAATCGCCGGATAACGCTTCGTCGGATGACATTGTCGGAGAGGTGGTCAATAAATACGTCGCCGAAAGGGCCGGCATGGTTGCCGTCGTCGTCGATGAAAGCGGAAGCCGGATCATCGCGCACGGCCATACGGGGATGGTCGACAATCGCCCGCTCATGCCGACACTGTTTTCGAGGTGGGCTCGATTACCAAGGTCATGACGGCGCTATTGCTCGCGGACATGGCTGCCCGTGGGGAAGTCGCCATGTCCGATCCGCTGGCGAAGTACCTGCCGGCTTCTGTTCGAATCCCACTGCTGCATGCGCCGATCACGCTGCTGGATCTCGCGACCTATACGTCGGGTCTGCCGAACATGCCCGGTGAATCTGAAGCCCGATTGGCGCAATCCTTTTGTCGACTACACGGTCGAGCAGCTGTATGCCTCTCTCGCCGATGTCGAGTTGAGGCACGAACCGGGCACGCATTACCAGTACGCCAATGTCGGCTTCGGACTGCTCGGGCTCGCGTTGGCGCGGCGCGCGGAAAAGAGTTACGAAAAGCTTCTGGTTGAGTGAGTCTGTGATCCGCTCGAGCTGAAATCCACGCGCATCACCCTTAGCGAAGCGATGCGGCGGCAGCTCGCGCAAGGTCACAACCCCCGGATGGAGCCGTCGCCGCTCTGGGATATGCCGGCGATCGAGGGCGCCAGTGCCGTTTGTTCGACGGCGAAAGACATGACGGCATTTCTCAAAGCGTGCATGGGTTTTCAGAAGACCTCCCTGGCGCCGTCATTCAAGACGATTCTTCAGACTCGCAGGCCGACCGGCGTTCCGGGCACGGATACCGACCTCGGCTGGTTTATCTCGTCCGATTCGAACAATGAGATCGTTTGGAAGTCTGGCCAGACGGGCGGGTGCCTGACGAATATCGCTTTTTCGCCGAAGACTCGCCGTGGCTCGATCGTGCTGGCCAACGGGCAATTGAATTCGCTCGGCGTG
>CAZOOE010000923.1:0-1524 GCA_964581275.1 uncultured Clostridia bacterium
TATTCCATCGTGAGACCAGACGGGGACGCCCATCGGATTGCTGGGTTTCTTCCACTTGACCTCTTCGATGATTTCAGCATCGGTTTTCGTGATTAAAACGCGAAGCTGCGACAGTGTCCTGGCTCGCCAATCGTCTGTCTTCGCGATTATTGCATCGATTTGCCGGGAAGCAGACTCATCCTTGGGGGAAGAGATCCCACTTGACTTCATTTCTAGCCGATTGCCTTCTTGAGGAGCGCGGAGATCCTCGCTTCTACGGCCGGAGTCAACGCTGTCAGCGCGTATGAGTTTGGCCACATGTTGCCCTCGTCCAGCTTCGCCTTGTCGCTGAAGCCGAGTGTCGAGTATCTCGTCTTGAACTTCGCTCCGGGCTGGAAGAAGCAGACGACCTTGTCGTCTTTCGCGTATGCTGGCATACCATACCAAGTTTTCGGCGTCAGCGTTGGCGCGCTCGCCTTGATGAGCGCATGGAGCTGTTTGGCCATGCTACGGTCGGGTTCCTTCAGCGCGGCAATCTTCGCAAGGACGACCTCTTCACCTTCAACTCCTGCCGCCGCTCCCCTTTTCTCTTTGATGTAATCCCTCATCGCCTCGTGCTCTTCTTTAGAAAATCCTTCGAACTTCTTTGTGGCCGGGGCCCCGGCCTTTGTGGACTTTGTAGTACCGCTGTTAGGCTTCATGTGATGGGCGAAGGGTTGAAGTGCTTTTACGCCTTACGAGTCCCTTGCCAGTTGAAAGTCTCAAGGAGATTCTGACCGACTTGGTTCTGATCGAACCTGCTAAGATAGAGGATCGGAAAGAGGTCGAGCGTTTGATCGCGGCCTATCATGAGTCTGAGGGGATAACGCCCCGCCCTGACCGGATCAGCTGGGCTGTCGAACAATGCCTGTACACAAAGTTTCCCGGTATTCTTCTCATTGCTCGAGATGGAATTGTGCCAGTCGGCGTCGCGCTAGCAGTCTACTCGCCGTCTGCCGAGCTTGGACGCGTCCTCGACATCAACGACTTCTACGTGGAGCCTCAAGCGCGACGCAAAGGAGTCGGACACCAGCTCGCCGAGAAGTTGCTCGCAGAAGCGCGAAAGACAAAGACTGATCGAGTGGAGTTAGAGGTTCTCCCGACAAACAAGATCGCCGCGTTATTCTGGAGATCTCTAGGCTTCGAAACGCATGGAAGAACGCTCTACAGCCGCGACATTTGACGGCGGTGTACTGGGGCGGTCGCGGCTTCAAGGGGGTGAAGTGTCTTCCAAGAAAGTAGCGGAAGGGATGGCCTGCGGCATGCTGTCCGACAATTTATAGCGAAATTTGCTCGTTCCTTGACGTTATATTAAACAGGATCAGCCGCCTTCTAGTGTGGCGTTAACATGATACAAATCGGAGTTGACAGTTTCGCCGCGGCGTTCACTGAAGAGAGCCGCAAGGTAACGGACACCGATAGACTGCAAAACCTGATTGAACAGATTGAGCTGGCTGACAGAGTCGGGCTGGACTCTTTTGGGATCGGCGAACATCATCGCAAGGA
>CAZOOE010000924.1:0-1519 GCA_964581275.1 uncultured Clostridia bacterium
TAGGAGTACGGGCTCACCGGCTACCAGCCCGGTTCCGAGCCTCGACGCGAACCGAGCTCGGCGCCCGCGTTGGGCGCGGGCGCGGTGATCACCGAAGCCACGAACGGGTCCTCGAGGAATTCGTAGGCGTCGTCGCGAAAGAAAGGGACCGCCGGCGACCAGATCCTGAAGTCCGTGTAGAGGCAGGAGCCCGTCGCTCGGTTGGTGTCGTAGTAGGCTCGCTGGGGCTCGATGCCAAGCAACGCAGTCAGTTGCAGATCATCCTGCACGGGCTGTATCGCCTGTTCAACGAACGCGATCTCAGCCTGGTGGAAATCAACCCGCTGGCGATTCTCACCGACGGCTCGCTGTGCGCGCTGGACGGCAAGATCAACCTCGACGACAACGCACTTTATCGCCAAGAGATCGCGAGTTGGCGCGATCCGGACCAGGAAGACGAGAAGGAACGTCGCGCCAAGGAGTTCGATCTCAAGGACCCGGAAGAAAATCTCGGCGCACAGATGATGCGTGAAGCCGCTGAACGCACCGGCGACGTGGTCGGCGATGGAACGACGACTTCAACTATCCTCGCGTATTCGATGCTTGCGGAAGGCGTGCGCAACATTGCGGCCGGCGCAAGCGCCATCGATCTTAAGCGCGGAATTGATGCCGGCGTCCACGCAGCGACCGAAGCGATCCGCGCGATATCCAGGCCGGTGGCGAGTAAGAAAGAGCGCGCTCAAGTCGCCACGATTTCAGCGCACAACGATTCAGCGATTGGCGACCTCGTCGCTGAAGCGATGGAGCGAGTTGGGCCGGAAGGTGCGACTTCTGTTGAAGAAGCCAAAGGAATGGAAACGGCGCTTGAAGTCGTAGAAGGGATGCAGTTCGATCGTGGCTTCCTTTCACCGTACTTCATCACCGATCCGCAGAAAATGGAGGCCGTAATGGAAGATCCGTTGATTCTCTTGCACGAGCGGAAAATCACGAATCTCAAGGATCTGCTTCCGCTGTTGGAACTGATTGTCAAGATGCATCAACCGCTGGTGATCATCGCCGAAGACGTCGAACAGGATGCCCTGGCCACACTCGTGGTGAACAGACTCCGTGGTGCCCTGTCATGTGTCGCTGTTAAAGCGCCAGGTTTCGGCGACCGCCGGAAAGCCATGATGCAAGATATGGCGATTCTCACTGGTGGCCAGTTCATTGCCGAAGAACTCGGGTTGAAGCTGGAGAACATTGGAATCGAGAGTCTCGGCAAAGCGAAGCGCGTCATTGTGGACAAGGACAACACCACCATCATTGGCGGCGGTGGAGACAAGGAAGCGATCAACGGCCGAGCCGCCGAGATCCGCAGGCTGATTGCAGACACAACCTCCGATTACGATCGCGAAAAGCTTCAGGAGCGCCTGGCAAAGCTGACCGGCGGCGTTGCCGTGATCCGCGTTGGGGCGCCATCCGAAGCGGAAATGAAAAGCCGGAAGGAGGCTTTTGATGACGCGATCAGCGGGACCAAGGCAGCCGTGGCCGAAGGCAAAGG
>CAZOOE010000925.1:0-1518 GCA_964581275.1 uncultured Clostridia bacterium
ATAGCTAACGCGTTAAACCCATCTGCCGCGGTAACGTAGGGCTGCCGGTCGGAAAGCATGCGGTCCACGAAGTCCCGCATCTCTGTCAGGTACGCTTCGGAAAATGCGTTGAGGAAGTGACTAACGACGGGTTGCGTGCTTCCTTTGGCGGTCAGAAACGTCGCTGGCGTTTGGTGCAAACTGCCCACCATGATCGATCCTTTGGAGCCAACGATCTCAGTCCGCACGTCATATCCGTAGACCGCCTGGGCGTACGATTCGATATTTCCAATCGCTCCGGCATTGAATTTCAGATTGACCACACTCGCGACCACGTCTCCATATTTTGCAATTTCGGGCCGAATGGCGCTGGTCGTGTAGGCGTGAACTTCACACACTTCGTCGCGCACCAGCCAGCGAGCCAAATCGAAATCATGAATCGTATTGGTGTAGAACAACATTCCATTCACATTCGAATCGTAGTAAGCAAGAGGCGCGCCCTCCTTGTCTCTTCCCATCGACTTGAATATCACCGGAACGCCAATTTCGCCCTCTTCGATCCCCCTCATGGCAGCGGCGTAGGCAGGGTCATAACGCCGCATGAATCCCATCTGCAAACGCACGCGCGATTTTGAAACCACATCGAGGAGTTCCCGCGCTTCCGAAAGACTCAGCGCGAGCGGCTTTTCACAAAGGATGTCCTTGCCGGCCGCCGCCGCGACTTTGACGGCGGAATAGTGAAATTTATCAGGAGTGGCGATTACTACTGCCTGGATATCCTTGCATTCCAGCATTGCCTCAAGGCTGTGGTAGGACTTTTCAATTTCGAGTTCGTCGGCAACCTGGCGTGCTCGCTCCCCAACGACATCGGCGACGGCCACAAGTCGTGCTCGTGGCGTACGCCGGCGCAGGTTCTCGGCGTGGTGACGCCCCATCTCTCCAACTCCAAGCACGCCGACGCCTAACTTGTTCATGCAGGCCTCATGACACTGTTCATTCGCATCGCGCAGCGGGTCACGCTGTCGCGCCGGAGTGTTCAAGTCTGGCTACAACTTCACGCAGATACTTCAAACTCGTGGCAACACTCTTCGCAGGTGATATTGATGGGTCGCCAAATTTCACGTCCTGCTCCACGACTGACCACCCGGAGTAGCCGTTGTTCAGCAAAGTGCGAAAGAACGCCGGAAAATCGATATCACCCTGGCCGATAATCGTAAACACTTTGTTCTCGATTGCTTCTTCGAAAGTCCATTTGTTCTGTCGCGCCTGTTCCAGCACCTTCACGCTGCAATCTTTGACGTGAACAAACCGCAATTTGCTCTTGAATTTTTCTGCTTCGTGGACCGCGTCTCCGAGACCGTAAGCGCAATGCCCCGTATCCAGGCACAATCCAACATTGGTTTGGGACGTGGCGTCGAAAAACCTCTCGCACTCTTCCGGTGTCTCAACGTAGGTGGCGACGTGTGGATGAAACACGAGGTCCAGCCCGTATTCCTGCGCGACCCTTTCCGCATCGGCTACGATCGATCCGACATGTTT
>CAZOOE010000926.1:0-1505 GCA_964581275.1 uncultured Clostridia bacterium
TTTGCGGGGCTGGCGGTGGGTTTCTTCTTATTTTCCGATGTCGCGAAGCGGAAGCGAGACCTTGTGTTTGTGAGCTTAGGCCCTGCCGGTGTCGCGGCGTGTGTGTTGTCGGTGTGGTTCGATCGGAGCCCGATTCGATTCTATTCGCCAGCTGTCTACGACTACTGGCACACGAGTCCCAATTTTTTCCTGATGCGGTGCGGCATTTTGCTGGTGATTCTGGCTCTGGCGTATGCGTGGTGCCGTTGGGGATTTGCGCAGAGGGGGTTCAGCCCGGTCATTCAACTCGGCCAGACTTCGCTGCTCGTGTATTGGGTACACATCGAGTTCGTTTACGGGCGATTCTCTATTCTGCCGAAAGGGCAGTGCAGCATTCCGAAAGCGACGCTCGGGCTGGCGACGATCTTTGTGGCGATGCTCGCGCTGTCGATTCTGCGGACGCGATGGAAGAAGCGGCCAGCTAGGGCTTCGTTGGCGAGTCCTGGGGCTGTTGCCCCTGCGGGATACGGATGATGACCTCGCCGGGTTTGGCGTGCTGCAATTCTTCGCGAGCGATTTTCTCGATCAAGTGAGGATCGCTTTTCAGCGCTTTCACCTGCTGGCCTAATTCGCGATTTTCAGAGCTAAGACGGTCGATATCTCTTTTTACACGCTCAATTTCTGTTTGCGTCCGGCGCATGGCGATGAACCCATGAGCGCCGAAGACGTCGTGAACCACTAGCGCGAGGACGAATAGACCAAGAATCGCCCGGCCGTGCGCTTCGATGAATGCTGTGATTCCTTCTTTTGGCTCCGTCCTCAATTGGGTCTTTCGCTCGGGCTTCACGCTTTTAGCACCCACTCGGTCGCTTCCTTCACTAGCTTTGCGGATGCGCTGGTACTGTCCGCTTCAACGTACAGACGTAACAGAGGCTCCGTACCGGAGAGGCGGAGGAGCATCCAGCTGCCATCGTCGAAGACAAATTTTGCGCCGTCGGTACGATCGACGGAAACAACTTTCCGGCCAACAAGTGTCGAAGAGTCTACGGCGACTTTCTTGATGGCGTTTGCCTTTTGTTCGTCGCTGAGGTGCAGGTTTTCGCGTATGGGCCAGAATTCGCGGCCGACTCTCTTGAACAATTGCTTGACCTGCTCTTCAATCGAGCCGCCGCGGGCAGCGAGCATCTCGGCGACCAGCAGGCAGGCAAGGATGCCGTCTTTTTCGGGAACGTGACCGCGGATGGTGAGGCCGGCACTTTCTTCGCCACCGAGGGCGATCTTGTCTTCGCGGATCAACTGGCCGATGTATTTGAAGCCGACCGGCGTCTGGTGCGTCGACTGGCGATGGAGTTTTGCGGCAGCGTCGATCATTTGCGAAGTGGCGACGCTGCGAGCCGCGTCCATTTTCCATTTACGGGATTCGACGAGGTAGTCGTAGACCAGCGCGAGAATGTGATTGGGCGAGACCCACGTGCCGTCGCGGTCGATGATGCCGAAGCGGTCGGCGTCGCCGTCGGTGGCGAGGC
>CAZOOE010000927.1:0-1500 GCA_964581275.1 uncultured Clostridia bacterium
TGACATCACCAGACCTGGGAGCAACAGCCAGTATCAACTCGTTGATGAGCGGATCGTGGGACGCAGGCCCAATTCACTCACGGTCGAGGAAGCGGCAGCCCTTCCCCTGGTCTCCATCACGGCTTACGAAGCGCTGTTTGAACGGCTGGGTCTCACGCTCCATGGCTCGTCCAAAGGTTGCACACTCCTTATTATTGCAGGAGCAGGTGGTGTCGGCTCCATGGCCATTCAGCTCTCGAAGATCGCCGGCCTGGCCGTCATCGCCACCGCATCACGAACGGATTCGATCGCGTGGGTGAAGCAGCTTGGCGCTGATCATATTCTCAATCATCGGGAGCCGCTGCGACCGCAACTTGAAACCGCCGGCCATCGTTTTGTGGATTACATCTTCAACTGTGCCGATACAGATGGTTATTGGGATTCGATGACCGATCTGATCGCTCCGCAGGGGAAGATCTGCACGATTGTTGATAATAAGGGACCCCTGAGTCAGCAGGTTCTCAAGCTCAAAAGTGCGGCGCATGTCTGGGAACTGATGTTCACACGCTCCAAGTATCAAACAGCTGACATGATCGAGCAGCACAGGTTGCTCAATCGAATTGCCGACTGGATCGACGAGGGCAAAGTCAAAAGTATTCTTCGGGAAACGCTGAGGCCGATCAATTCTACCAATCTTAAGAAGGCCCATGCTAAGTTGGAGTCTGACACTATGATCGGAAAGCTTGTCGTAGCAGGCTGGTGAATGCAGCTCCCGGGTTAGACCAGCAAAAGCCCGGCCTCACGAACTCTCTTCCATGCCGGGCTTCTGAGAAACGCAGCGAAATCTCTATTCCCGTCCGGAAAGGTCGCCATTGCATCGCGGAAAAGCGGATAGGAAGTAGTTCGTGTGTTCCGCGGAGCCGATTGCGCCAGGAGATCCTGACACCACAAGGCATGCGGAGAAGGGAGAGTGACAGAGATCCCCTTCGTCTGGCCGGGAATGTGGAGTTTGGTTTCCGTTCCTCTTGGCTCGCCGACCGGCTGTCCTCCTAACCAGACAAGTGGCCGTTCAGCATTTGGATTGTCCGTGCTGTGCCTAGATTTCAGGATGCGGCTCACCCAGGTCGATGAAACCCGTGGGCGCGGAGCTGTCCGATCAAACCATTGCCGGACATCCATGCTGAGTCCACGACCTTCCAAAAAGTTCAGCATGGATCGCCTGAGACCTTCACCGAGCCATTCGGGTGTCGGACCGACACGATCCCGATGAACAAGGTCGTTCTCTGCAAATCCACTGAACTCCGGGCCCAGGATTCGAAGTCCATTGGCCCTTGGATTGAGACCGATGGGGCTATGCGCGGTCGTCGTAAACCGATGCCAGAATGCCGATTGCATGAGATCGGCCGCGAATAGTTGCCTGACTCGTTCCAGCGAATCGACGGTTTCCTGGACGGTCTCGGAAGGGAAGCCGTACATGAGATAGGCATGGACCAAAATGCCGGCGCTTCTGAATGCAGCGGC